>JBAUNL010000522.1:0-2184 GCA_049579205.1 Rhodomicrobium sp. | reverse complement strand
TTCAAAAGGACGAATTCACCGTAGCGGGCAACGAGATAGTCGATAATCTGCGAGTCGCTGTCGCCTTTTTCCAATCGCTTGCGCACGATGAGCCGCAAATCGCGCGCAAGCGGAGCGTCCGAGTCGTCGATGGACTGATTTTGACAGACCAGGCAACGAAGCCCGGCCGAAATCTCACGGGCGCGTTTTTCCAGGACCGGGTCTTTGAGCTGCTCCTGCGGGTCGATCGCCTGAACGGGCCCAAAGGACAAGACCAAAACAAAGCACGCGAGGAAGGCCAGCAGACGCTTGCGCATTGATTACTCCGCTGGCGCCGGCGCCGGTACCATGGGCGCCCTTGCCGCCCGTTGCGGCAGCCCAATGCGCATTCGCCGATCGAGCAGGGAGACCAAGCCTCCAAGGAACATGATGAGAGCGCCGCCCCAGATCCAACGCACAAAGGGGTGAAAATAAAGTCTTACGGCGTAAGCCCCGCCGTCGAGCCGATCGCCAAGCACCGCGTAAACGTCACCAAGCGGGCGCGGAGATATGGCGGCCTGCGTGGTTGCTTGCGGCGGCGCTTCGTATCGGCGCTTGGAAGCAATAAGGGTTCCGATCAGGTGGCCGCCACTTCTCAGCTCGAACGCCCCTGCGAGTTCAGCGTAGTTCGGCCCATCGCGCTCGAACACATCCTTGAAAGTGAGCTCATAGCCGGCGAGCTTTGTGGTGTCCCCAGGCTTCATCACGGTCAGATTTTCAACATTCCAGGAGCTGGCTGCCGCCACACCGATGACTGTAACGGCAAGTCCGATATGCCCGAGCGTCGCTCCGAACTGACCCCGCCGCATATTCCGAATCCGGCGATAGGTCTCTGCAATAGAGACTTGGGGGAACTTCGCGCGCCATAGCACTTCCCAGATCGAGCCGGCCAAAACCCAAGCCCCCAAGGACATGGCGAGAATGGCTTTAAAGCTTGCCCCGCCAACGAGACTGGCCGCGAAGCCGGCAATCGCAGCCGCTCCCACCGCCACGATTAGCCGCTGCGCCGCTTCCCGAATATTGCCTCGCTTCCAGGCGAGAAATATGCCGAAGCAGACAACCAGCAAAAGCGGCATGAAAAGCCAGACGACGGTGACATTGAAGAAAGGCGCACCGACCGAGATCTTGTCGCCGGTCACGGCTTCCAGCGCCAGCGGGTAAAGCGTTCCGACGAGCACGATCCCGCAAGAGGCAGTCAGAAGCAGATTATTCAGCACAAGGCTGCTTTCCCGCGAGATCAAAGAGAACGTGCTGCCAGCGGAAAGCGTGCTTGCCCGCCATGCGAAAAGCGCAAGTCCTCCCGCCGTGAAGACGCTCACGATGGCGAGAATGAACACGCCGCGCATGGGATCGGACGCGAAGGAATGGACCGAAGTGAGCACGCCCGAACGCACGAGGAAGGTGCCCAGCAGGCTGAAACTGAATGTCAGAATGGCCAGTAGGACGGTCCAAGCCTTCAGGCTATCGCGCTTCTCCATCACAATAGAAGAGTGCAGAAGCGCGGTTCCCGTCAACCACGGCATCAGCGACGCATTCTCTACCGGGTCCCAGAACCACCACCCGCCCCAGCCAAGCGTGTAATAGGCCCACCACGATCCAACGCCGATCCCGATCGTAAGGAAAATCCAGGCCCCAAGCGTCCAAGGCCGCACCCAGCGCGCCCAGGCAGAGTCGATCCGGCCGAGGATTAGCGCTGCGATCGCAAAGGAAAAGGCCATCGAGAACCCGACATAGCCCGTGTAAAGCAGCGGCGGATGGATCGCGAGCGCCGGGTCCTGGAGGATGGGATTGAGCCCCAAGCCTTCGGCCGGCGGAGTGGCTATGCGTAGGAAGGGGTTGGAAGTCGCGACGATGAATATCACGAATGTCGCGGAAATGGCGCCTTGCACGGCCAGGACAGTCGCTCTTAAATCAAGGGGCAGATTGGCGCCAAAGAGCCAGACAGCGGCGCCGAAAACGGACAGGATCAACACCCACAAAAGCATTGAGCCTTCATGGTTTCCCCACACCCCCGAAATCTTGTAAAGTAGTGGTTTCGCAGAATGCGAGTTCTCATAAACATTCGCGACGGAGAAATCCGACAGGACATGAGCATAGATCAGCGCGGCGAACGAAGACGCAATCAGGATGAAGAAAACCGGCGCGGCAGCGTCAGCGATCTTAAGA
>JBAUNL010000521.1:0-3735 GCA_049579205.1 Rhodomicrobium sp. | reverse complement strand
CTCGGCGGTGGCGTAGAACATCTGTTCAACCCCCGCTGGTCAGCCAAGATCGAATATCAGTATATCGATCTCGGCAGCGACAAGCTTTCCACAACCGCCGGTCTTTCGAGCGCCACTCTCGACGCGGAGCACGTTTATAACACAGTCCGCATCGGCTTGAATTATCACTTCGATCGCGGCTACGAGCCTCTGAAATAACCAGACCCCATCTGGTCAATCACGGCGGCGCCTTCGGGCGCCGTTTCTGTTTGGTGAGCTCTCCAGGCAGGTTGAGAAGCTGCGCACAGCAGCTGGACGGTTGAGGCGCACTAGGCCATCATCGCTTCGATGTGGTCCGGCTCGTTATAGCGCGGGCTGTTCACCTTGGGCGATACCGGCGCCAGCTGCACTGCTTTATCGATGTCGCCACACGGCGCCCCCGCAGATACCGGTGCGGCTCTCAATCGCTGATTGTTGTAATGCTCGTTGCGCCGGGTTAGTATTTTAAGGTTTTTGGTTAATAGATTCCGTACGGCGCACCTCGCGGGCGCCATGTAATTGCGCCGAACAGACGATCTCGAAAGAAAGAAGTTTGCCCATGACAGAGGAACCAAAGCCTAAATACAACCCCTCAGAAGCGCGCGACGGCGACGAATTGCGAGATATTCTCTTTGATGCCTTGGACGATCTGCGAGCTGGGCGCATCACGGCGCAGGAAGCCAAGGCTGTATCCACTGCTGCGAACAAGGTCCTCAGTGGGGCGCGAAAGGTCGCGGCGCCTTCCACATAGAAACTGTCCGAGGGGAACCTCCAGCATAAAAAGGCCCCCGCCTACACTTCTTGTATCGCAGCTCACAGCGGAGTTTCCGCCGCTCAGCCATCCCTCGACACCGCCCGCATCGAGCATCACCGGCAATGGGGTCACGAAGATCGCGAACCCCGTCGCATGCCTCTGTGTGACGACGACGCGGCTCAAGAGCTTATCCTTGCCCCGACGCTCCTAAAGCCCAGCGAGGGTCAGTGGCAGGCCATCCTTCCGGCTGATGTAGAACAGCATTTTGCCGCGCTGTGCCTTGCGGAGAGATCAGGCACTGCCTTCCATTCGTATGAGTCGCTCGCAAAGCATGTTGTGGAAGCTTCGCGAGCTCAATAATGATTCGAAGTGCTAACTACTTCCCGCCCGTAAGCTGACCCCGGATTTCGCCGCCTTTGTTTTCAGCGGTATGAATGTTGATGTACAAGGTACCTGCCTTTAGTTCAGCGGCTTGCGCATCGGTTAAGGTCGCAGACCCTTCGATCGGACTATCCACCCTTGCAAAGGGGATGACTACAGGCGCGTTTTTTCCAGGTTCCGCGGGGCCGTGAATGTGACCCATCGTAGCGGGACCGGTCAGGCCGGAATAGGTAACTTCCCATTTCAGCAGCCTGGTCGCAGGATCGTAGGTCACGACCGCTGTTCCGGTGCCCTTGCTCGTGTTTGGCGGAACTTCCTCCGAGCTTTTGAGATCAATCTTATACGTAGTGGTTTGTGCGAATGCGCCCGATATGGAAAGAACTGCTACGAAGGCTCCTGCTAGAAACGCTCTGGGCTTCATGAATAGCTCTCCCTGGTTTAAGCGCGCACGACTTTTCTTTTTCTAGATGCGCGTGCTTGATGGTTAGCGGAGAGAGGACGGGGGCGCAACTATTGCTTCGGCTTCCGCTGGCTTGCGCGCTGCTGATCAGCGTGGAAGACGAGATACCATAGTGGTTGGCGAATTATGACCATCAAGCCTGCGGGCAATGCCTCGAATGAACGGCGGAAAAGCTTTACCCCTCCAAGACCCAATCGGTGGCCCCTTCGCCCGTCCTGACGGACCCCCTCACCATGAGAGCCATCTGGCCACTCCGCTCTTGACGGTTCCCTGGTTTGAAGTTCCAGATGCGTCCGAGGGTCATCCTGATGTCCGATAATTGGATAGTATTAGTACCACACGATGCCGAATGGACCCCGACCGCCGAAGCGGCTCAACGCTGCATTGAGATGCTGCTGCGCTTCTTTCCGAGAGCAGACCAGGTAACTCCGCGATTTGAGAGTTCGGTGAGCTTCTTCGGTGCGGACTGCGATCTGGAGGGCGTAAGCTGCCCCAACTGTGGCCACGATGCCCAGAATTGGTGGATCAAGGCAATGAATAAGGCATGGGAAACGCGCTTTGCCGATCTAAGCGTCACCACTCCGTGTTGCGGGACGCCCACCTCGCTCAATGATCTTTGCTACCACTGGCCTGCCGCGTTCGGCAGATTTGCTTTGGAGGTTCGCAACCCAGGGTCTCGGGGATTATCGCGAGAGCAGCATCAGGCCCTTGAGCTATGCCTGGGCTCACGTTTACATACCATCTGGAGACATCTCTGATACACCTGCCGCTATCCCGGCAGAACTAATGCAGGCCGTCCTTGGGGCCTTTCTGCTTGCTAAGCAAGAGGAGTTTACCCATCCGCGCTCTGATGCCTTCAAGTCGCTTCTGGAGTTCTCGCGCAGGTTCTTCCGCTTCCGGGGACCCCAAATCCAGGTTTCTAAGTATCCCGGCTATCTCCGTGAGGCGCTTCGCGACATCCTCCAGTTCATCCAATTGTCCAGCCATGTGCACCTCGCTTATGCTTGGGCGTAAGCTACCGGAAAGAGCGCCCCGGGCGCGCGTCCTCCACTTCGCCACTCACGGTTTGCTCGCAGGCCAGGCCGCGATCTTTGCCACGAGCAAGGCCGAGCCCGCGCTGCTGCTCACGCCCCGCCGGAAGCAGGAAAAGCCAGCGAGGAGGATAATGGCCTTCTCACGGCTTCGGAGGTGGCGCAATTGAACCTCAACGCCGATTGGATGGTCATGTCGGCTTGCAATACGGCGGCGGGTTCGAGCCAGGGCGCCGAGGCGCTTTCAGGTCTCGCGCGGGCCTTTTTCTATGCGGGTGCGCGGTCGCTATTGGTTTCGCATTGGGAGGTCAATTCCGATGCCGCCGTGGCGATCACTACGGGCGCCATCAAGGCCATGAAGGCCGAACCGAAGATCGGCCGCGCCGAGGCGCTGCGCCGTTCCATATCCGCGCTTATCAGCCAAGGCAATGGCTGGGATCATCCGAGCATCTGGGCGCCCTTCGTGCTCGTGGGCAACGGCGAGCAATAAACGAGATGGCAGCTACTTTTTGCCAATATAATAGGTGAAGACCGCCGAACACTGCCAAAGGTAAGAAGGGTTAGGCTGCGGAGTTTAGGCCTTGGTTTGGTGCAATCCGGAGCAACTTTTTCTCCGCCCAATTGCGGGCTTCGATTTCACTGTTAAACCCAATCCACTGCTCAATACGTCCGGTTTCGAACTTAAAAACAACCTCCCAGACACCACCGGGAAGGTTGCCTGGCAGTTTGCGAATTTGATATGTTGGAAGCATCGCAGCCTTTCTCATGAACTTCTGAGTTGACGCGATTTCAACAATGAAAATGCGACAAAACCCTGGTTTTCATTGGGGTTTTTTTATGGAGAAAGGAAAATCTCCGGATGTGAAGACGCCGCGATGACAATCAATGCAGGATCACTCTTCCGCCAACGAACCAGAGCCTGCGAGACGCCGCTGGCCTTAGCCGATTTCGCTACCGCCACCCTTTATACCGAATCCGACTGATTGAGTCGCCGCGCGCATGGGATTCCGCTCGGGATTCGAAGCAGTTATATGGAAGGGTCATGATTCGTTTGCGGGGGCAAGATCATGACGGCGATAGCATCGCATTTG
>JBAUNL010000520.1:0-5591 GCA_049579205.1 Rhodomicrobium sp. | reverse complement strand
TTGCTCGATGAAGACTATCTCATTCTCTCGACAATTCATTCCGCCAAGGGCCAGGAATGGAAAGCGGTTTCGATCTTGAATGTCGTCGATGGCTGCATTCCCTCCGATCTTGCGACCGGCTCAAGCGACGAAATCGAAGAGGAACGGCGGCTGCTATATGTCGCCATGACCCGCGCCAAGGATGAACTCAATCTTATCGTGCCGCAGCGCTTCTATACACATCAGCAATCTCGCAGCGGCGATAGGCACGTTTATGCGGGGCGCACACGCTTCATTCCAGCGAGCCTTTGCGGTCACTTCAATCGCATCACATGGCCCGTGGCAAGTTCGACGGCTGACGAGGCTCCGAAGTCAAACGCACGAGTGGATATTCGAGAGCGCATGCGCGGTATGTGGAGCAAAGCGAGCTAAGCACCCCGAGCAAAACTGACCTCTCTCTTCTTAAGTCCCACGCCCGCGGCAATTCCGAGGCAGGGTAGCTCCGAAAAATGCACAAATCACGCACTTCTTGCCAAGGAGCAGAAACAGCAGTGTAGACGGTCACCTGCCTGCAGACGAACCGCCGGTAGGGCAAATCTAAGCTTTCGCCACCATCATAACTAGGTATGCCCCCTGCTCAATCCCAAGATGCTGCACTTCTGCTCCCGCTGCTGGTGTCGCTTGTGACGACCCTAACAACAATTGTGGTTCACGGACTTGCTCTGATAGCGGTGCTTTATATTGTTACCCGCGAATACCGCCTTGGGCGCGCAGGCATCCGGTTCTGGAGAGACCTGACCATCATAGCCACGGTCACGCAGGTTGCACTCGTAGCTCATGTGGCGGAGATGGCGATCTGGGCAGTAGTGTTAAGCCTTTGCGGCGAATTCACTCGCTTTGCCGCAGCTTTCTGTCACTCGGCAATGAACTATACCTCTTTGGGCTACGGCGATGTTGTCATGTCCGCTTCCTGGAAACTTTTGGGGCCACTTGAAGCAGCCAATGGGTTACTGCTGTTTGGTGTCTCCACTGCCATGATATTTGCAGTGATCCAGCGATTCGTCCGGTCCCGGCTCCGGACTGAAGGCGCAGGGTCCCCTTGATCGATAGGTGTGTGACTTACTGGTACTGCGCAGCCATAGGGTCTGGGATCTCTACGAGACTGCGGGTCGATGTTTCGAACTACTTAATTTTCATGTGGGCGGATAAAGCTCAGCGCGCGACCGCGTGAATGATAAGCGGCCGCGCTTGATGCCCCATAATGGCTGGGCGAGCATCGCAATCGCATCGGCCGGATTGCTCGCGTCAAGAGCGACGAGGTCGGCCGCTGCGCCTGTCACGATGCCATAATCTTCCAGGCGCATCAGCTTCGCCGCCGACGCCGTGATCATGTCGAGGCACCCCGCAAGATCGGTAGGCCGGGCCACGTGGCAGACGTTCGCGTAAAGATTGGCCATTCGGATCAGCGAGCAGTCGCCGTAGGGCGTGAACGGGTTCAAGACGTTGTTGGTCGAGATCGAGCAGGTTACACCGGCTTCGCGCAATGGCTCCGCCGGCACAACTCCTTGAGGCACGCTGTGGCTATGGCTGCGCCCCATGAGGTGAAGGTCGGTCGAGGGCAAGATCGTCACCGCAACCCCGGCGCGCGCGAGCTTCGCCGCGATTGCTTCGAAGCGGTCTGGCGGCAATAACGACATTTGGGTTACGTGACCGACGGCCACGCGGCCGCCCCAGCCATACTCTTCTGTCTTGCGGCAGACATATTCGGTTTGCATCCCTTCGGCCGTCTCGGCAGGATCGAGATGCATGTCAATATCGGCCCCGAAATCGCGAGCGATTGCAAATATTCTATCAATCTGGCCGCGGGGATCGGTGTCGAAATTGGGAACTGCGCCAATGACCTTTGCGCCCCTTCGCAAGCCCTCGATGAGCAATTCCTCGGTGCCCGGATTGTTGGTCAGACCCTCCTGGGGAAACACGCACAGCTCCACATCCATCGCCCAGGCGTAGTCGCCGGCCAACTGCGCCACGCCCTCAAACCCGATCATACCGATGCCCGGATCGACCTCAACATGCGTACGCATGCGCATGGTGCCTTGCGTGACGCAGCGTTCCAATGTGCGCTTGCCGCGGGCGTAAACGTCTTCAACCGTGAAGGCGCACTTGGCGGCGGCGGTTTCGAGCACGGCTTCGGCAACAGTGCCCTCTTCGGTCCGACAGCGGTCAAGGATGCAGGTCTTATCGAGATGAATATGGGTTTCCACCATGCCGGGTACGACCAGACAATCTGCTGCGTTTAGCTCCGGCCCTTCCACCTGAAGGGCGCGCGCCACGGCTACAATTTTGGTTCCTGCAATGCCGATATCCACCGAATGAAGCTCGATACCCTGCGCGATTATGGCGTCCCTAATGATCAGGTCCATCAGCTCTGCACTCCGGGATGGGCGCCAAGATAAGCATCGTCCAGGCCCGCATTGTGCAATTCAACGGCAGTGCCTTGCGCGACCACTTTGCCTCCCGCCAGCACATAGCCACGGTCTGCAATGCCAAGGACTTGGTCCGCCATTTGATCGACGATCACTAAGGTCGTGTTTTCTTCACGCAGGCGCGCCAGCTGTTGGAACAGTTCTGACGCGATCGCCGGCGCCAAACCAAGCGACGGTTCGTCGAGCAGTAGAATCTTAGGCCGTGCCAGGAGACCGCGGCCAATCGCGAGCATTTGCTGCTCGCCGCCCGACAACAGCCCCGCCGCCGTGTGCAGCCGTGGGCGAAGCTTGGGAAATCGTTCCAGCATAAGTTCGATTTCCTCGGGATCGAGGCCGCCGCGGCGTGTCGCGCCCAAGCGCAAATTCTCGGCGACCGTCAGATTTGCGAAAACCTGCCGGCCTTCGGGCACCAGGACCAGGCCCGCGTCTGCTACCCGGTGAGCGGGTAGAGCGGCGATATTGATCCCGTCAAAAACAATCTGGCCTCCTATTGGGCGAATAAGGCCACTAAACGCCTTCATGAGAGTCGATTTGCCCGCACCATTGGGTCCCAGCACGGCAATGGTCTCGCCACTGCCCACTTCGAGCGTAATGCCATCCAGAACGGGGAGTGGTCCGTAGCCGGCGCGAAGATCCCGGACCTTGAGCAGTGTCTCTCCCGCCTGCGCGGCAGTGTTCCGCGACGCTGGCGCAGATCCGCCGAGATAGGCGGCCTTGACAACAGGATCGGCGCGCACAGTGGCGGGCGCCCCAGAGGCAATGCGTCTTCCGGCATCAAGGACGGTGATTTCGTCGGAGATGGACATGACGAGCCCCATGTCATGTTCCACGAGCACGACCGCGATGCCAGCACGGGCGAGCTTTTGAAGGAGCGCGCCCAGCTTAGCCGTATCGGCATCGCCGAGGCCCGCGGCTGGTTCATCGAGCAGGATGACCGAAGGTGACGTGGCGAGCGCGCGCGCAATCTCTAAGAGACGCCGGTCCACATGCGGCAGCGCCGATGCGAGCCTCGTCTGCGGCCCAGAGTATCCGACAAAGTTAAGAAATGATCGTGCGAGCGCCGCTGGCGCTCTCCCGCGCCAGGAACCGTGCAGCAAGCCAAGACGGACATTGTCGAGCACGCTCAGCGTTCCAAAGGGCTGCGCGGTTTGAAACGTGCGGGCGAGACCCTTCCGCGCGACGCGGTGTGCGGGCTCAGCCGTGATCGCCTTTCCATCGATCCGTACACTGCCGGAGTCAAGGCGGAGGAAGCCGCTGATGAGGTTCAGCAAGGTTGTCTTGCCGGCTCCGTTGGGGCCGATCACGCTCGTAACGCGGCCGGGTTTGGCGATGAAATCAACGCCGGAAACGGCAAGCACTCCACCGAACGCGGCAGAGACGCTGCTCGCTTCCAGGCCGCCCTTTGATCGAGCGATGTACGCCAGAGCCGGGGTGATGTCCGGTTCGCAACTGTGCTCTGACCGTTGCATCGTAATCTGGGCAAGGACACCGGCAATACCGCGCGGGGCTGCCCAGAGCACGGCTAACAAGCCAGCGCCGAAAACGAGCAGCCGGTATTCCTCCAGGCCGCCCAGCACCTCCGGAAGCAAAACCACGACTGCCGAGCCCGCGAGCGGGCCAAGCGTGTAGCCCGCGCCGCCCAGGACAACAACAAGGAGCAATAAGATGGATTCTGAGAAAGGAAACGAGCTTGGTGCTATGAAACCGGTGAGACCTGCTTGCAGTCCTCCCGCCAGCCCTGCAGCCGAAGCGGCAAGGACGAAGGCCAGCGTGCGAAGCGGAAGCAATCCAATTCCTATGCTACGGGCGGCCGCCGGAGCTGAAGCGGCTGCCTGCATCTGAAGGCCGGCTGGACTTCGTGCAAAGAGATGGAATAAGCCCAACGCTAGTCCGCAAAGCAGACAGGCGAACAGCGCGGTGCCACCCGTTCCGAAGGGACCTGGAATGCCGGTTATGCCGCTTGCGCCCCCAGTGAGGCCTTGCCATTCGATCGAGACAGAGTCGACGATGAACCCGAAGGCGATCGTGACCATTGCGAGGTAGGGGCCCGTAACGCGCAGAGCGGGAATGGACAGGATCGCCGATATCGCCCCAGCAAGCAGCGCAGCCAGCGGCAATGCTTCCCAGAACCCGAGACCGGCCTTCGTTGTGAGGACCCCCACGCCATAAGCACCAAGCGATAGGAAGCCGGCCTGACCAAGTGAGACTTCGCCAGCAAGCCCCAGCAGAATGTTCAACCCGATAGCCGCCAGGCACGTTGTTGCCAGCGTACCGAGCAAGAAAGCGTAATAGCCTGGTGCAAGAAGACATACTGCGGCGGCGGCAGCAGCGAGGAGCGTCGCCGCCAGAACCAAGATGCTCCTCATACGCGCACCCTGCTCCTACCGCCAAACAATCCGGCCGGCGCCAACGCTAGGGCAGCGATGACCGCTGTGAAAGTAACGATCTGGGTGCTGCTCGAACCGAGCCAGGCAGTAGCGCAGGCTTCCACAAGCCCATAGGCGAATCCAGCAATAACGACCCCGCAAGGATTTGTAAGACCGCCGAGAATGGCGACGGCGAATGCCTTAATACCGAACAATGTGCCCATATCGTAGGCAACGTTATAAAGGGGGGCGATCAGAATGCCGCCGATGCCGGCAAGAACCGCGGCTGCGGCGTAAGTGAGCGCGATAAGCAAAGTCACGTTGATGCTCATCAGCCGGGCTGCGTCGGGATTATCGACCGCGGCTCGGAGCTTCAGGCCGAGCCCTGTTTTCCGCATCGCAAGGTGCAGCAACCACGCGAGGCCCAGCCCGACCACTGGGATTAGAACCTGCAATGGGAAAACCCCGGCGCTGCCGATTACCCAAGGTTCGTCAGCCAGTGCAGACGGAAGAGCGCGAGGCTCTTTGCCGAACAGCACCATCATAACGTTGTCGAGCACGATACCAAGCGCAACGGTCGCCATCAGCCACGCATTCGTGCCGCGCGTGACGAAGGGGCGCACTGCGATCCGTTCGACGATGAGGCCCCAAACCGCACAAGCGACGAGCGCCAGGGGCACGGCAGCACTAATGGGCCAGCCCAGCCCAATGCTCAGGGCGTGACACGCCACGGCGCCAAGCATGACCGATGACCCCTGGG
>JBAUNL010000519.1:0-2848 GCA_049579205.1 Rhodomicrobium sp. | reverse complement strand
CTCGACCGTGCCCCGAACAACCCGGTCGAGATGGCCTTTAATCCGCTCGTCATCGATCCGGATCACATTGTTGAGCGCTCCCGGAATCGGCGTATCCTCATTCATGGTGGCTTCCCTCTCTTGCTCTCGTGGTTGCGTTTAGCCACCACCACTTGAGCCTGAGTCGGGGCCGCCAGCCCTCAATCAATTGTGCGAAACATTCTGTACGTCATCACGGGGTTTCAGCAGGCGAGCGGCGCACGACCTGCGCTGCTCTTTCTTTGTCTAAGATCGCAAAAGGGCTTTGGCTTATTATCTACAGCCTCAGATGGTTGTGTTATCGCTGCACCAACACTCTACCGAATGCGACCTGGGGTTGTATTTTTTTGTTTTTCTCGCCTCGGAATCGCGGTAGCCCTGAAGCCGCAGGGCGAAAGTATCCAAGTATCATTTCCCTGCTTTCGTCAGCGTAACGTTTGATTTTTGGGCAACTCAGGGAAATGCATAGGATGCAAAAAACTCTCGCAGCCGCGCTGCTCGCGGCAACATTAGGCATGGGCGGCGGCGCCTTTGCTGCGGATGTCTACACCCCCGAAAGCATGAAAGACGCACCAGTTTACGTGCCGGTCGCAAGCTGGACCGGCTTCTACGCCGGTGTGAACATGGGAGCGGCTTGGAGCGCGAACAGGGGTACGCTCGAAATCGACGCCGAGCATTACAGCGACGCTGCAAGCAGCTCGGACCATTTTTCGCCGTATGGGGCGTTTGGAGGCGGACAGGCCGGCTATAACTGGCAGCATGGAAATATTGTCTTCGGTATTGAAGCGGACATTCAAGGCGCAAGCGTCGAAGACAAGGCCAGCGCCGGCGCCGTCGCGGGTGATGATCATCATTCTTTTGCTACCGGTGATGCTAAAAGCGATCTGGATTATCTCGGAACCCTGAGAGGGCGCCTTGGCTATTCTTTCGGCCGAACCTTGGTTTATGGCACAGGCGGTTTCGCCTTTGGCGGCGTAAGAGACTTCTTGTCGATCACCGACACCAAAACACATCGCGGATATGGAGTGGACACAGAGACAGCAAAGCAAGACGAAACCGCTACCGGCTATGTGGTTGGCGGAGGCTTGGAATACGCCATGAGCCCCGCTTGGTCCTTCGAGGCCGAATATCAATATATCGATCTTGGCCGGTCTACCCTTGCCGTATCGGCTTCTGCGGGTAACCATGACACTAGCGAAGGCCAACTAACCTTCGATCATACATATCACACGTTTCGGATCGGCTTGAACTACCACACCGGGACTCCTTACGAACCCCTCAAGTAAGCCCAGCTCAGCGATTGTGAATTGGCGCGCGATGGCGCGCCTTTTTCATTTAGATCTCAATCTTGTTCGAAGGTACGGTTTGCAGCATACCCCTGATGGCACTACCTCATAGCATCTTGAAGTCAGCTGAGAGAGGGCGGGATGCGCATCCACCAACCAATGCGGGTTATGCCGTTCGCGGCGCTGATTCTCGCTGCAGTTTTGTTATCGGGCTGCGGGATCAACACGATCCCATCCTACGAACAGGATGCCAAAGCCAAATGGTCGGAGGTGCAGAACCAGTATAAGCGCCGGTCCGACCTCATTCCTAACCTGGTCGAGTCCGTCCGAGGCTTTGCAGATCAGGAGAAGTCCGTCCTGACGGGCGTAACGGAAGCACGGGCCAAGGCGACACAGGTGCAGATTTCATTGCCTCCCGACATTCTAACGAACCCGGAGGCGATGAAGAAATTCGCGGAGGCGCAAAATCAGCTCACGGGTGCATTGCGCCAATTGCTGGCAGTCTCGGAGCGTTATCCTGAAATCAAGTCCGGACAGAACTTCCTCGCCCTGCAGAATCAGATCGAGGGTACCGAGAATCGCATAGCCATCGCACGCCGAGACTATATCGAAGCGGTGCGGCGCTATAATACAGAGCTGAACACCTTCCCTGGCCGCATCTGGAAATCCGTTCTTTACTCTTCAGCCAAGGACATGGCGACTTTCTACATCACACCGCAGGAAACGCAAACGCCTAAGGTTGATTTCAGTCCGCGCAAGACGCAGTAGCAAACTCACATGCGAAGCCGGGTAAGGCGCCCCCTCACCCCAACCCTCTCCCCGAGGGGAGAGGGAGGATTGAGCGCCCTCTCTCCCCTGCCGTATCCGCTAGCGGATACGGCCACTTTAGAATGCAAGCTCGCCAAGGTGAGCTTGTGGCAGAGAGACAGAGTGAGGGGGTCCTCCAATGTTGTCGTGTGTATGCTGGTGCTCGTCCTCACTGTTTTGGCCGGCAGCCTAGCCTCTGCTGATCCTAAATTCCCGCCGCTCACGGGCCGCATTGTGGACGAGGCGCAGTTGATCACGCCGGCAGACAAGGCAGCGATAGAGGAGGATTTGAAAGGCCTTGACCAGAAGTCCAGCGACCAGCTTGTCGTGTTCACCACCAAGTCGCTGCAAGGCTACCCAATCGAAGATTTCGGCTACCAGCTCGGCCGGGCATGGGGCATCGGCCAAAAGGGAACGAATAATGGGGTGGTGCTGATTGTTGCCCCAACCGAGCATAAGGTCCGCATCGAAGTGGGCCGCGGGCTTGAACCGCAGCTCACGGATCTTCTTTCAACACTCATCATCCAGAATACAATCCTGCCAGCCTTCCGGCGCGGCGATTTTTCCGGCGGGATCAAGGCTGGCGTTCACGATATTCGCGATGTTCTGCTTGGCGACGCGGAAGCAGTGAAGGAGCGCGCGGCAGCGCGGCCAAGAAGTGCCCGCAAAGGCCAAAGCAGCGGCGACCTAATTCCCCTTCTTTTCGTCATCGGCATTTTCCTTTTCGTGATTTGGGT
>JBAUNL010000518.1:0-9032 GCA_049579205.1 Rhodomicrobium sp. | reverse complement strand
TCGTGTCGATTTCAACGCGTTCAATAGTGCCTGGCCGGCCAAGTGCAATAATGGTCCAGTCGTTTCCGGGTTCGCGCCTTCGGCGCGTTTCCCAGCCATCCTCCATTCGCGCACCCACTCCCGGCAGCAGAAGGTGCTGAGGCTTGCCGAAATGGGCGTCATTCCAGGCCACGGCATGCGCGCCTGAAAGGGCAGAAGCAAGATTGACCAAGCCATCTTCGTCCGGCGCGGGCAAGGCGTCAGGCATGCCGTAGGCGCGAAGCCTCGCGATGCCGCCATCTGGATAGATATTCAGCCGGAGATGGCTCCAAGGGCCTCTATCCTTAATTTTGATCAGATGATGGCGGCTTGCCTGAAGGGTTTGTGGTGCCACGATCTGTTTCCAGGCCGTCTCTCCAGGCAAATCAGTTTCGGTTAAAGCGGCGTCGATGGAAGCGGCGTGAGGATAGTTGCCGGTGAAATGGGTTGTATCGACGTCGATGGCGTGGAGAGTGCCACTTGCCGCTAAACGGACAATGCAGCTGTCGTGGCCAGGCCCCCTGCGCCGCCGGCTTTCCCAACCGTCCATCCATTTACCGTTTTCGTCATATTTGCCGGAAATGAAGACAGGGGCCTCGTCCTGCAAAAGGCGCTCTTTGGCGCCGAAAAATTCGTCGCTTGCAGCAATCGCCTTCGCTCCGAGAGCGGCAGAGGCGAGGTTTATAAAGCGCGATGCAACCGCAAACCCTTCCGCGGACTCCGTCATCCAAACCACCTCGAAAAATCTTCATAGGAAGGAGCAGGTTCATCATAGCCTGCTTTTGCATTTCATCTAAGCACTGTCTTGAGATTGGCTCCGGCATCCGGCCAACAGGTGCGCCTCCGCTGCATGACCGGAGCAGTGACGAAGATTCAGTCATCTGCCACAAAATAGTGCATAATTCGCTTCTTTCCCCGGCTTGCATGTTCGCGAGAGGCCTGAAGCAGCCTCGGCATTGTTGGCGCGAGCCTTGCTAGAGAACATGCAGCGAGGCTTTCATGACCTATATTGAAGCAGATCCATACCCTTGGCCGTATGACGGCGTTCTTAGTGCGGATAACACTGCGCTCATCGTGATCGATATGCAGACGGACTTCTGCGGCAAAGGCGGCTACGTCGATGCCATGGGGTACGATCTTTCGCTGACGCGGGCGCCCATCGAACCGATCAAGAGGTTGCTCGAGGCGATGCGCAATAAAGGCTACACTGTCATCCACACACGCGAAGGGCACCGGCCCGACCTGTCCGACCTGCCCGCTAACAAGCGCTGGCGGTCGCAACGTATCGGCGCAGGGATTGGCGATCCAGGGCCTTGCGGCAAAATCCTTGTTCGCGGCGAGCCAGGTTGGGAAATCATCCCTGAGCTGTCGCCGGTGCCGGGCGAGATCGTCATCGACAAGCCGGGGAAGGGCTCTTTCTGCGCGACGGATCTCGAACTCATTCTCAGGCAACGTGGCATTCGCAACATCGTGCTGACCGGAATCACGACAGATGTGTGCGTTCACACCACGATGCGCGAAGCCAATGATCGCGGCTTTGAATGCCTATTGCTGGAAGATTGCTGCGGCGCGACCGATGCCGGAAATCACGCGGCCGCCGTCAAGATGGTGAAAATGCAGGGCGGCGTTTTTGGTGCCGTCTCGAATTCCGCTGCCTTCGTTTCACGGCTGCCTTAACGCGTGATCCGCAAAAGCGGGTACCCGTTTTTGCGATAAGATCAGGCGCAAACAAGGGCCAGGAGACCACGTCCCCTTACGCCCTGCACGCCATTTAATTGGTATCTTTGTGAGGCGGCTAATCGCCGTCTTATTCCGCGGCCTTCTTTGCCGGGGCGGATGTGGCTTCTGGCTCATAGTGGCGAACAGGTACTGGGAAACCGCAGCTTGTCCCGTCCGCGATTTTGACATCCGCCTCCCAAGGCAGCCTGTATCTTCCGGCAGCGAGATCGCGCATATAGGTGTAGGGGCAATCCATGGCGCCTCCTTTCACCGCTACATAGCCCCGGTGTCCGAACTGATAAATATTGTTCTCTACGCCCCAGTGAATGCGCGCCTCATCACAGAGTTTCGGGCGCACTTCGCCGGTGATGATCTCGTCGGGAATACCGTTACCGGTCACAAGCGGCACGCCGTCATAGCCTACGATCATGCCTTCCCCCATTGAATTGAAGGTCCCATCCGATCCTGCCAAACACACGCTCGCCGTGTACATCAGATTGCAGAATGCGTTGGCCTGGTTCGTGAAATGCCAAGCCTGCCGGATCGGCGCGGTGTATCCTGCCGTGCGCAACATAATGTTGGCTCCCTTATATGCGCTTTCGCGTGCCATTTCGGGAAACATGCCATCGTGACATATGATGAGCGCGATCTTGCTTCCGTTCGGACCGTCACAGACCGGAATACCGAGATCGCCCGGTTCCCAAGGCTCGACTGGAACCCACGGATGCATTTTGCGGTAATAGAGTTTCAGATCGCCCTTGTCGTCGAGGATGATACCGCTGTTGAACGGGTTGCCATTGGGGTTGTACTCCATGATGGAAAAGCAGGCCCAGATCTTATTCCGGTAGCAAGCCTCGCGGAACTTAGTGACCTCCGGACCATCCAGCCGGCACATGATCGCGGGATTGGTATCCATGGAAAGCCCGTGAATCGCATATTCGGGAAAGACCACGAGATCCGCCGTGGTCATGTTCTTCCGCGCCTTCTCAACCAGGGCGCACACGCGATCAGTTTGCGCCGCAAGGTCGGCCGGCGTCACCACGTTCGGGCTCTGGAGTTGCACAAGGCTGAGAACGACGCCATCCGGCCCCTTATTCAAACCACCCAATCCGCTCATTGAAACACCTTCCCGCAAATTTCCTGCAATGGCATCTAAGCAAGCGATATGCCAGCTATGTAGACAATCTGCCATTCCCATTGGCACGAGACTTGCTCTGCTGAAGTTGGCGTACCGCCATGGATTCTATCAAAACGGGCACAAATCAGAACGTGAAGGGACTACAATGAGTATCAGAATAAATCGGCGGACTTTTCTCCAGGGAACTGCGGGCAGTGTGGCGGCGATAACTGCCGGGATCGGCTTGGCAGGCAGAGCAAGCGCAGCCGGAAAATTGACAATTGGCATTATTTATGTGGGTCCACGGGACGATTTCGGCTGGAACCAAGCGCACGCCGTTGCCGCCAAGGCGCTCAAGCAGGTGCCGGGCGTCACTGTCGTCGAGGAAGAGAATGTTCCCGAAACGATAGCAGTCGCCAAGACCATGGAGTCGATGATCACGCTTGATGGCGCCAAGCTGATCCTGCCGACCTCCTTCGGTTATTTCGATCCTTTCATGATCGACATGGCAAAGAAGTATCCTGACGTGCAATTCCGCCATGCGGCGCCGCTTTGGAACAAGGACAAGCATCCGGCCAATGCCGGCAGCTATTATTGCTATCTCGATCAAGCCCATTACGTGAACGGTGTCGCCGCTGCCGCATCGTCCAAGACAGGCAAGCTCGGCTACGTCGCGGCGAAGCCAATTGGCGTGGTTCTACGCGGGGCCAACTCATTTATCACCGGCGCTCGCTCCGTTAATCCGAACGCGACCGTTCAATTGATCTTCACCGGAGATTGGTCACTGCCGGTGCGTGAAGCCGAGGCCACCAATGCTCTTGTCGATGCCGGTGTCGATGTCGTTGGGTGCTACGTCGACAGTCCAAAAGTGGTCGTCGAAACGGCCGAGAAGCGCGGCGTAAAGACCTGCGGACACAACGCTTCGCAAGCGGTTCTGGCGCCCAAAGGTTTCATCACCGGCGCGGAATATAAGTGGGAGACGATCTATAAGAGTTTCGCCGCAGACCTGGAGGCTGGAAAGCCGCTGCCAAACGTGCTGACTGGCGGGTACGACAAGGATATGCTTCGCAGCTCAACGTTCGGTGCCGGCGCGACCGACAAGGCGAAGGCCATGGCTACAGCGGCCATCGAAAAACTGAAGAAGAGCGAGCCCATCTTCCATGGGCCGCTCAAGGACAATACCGGCAAAGTGGTGCTCGAGAAAGCGAGCTACGACAATCTCGCGCCCGAGCTCAACAGCATGAACTATCTTCTCGATGGCATCATTGGTTCATTGACATAGACCGCTCCAGGGTAGTGCAGTAGCAGCGGCGGTCCGCGGTCCGGGCCGCCGCATGCAATGACGCTGTGGAGTGTGTACATGGACATTCTCTGGGCCTGGGGAGAAGCATTTCTGCGGTGGGCGCACGTAATTGCCGCCGTAGGCTGGATCGGCAGCTCGTTCTATTTTGTGCATCTCGATCTGAGCCTTAGGCAGCGCCCGAGCCTTCCCCCCGACGCCTCTGGAGATACATGGCAAGTCCATGGCGGCGGCTTCTACCACATGATCAAATATATGGTCGCACCGGCGAAAATGCCGGACGACCTGACTTGGTTCAAATGGGAGGCCTACACCACATGGCTGTCCGGAATCGCGCTTCTCATAGCCATCTATTATCTCAGCGCGCCGCTTTATTTGATCGACAAGGAGGTGCTTGACCTGTCTCCGGCATGGGGTGCGCTGTTGAGTGCGGCCATACTCGTAGCCGGATGGGCCGCCTACGACTTCATGTGCCGCTCGGAATTGGGCAACAACGAAGCACTTCTCGCCGCGATTGGCTTTGCCCTTCTTGTAGCCCTTTCCTACGCTTTTACGCTGCTCTTTTCGAGCCGCGGCGCTTTTATGGAATTGGGTGCCCTTATTGGCACCATCATGGCCGCGAATGTGCTGATGGTCGTGATTCCCGGTCAGCGTAAGGTAGTGGCTGCGCTTCTTGCCGGTGAGACTCCAAACCCGATTTATGGCAAGCGCGGCAAGCAAAGATCCGTGCACAATAATTATCTGACGCTGCCCGTCATATTTGTGATGATCGGCAATCATTACCCCATGGCATTTGCGACCCGCTGGAATTGGGTGATCTGGAGCCTGATTATCGTGGCTGGGGCCGCAATCCGCCATTTCATCAACATGCGCCACAGAAAGAATGTGATGCTTTGGTGGACCCTTGGAGCGGCTGCCGCCTGCGGATTCGCAATTATCGTGCTGAGCATGCAGGGGCCAGCGAAGGCTACGCAAGCAGCTGTTCCCATACCTGCGAAGGTTGCATTCGTTGATGTGGAATCGGTCGTTGCGACCCGGTGCAGCATGTGTCATGCAGCTGAGCCACTATGGCCAGGAGTCGCGTGGCCGCCCAAAGGCGTTATGCTGGATTCGCCGGAAAACATCCGCCTGCATCGTAAAGACATTGCCATGCAGGCTGTTTTAACGAGTGCAATGCCTCCCTCCAATATCACCGATATAACTCCTGAGGAAAGGGCCATCCTCGCAGCTTGGTCAGGGGAAAGCGACTGACATGCAGTCCGTTTCACTCCCTTCACTCCAGGCGAGGTTCTCTTTTCGCAGACGAAGTGCCACGCTTTGGCATGGCTTTTGCGGCATAAACTGCCGGCCGGTCAGCACCGGCTCTCACGCCAAGACGCGGGGATGCAGGCATTATGACTGAGACAGTCCAAACGGTTTCGCCGGTATTCGCGGCTCGGGAGGCCACCGCTTCCGATTTTTGGATTCGTGTGAGGCGCGGTTCGGAATATGTGTTCATTCCGTTGCTGTCGCTCACGCTTTCCGCCGCCCTTTTTTCTCTATTTCTTCTGTTGGTTGGGAAGTCTCCCGAAGACTTCTTCGAGCTCGTATGGCGTGGCGGGTTCGGAACTAGCTTCTCCTTTCAGAATACGCTTCAGAGGGCAGCGCCGCTGATCTTAACAGCACTTGCGGTCGCCATTCCGGCGCGTATTGGCCTCATCCTGATCGGCGGCGAGGGAGCGCTCGTTATCGGTGGCTTCTGTGCCGCCGCAATCTCAATTCCCATGCTGGGCGTTGTACCTCCTATCTTGACGCTCATCATTATGGCCATTGCGGCAATGGCAGCCGCGTCTCTCCTCGTAGGACTGGCCGGCTATTTGCGCTACTACCGGGGTGTCAACGAAACGATCTCGTCCCTTTTGCTGTCGTATATCGCCATTGCCACCATGAACTTTTTCGTGGAAGGCGCGCTTCGGGATCCAGGATCCTCGAACAAGCCTTCAACACCATCCATCGGCCCTGATTACATGGTCGGCAAGATGCTCGGCAGCGAAGTTCATTGGGGGCTCGCGGCTGGAATTGTTGTCGCGATCCTCCTCTACTTCCTGATGGCAAGAACCAAATTCGGCTTTGCTGCGCGCGTTACCGGGGGCAACCCGCGAGCTGCACTTGCGCAGGGTCTGCCTGTCGGAAAGCTCATGGTGACGTGCTGCATGATTGCAGGCGCATGCGCCGGGCTCGCCGGCTTCTTCGAAGTTGGCGCCAATCTCGGGCGGGCGAACGCTTCTCTTGCGGCCGGCTACGGATTTACCGGCATCCTCGTGTCATTCCTTGCGCGCCACAATCCGGTTGCCATCGTCCCAGTTGCAATTCTGTTCGGAGGCATCGGAGCCGCGGGCGGACTCATTCAGCGCCGCATGGGATTACCTGACGCGACGGTGCTCGTGTTGAACGCCTTTGTCTTCGTTATTCTTCTCACCTCAGAGACGCTCTATGGGCGGTTCTCGATATTCAGCGGCAAGAAGGGGTTGGACCGCACATGAACGAAGCAGAGCTAACAACTGTTCTGATTGCCATGCTCGGCGGCGCCGTCCGGGTGTCAACTCCGTTCGTGTTCGTCGCACTTGGCGAGTGCATTACTGAAAAATCCGGGCGCATCAATCTCGGACTTGAAGGCAATCTCGTACTTGGCGCGATGACCGCCTACGCAACTTCCCTAAACACAGGCTCGCCGTGGCTTGGCGTCTTGGCCGCCGGTTGCGTGGGCACCATCCTTGGGGCAATGCACGGCTACATTTGCAAGCTGCCGCGCGTCAACGACATCGCCATCGGCATCGCCATGATGTCGCTCGGCACCGGCATCGCCTTTTTCTTCGGCAAGCCATACATTCAGCCCTCCGCGCCGCAGCTCCCCTCGATCGATGTGGGTGCGCTTTTGGGCTACACTGCTTTTGGCAATGCTTTGAATATCAATCCCCTTTTCTTCATAGGCATTCTGACGGCATTTCTCTTGTGGTGGGGCTTTGCCAACACGCGTTGGGGTTTGATCCTGCGAACCACGGGCGACAGCGCGCCCGCTGCAAAGGCCATGGGCGTTTCCGTCGACCGGGTGCGCTTCGTTGCTACTGCCTGCGGCGGCTTTCTCGCCGGCGTCGCCGGAGCATTTCTTTCCCTCTATTATCCGGGTGCCTGGAACGAAGGTCTTTCGTCAGGGCAAGGGCTTATGGCGGTCGCACTCGTCATTTTTGCGCGCTGGGATCCGTTGCGCTGTGTACTGGCCGCCCTTCTGTTCGGCGCCGCGGGTGCACTTGGCCCAGCGCTTCAATCTATCGGCATCACCCACGGCTACTACTTCTTCAACGCCGCCCCCTACATTCTCACGCTATTGCTGATGATTGGGTCATCGAGCGCGAAGCGCGGAATGAAGGATTTACCGGGTGAACTGTCCATAGCGCGCTGAGGGGCAATTATGAAAATCGGGCATACGCAAACGAAGCCCAAGCGGGCGCCGTCGCTTGAAACCATCGGGATGTCGAAGCACTTCGGCTCCCTGGTCGCGCTTGACAATGTGTCGATGAAAGTCCCGGCGGGCTCGTTTCACGCACTGCTCGGAGAAAACGGTGCGGGCAAGTCCACCCTCGTGAAGTGCATCATGGGCTTCTATGACGCGGATGAGGGATCACTGCTTCTCAATGACCATGAGATTACCGTCAAAAATCCGCGCGACGCGCTCGGGCATGGGATTGGCATGGTCTACCAGCATTTCACGCTCGTTCCTTCGCTGACGGGGGCAGAGAACCTTGTCATCAGCCGCTCCGACACCCCCTTCGTGATCGACTGGAATGCAGAGAAGAAGCAGCTTGCCGCTTTCATGGACCGGATGCCGTTCCGTGTACCGCTTAGCACACGTGTCAGCCAGCTTGCGGCAGGCCAGAAGCAGAAGCTCGAAATCCTGAAGCTCCTTTATCTCGATCAGCATTTCATTATTCTGGACGAGCCGACCTCGGTCCTAACACCTTCGGAAGCTGACGAAATGTTGACGCTCCTAAAGGGCATGGCCGAACGCCAGGAAATTACGGTGCTCATGATCACGCATAAGTTCCGGGAGGTTACGGCCTTTTGCGATGCGGTTTCGATCTTGCGGCGCGGCAGAAAAGTGGGCGGCGGTGCCGTCGCGGATCTGACCACGGAAGAAATGGCGCGCCTGATGATCGGCGACGTGACGCTTCGTGAAAGCGCCCCGCGCGTGACTATCCCCAAGAGCGATACGATTCTGGAGCTGGCAGGCCTCGTGGCGGATGGGGACGAAGGTTTGCCTGTAATCGACGGCGTGAATCTGAAGGTGAATGCTGGCGAGGTGGTCGGCATCGCCGGCGTCTCCGGTAATGGCCAATCTGAGCTTGTTGAAATTCTCTCTGGTCAGCGCCCGCTCCGCAATGGCGAGATTCGCATAAAGGGCGAAACGTTCGAGCCCAAGCGCAAGCACTTTGACCGCTTCAAGGTTTTCGGTCTGCCCGAAGAGCCGCTGAAGAATGCCACCGTGCCTCGTATGACGGTGGCGGAAAACATTGCGTTCCGCACATTCGATAAGCCGCCGATTACAAGCTACGGCTTTTGGATGTCATCTGCTCCAATGCGAGCGCAGGCTCGGGAACTCATCGCCAAATACCGCGTAAAGACGCCATCGCCTGAAACACCGATGGAAAATTTGTCGGGCGGAAATGTGCAGCGCGCCGTGCTCGCGCGCGAACTCTCCAGCGATGTCGATGTGCTGATCGTTGCCAATCCATGTTTTGGCCTCGATTTCGCATCCGTCGCTGAAATCCGGGCGCAGATCATTGAGCAGCGCAACCGCGGCGCGGCAGTCCTTCTCCTCTCCGAGGACTTGGACGAGGTTCT
>JBAUNL010000517.1:0-4482 GCA_049579205.1 Rhodomicrobium sp. | reverse complement strand
GATGTTCTTCGCCAAATCCAAACCGATAATCGCAATCTCTCTCATGAACGGCCCTCCTCGTTTACGGCTCACCCACGCCACTATGGCAGGTCAATGCCGCACGGGGCCGTCCACCCCATCATTCGCGGACGCACGGTGATTCTTGTCGACGATGGCCTTGCGACGGGAATGACAATGGAGGCCGCTATTCGAGCACTTTGGCAACTGAATCCGGCTCGCGTCATCGTCGCGGTGCCGGCCGGATCAAAAGAAACCTGCGATGCGCTGCGCCCTTTGGTGGACGACGTTATATGCGGCATTACTCCCGAGCCGTTTCACCCCGTCGGCCTGTGGTACGAAGATTTTTCGCAAACAACTGATGAGGAAGTCCGCGAATTGCTTAGCCGGCCTACGGTCTCGGATGCAGCGGAAGCCCCAAAGCAGCCTGAAGCTTGCCTTGATGTAGTTCGCCATGCGCTTCATCCCCTGACAGGCAGTGCCCGAGACTATGACCCGCTTCTCGAACGCATCGGTGATGCGCCCTTGGTGTTAATCGGAGAGGCGTCGCATGGCACGCATGAGTTCTATCGTGAGCGAGCCGAAATCACCAAGCGGCTCATCCAGGAGAAGAACTTCCGCGCAGTGTCGGTCGAGGCTGACTGGCCGGATGCCTACCGCGTCAACCGTTATGTGCGGGGCGTTACCGAAGATATCGACGCCTACGAAGCGTTGATCGATTTCCGTCGCTTCCCGACTTGGATGTGGCGAAATACGGACGTGACCGATTTCGTCGGGTGGCTGCGAAGTCACAATGATGCGCAACCTTCCGCTACTCTGAAGACAGGCTTTTACGGTCTCGATCTTTATAGCCTGCGCGCTTCCGCTAAGGCTGTGCTCGCTTATTTGGAGAAGGTCGATCCGGAAGCGGCTCAACGGGCGCGCGAGCGTTATGCCTGCTTCGACCAATTTGGCGAAGAGTCTCAAGTCTATGGGTTCATGACCGGCCTAAATCTTTCAAAATCATGCGAACAGGAGGTGATTGACCAGCTTATCGAGCTGCAGCGCCGCGCCGCGGACATGGCTCAACGCGCTGGTGGCATTGAGGAGGAGGGCATCTTCAACGCCGAGCAGAATGCCCGCGTCGTGAAAAACGCCGAAGAATATTACCGCTCGATGTTCCTTCAGCAGGTGTCGTCATGGAATTTGCGCGACCGCCATATGGCGGAAACCCTGGAGGAAGTTCTGAAGCATATCGGCAGAGAAGGGGAGCGGCCCAAGGCGGTTGTGTGGGCGCATAATTCTCATATAGGGGATGCGCGAGCCACGGAGATGGGCAAACGCGGCGAACTTAACATCGGCCAAATGATGCGGGAGAAATATGGGAAGGATGCGGTCCTTATCGGCTTCACTACCTATCACGGCACGGTGACCGCTGCCTCAGGCTGGGGTGGACCGGCTGAAAGAAAGCACGTTCGCCGTGGGCTTTTGGGCAGCTACGAGGCCATGTTCCACGAAGTCCGGCCCTCGCGCTTCGTGCTCACCTGGAAAGAGGGCGATTCCCTTGCGAATTTCCTGCGCGAGTCAAGGCTCGAAAGGGCCATTGGCGTGATCTACCGGCCTGATACTGAGCGCCAGAGCCATTACTTTGAAGCCCGGCTCGCAGATCAGTTCGATGCCGTGCTTCACTTCGATGAAACCCGCTCCGTCAAGCCTCTCGAATACAACGCCGAATGGGAAGCGGGCGAGGTGCCCGAGACCTTCCCGGCAGGCCTGTGAGGCGAAGAGAGATTTGCCATGCGAACACGGGATGAGACGGTGGCAGGCGAGGTGGACCAGCGGCCAGTCCGTGTTGATACGGGCAAAGTTTCGCTGGAAGGCGATTTGACTCTGCCTCACGGTTCCCGCGGGATCGTGCTTTTCGCCCATGGCAGCGGCAGCAGCAGGCACAGCACGCGCAATCGCTATGTCGCGCGCGTGCTAAATAATGCGAGGCTCGGGACACTGTTGATGGATCTGCTCACTCCGGAAGAAGAGGCGATCGATCTGCAAACCGCTCATTTGCGCTTTGACATCGGCCTCCTTGCCGAACGCTTGGCTCGCGCCACTGATTGGCTCTCCAGGTATCCGGAAACGGCAGGCTATCCCGTCGGTTATTTTGGGTCCAGCACTGGCGCTGCCGCGGCGCTCGTGGCCGCGGCGGAGCGCCCCCAAGGTGTGTCCGCCGTCGTGTCGCGAGGCGGGAGGCCCGACCTCGCTGGCGACAAACTGGCGAACGTAGAGGCGCCCACGCTGCTCATTGTTGGTGGAAATGATTTCGTGGTAATTGACCTGAACAGGCAGGCATTGGCGAAGCTCCACTGCGAGAAGCAGCTTGTGATCGTGCCGGGAGCGACACACCTTTTTGAAGAGCCGGGAGCACTTGAAGAGGTTGCCGTCCTGGCACGCGATTGGTTCAAACGCTACCTGCTGGCGCTTTAGTTGGCGCTTTCGCCGCTGCAGGCGACGGCACAGCGCTACGCCGCAGACGCGGAGAAGGAAAACGACAGGGAAGCAGCGGGCTTCTTCCAGGAAGCCATGAAGCTCAATGCGCAGCTTTTCCAGAAAGGCAAGCAGCTTCTAAAGCAGCGCTTGTGAAAACAGATCAAAGGTGCGGTACTGAAGCCGCCCTCACACAGTTCTCCTGTTCCACCTTTGCTTCGCGCTTCTGCTTCACCTCCCAAGAGCGGGCGACCTGCTTCGCTTTCGCTTGAAGGGATGACTAAGGGCCAAAATAACGGTCTAAGTCATTGAGTTTATTGGCGCACCCGACAGGACTTGAACCTGTGACCCCAAGATTCGGAATCTTGTAGATATGAGACAAAGCGGGATAACATCGCGACAATCCAGGACATATATCTGATTACTCTAAGGCGATTTAATGTGTTGTGTCATTGACTTAGACGTATATGTCGCTATACCGTTCTCAGTATGGTAACGACTGTCCTATACCGCTAGCCTTGTTACCTGAGAGATACCTAGGGGTTCCAGGTAACGGAAAAATGACCACACAAGAGAGAAGGCCGAGGGGACAGGCGCAAGAGCCGAAGAATTTAACCGCCACACGGATCGAGCACGCCAAGCCGAAGCCGGGAGAGGCTTACGAGTTGATTGATGCCGGTCTTCGCGGCTTCCGGCTTAGGGTGCAGCCTACCGGACAGAAATCGTTCATCCTCCGCTATCGCTTCAACGGTGCGCAAAGGGTGTTCACTATCGGCGATGCATCCAAACTGCCCCTCAAGGCCGCACACGAAATCGCCCATGCCGCCTTTGCCGAGGTGGCGGCTGGCAGGGACCCGGCCCAAGAAAAGCAAGCTGCAAAGCGTTCCAGCGACATTCCGGAGTCGATTGACGACCTGGTGACGCTGTTTCTGGAGAAGCATGCGAAGCTTCACACCCGCGAGAGCACCTGGCAAGGAACCGAACGCATCTTGAACCGCTATGTGCTGTCAGAATGGAAGGGCCGGAGGCTCGGTAGCATCAAACGCCGTGATGTTATCGCCCTCCTGGACAGCATAGCCAGTGAGCACTCCGTGCATGCTAATAGGGTGCTGGCAGCTCTGCGCAAGATGTTCAACTGGGCTATCGAAAGAGACTTGCTGGAAGTATCGCCTTGCTTCCAGGTGAAAGCGCCAAGCCCGGAAGGATCGCGGGATAGGGTGCTGTCGGATGATGAATTGCGCCTAGTCTATACGGCTATGGAAAAGATCGAAGTGCCTTTCGGCCCCTATCTCAAAGTGCTGACGCTAACCTTACAACGCCGAAGCGAAGTCGCTGGGATGCGCTGGTGCGAACTCAATATTGCGGACAGAACTTGGACCATTCCAGCAGAGCGCGCAAAGAATGGGCTTGAACATATTGTGCCGCTGCCGGCGCAAGCGATGGCTATCATCGAGGCGCTGCCCAAGCACGCGAACTTCGTTTTCTCGACGACAGGCAACACGCCGATCAGTGGCTTTGCGAAGCTCAAGCGCAAGCTCGATGCTCTTCTGGTGGTGGAAAATGGCGGAGCATCTATCGTACCATGGAGGATTCACGATCTGCGCCGCACTGGCGCAAGCAAGATGCCAAGACTTGGTATGCCACTGCCAGTGATTGAGAAAGTCTTGAACCACATAAGCGGCAGTTTTGCCGGTATTGTGGGCGTCTATCAGCGCCATGCCTTCCTAGATGAGAAGCGCGATGCGCTGCGAAGGTGGGCCGATTTCCTGGATCGGCTTGGTAGCGGCGCTGATAATGTCGTCGATCTGGACGAACATCGCCAGGCGTAAGATTGCCCGCGTCGTTTGTCCGCCACAGCCACGTGCCCCGCCTTACTCAAGGCACAGATTGCGAAAAATTCACGTTTGTTGCGGATCAATGACTTACCGCCAAAAAGAATCTCGTTATGCAATAAGACTTTGATCTGACTGTGTTTTCTATGAGCCACCCCATAGACGAATTGCCCCGGATGGACGACATTCACGT
>JBAUNL010000516.1:0-1885 GCA_049579205.1 Rhodomicrobium sp. | reverse complement strand
CCGCCGCCCCTAACAAGGACGAGGTTCTTGCCTGCATCGGCGTGATTAAGGATTTTGCCTGCGCTGCCCCCTGGGGCAGCAGCCGCGCTCTGGCTAAAAAGACATAGCCCCAGGGCGGCTATTGCGTAGATGGGTGTGTAGATTTTTCTCATTTCGAGACCTGCTCACTGTTGCTACCAACGCCCAGTCCCGATAAGAATCCACAGCTCTCCCCGTTCCCAATCTAAGTTTGATCGAGTTAACGAATGGTAAGTCTATCTTAAGCTTAGCTTAATCAACAGCATTTCTGGTGAATTCTTCGCTTCAACTCGACCACTAATAGTAGAATCTCTATGAGTTTTTTGTTTTGACACGCCAGCGTCAACGGTTACTGGCCGGAGCTTTCAGAGCGTGAAGGCCGTCGGTGCGCCTGGCTTAAGGCGTCTCAGCCTCGGTCCAAGACCTAGAGCATCGAAGGCTTGTTCGAGCTCTTCCGCGCTTTCCGTAAAGTGCGCCCAGCCGTCATTGTGCAAGGGGACAATTAAAGCATCAGTAAAAACGCGGGCGGTTTCGATGGCGTCATTCGCGTTCGTGGTTAGGTTGAATTTGCCGCGGGTCTGGGCGGCGCCCGCCACGGTTGTGAAAACGCGGCCTGCATTAGGAAGCAAAGCGCGGCCGGAAATATCGAGATTATCGGCATGCTGGTCATGGCTTAGGATAACGGCGTCGATGGCACCGATTTGGCTTCCCGGCATTGCGGGCTTCGCCGTCTTTTTACTGCGTCAGTCATAGCTGTTCCCTTAATGGCTCAGGTACTGGCCCACGGGCGCCGCGCTCATAAGCGGGCGCCGCCGGCACCGCCTACCTTGAATAAGACCTTCACGCTTCATGATAGCACCCGTCCCCGGGTCAAGCCCGAGGACCTTGGCCGCAGGCCAGGCAATGCCACCCTCCTTGGCGGTGAGCTAGGCCCTGATCTTCTTCGGACCGAAATGCGGAAAACGACAGTCACCGCCGCCGCAACCGCCTCTGGCGTCCGGTGCGGACAGCAAGCCGCCGCGCGGCTTTTCTTCTCCCACCGGTCCGGCGCGCGGCTCGCGGCGCCGCTCGCAATCAGCCCGGTTCGTACGGGGGTGAGCGATTGTTTCGCCGCTTTCGTGTAAGGCAGATAGGCTTTAGAGCGCTTAAGCGACTCAAAGGGTGCCGAATGTACCCCAGAGGTTTTGGCGCCACTTAGCGTGAGTTCCGGCGCCAATCCGGCCAGCAATTTCAGGAGGGCAGGAAATGCGGCCGTCTGCGCCATTTGCGTGAGTGAGTAAAATTCCGCTCCAAGATTTGCGCGGCTAGCTTATGCTCCCACGTAGCCGTCATTTTCCATCGAGCGAACATCACAAGCGATGACTACAGTTACGGACTGGCTAGCAACCACTAACGTCAGCTTGATGATTGCATTCGCGACGCTTGCCATCCTTGTCGCGGCCGTTATCGTCATCGTTTTGCTTAATCGCTTGCTGGCACGATCTCTCTCGCGCCTGGAGCAACGGCTTTCACTGCCATACGAGTCGCTTCTTACCATCACGCGCTTGATGAAGGGTCTCGTTTGGCTGATTGCGGCAATGCTCATCCTTAGCCTTTGGGGTGTGAGCGTCAGCGGATTGTGGGCTTTGCTTGTAAGTGCCGCAACTGTGAATTGGCGTCGGATTCCTCGCCGTCTGGACCATGATCAGCAATGTCACAGCGAGCCTGTTCATTACAATCTGGCGCCCATTTCAATTCGGACACACGATTGAACTTCTCCCAGAGAACCTGAAAGGGCGCGTGATCGACCGGAACATGATGTTTACGGTTCTACGCGAGGAAGGTGGCGGACGCCTCCATGTGCCCAACAACCTCTTCTTCCAGAAGA
>JBAUNL010000515.1:0-5452 GCA_049579205.1 Rhodomicrobium sp. | reverse complement strand
GCGGAGCGTGCGAAGGCCGCATCCGTGGCGGCCTTGTCCCCAAGTTCCCAGTCGAAGCACAGATTATCGGCGGCCTCATCATGCACGGCTGGGCCGCCCTTAAGCGCGCGCTTCATGTCAACGGCTGCCGGAAGCTCGTAGAGGTCAAGCTTTATCAGCTCGGCCGCGTTTTTCGCTTGTTCGAGGCTTTCCGCGATTACTGCCGCGACCGGGTCGCCCACATGTCTGACCTTGCCCTCTGCCAGGATCGGATGCTTCGGCTCCTTCATCGGCGTGCCATCGCGGCTTGTGATGAGCCAGCCGCATGGCACACCGCCTGCGCCCGATTCGGCAATGTCTTTGCTTGTGAATACCGCGACCACGCCCGGGGCGGCCTTCGCACTGGAAGTATCCAGCGAACCAACGCGGGCGTGGGCTACTGACGAGCGGAGGATATAGCAGTAGAGCTGGTTCGGCAGATCAATATCGTCCGTGTATTTGCCGATGCCTTTGATGAAGCGGAAATCTTCGCGGCGCTTTACGGATGCGCCGATACCTTGAGCTGTCATGATCTCCTCCGGCTTATTCCGCGGCCCTAGCCATTCCCTGCCCGCTCATTGTGGCGGCGGCGATTTTTACGGCCTTTACGATGTTATGGTAGCCCGTGCAGCGGCATATATTGCCTTTAAGCCAACTGCGAATTTCAGCCTCGGTGGGGTTCGGATTTTTCTGTAGAAGATCCGCCGCCGACATAATCATGCCCGGCGTGCAAAACCCGCATTGAAGCGCATGCGCCTCCCTGAATGCCGCCTGCACAGGATGCAGAGCCGTCCCGGCCGAAAGCCCTTCAATTGTCGTCACCCGTGCCCCTTGCGCCTGCATCACAAGCATGGTGCAGGCTTTGACGGAGTTACCGTTCACATGCACGACGCAGGCACCGCATTGGGAGGTATCGCAGCCGACATGCGTTCCGGTCAGCCCCAGACCATGCCGCAGAAAATCCGAAAGCAGTAAATTCGGTGCCACGGATGCGCGCACCGGCTTGCCATTCACTTCAAGGGAAATCTCAGGCATGTGTCCTCCCAAACTTCTGCCCCGAGCCCGGCTGCTGACCCAGCCTTATTGTTAAAAATCGGTGCCCAGAGGCGGTACTATGCCACAAGATAAAGGTGCTTGGAACGGACATGGCGGAGAAATCGCGGCTGGAATTCCAGCGTGGGCGATTCAGCAATTCAACGCTTGAGTTGAATCGCCTGCAGATTCGGAACGCTTTCGGCGATCGCTATCGATAGAGGCAGCACATGCTTAATTTTCGGTAGCCAACGCCGGCTGAATTGCAAGCCCACGTGTTAGCAGGCTGCACCTTAAGTAAATGTGAGGAGGGAACGCCTTCATGACACGGATTGGAGTATCGATCGCCCTAGCAGCTGTGCTCAGCCTCGGCGCCGTAGACGCAAAGGCACAGGGAGACAAGGATTATAGGGGAAGTCAGCAACAGCAAGAGGCTTGTACGCCGGATGTTCACCGTCTCTGTGAAGCGGTTATACCGGATGAAAGGCGTATAGTCTCCTGTCTGAGAACAAACGTCTGGAAACTTAGTCCGGCATGCCGCAAGGTGTTTTCGCGCCGCTAAAGCCGGCGTCGGCAGCGAAGGAATATGGTGCCCCAGGCCGGACTCGAACCAGCACGCCCTTGCAGGCAACAGATTTTGAGTCTGCCGAAATCTCTTGGTTTCTCTTGGTTTTTCAATGGCTTATCGCTATCCGTGTTGCATCCGTGTCGCATTCAGCCTAGAAGCCGCGCTTCGATCTGCTTCATGGCCTCCGCATCGTCTTCCGACGTCTTCCAGAGATGGCCGTAAAGATCGAAGGTCATTTGAATGGAGCTATGGCCCATGACGCTCATCACCCGCTTGGGCGTCCAGCCCTGCTCAATGAACAGGGTAGCTGCACAATGTCTCAAATCATGAAAGCGGTAACGGCTGCCAAGATCAAGGGCCCGCATGAGCGGGAACCAGCACTGCTTGTGATATATCGAGCTGGAAATAACACCGCCAGTGCGTGTTGGAAAGACAAGCTTCTGCGGTGATGCGGGGCAGGCCAGGCGCCACTGCCGAAGCGCATTGCTTACATAGGCCCCAATGGGAATCTCGCGAGTGCCAGCGGCCGATTTAGGGTTTCCCATCTCATTTTTGTAATCGGCGCGCTGGCGGACCTTGATAAACTTCTCGTCGAAGCTGACGCAATCCCATGTCAAACCCCGAAGCTCGGAAGCCCGAAGCCCCGTAAAGAGCGCCGTCAGTACGAGCGGGCGCCAAGGCAGCGTAGCAGGCCAAAGCTCGGCAGTCTTAGCAATCAAGTTCTTAATCTCGTCCCTGCTTGGAATCTGAATCTGCTTTTCATGCCGCTTTGGCATCGTCACCTTGACGCCGCTGGCGGGGTTCTGGACGGCGAGGCCGCGGCGCCGTGCATCATAGAGCAAAGCCTTGAGGCTAACGAGGATTGCGCGCGTCAAAGGACGCGAGCGCGACTGCAACAGTGTATCCTTGAATTGCTCAATTTGCGGCGTACTCAATTTGGAGAGCTTCACGCTGCCGATGAACGGCAGAATATGAAGCCGCAGGTGCTCGCCATATTGTTTAAGCGTCCCTGTTTCAAGCCCTTCCGTGCGGCATCTTTGCAACCAAAGCTCGCCAGCCTCCGCGATCGTGATGGATGCCGAATCGGCAACATGGGTGCCTGCCGCGATCTCGGCCCGTACCGTGGTTTCAAAGGCAACGGCCGCGGCCTTGGTCGGGAACTGCTTATGGCGGCGCTTTCCGCCTTGGTCCTTATAGTCGAGCTGCCACCTAACTTCGCCGCTTGGGAGGATACGCTTTCGCACGGATGACATTTTTTTTGCTCCAGCCCGATCTCACCTGTTACAGCATATTCTCAATCGAAACTTTTTTGCAAGTGCATTCTTGACATTCGAAAGTTCAGATATTATCTAGGTCTACAAGACAGGGTGCGCTTTGGAACAACCTGTAGGTAAATCAGTAGTGCTGCGCTACGGCCACATTGAAGCGGCTCTGGCGGAAATCATGAATATCGAGCCTGAAAATGCCAAAGCATTTCATGCGCGCCTGAGACATCTGCGTAACATTGGCGTACCCGCTGGGCTCCCGACACCAGGAAAGGGCCAGGCGATCAAATATACGCGTAAGCATGCGCTAGAGCTTCTGATTGCGGTAAGCCTGCAGAATGCCGGAATAGGCCCGAGAGCAGCCGCGAAGGCGGCGAATAATATGAATGAAGTATTTCAGAGCGGATCGGAAAGAACAGAGGAAAATATTTTTGGTGCTGTCTATCCTTCAATCGGCAAACAGGAAGACGCCTATATTCATTGCACGGTTCTTCCCGGTGCCGAGCGCCTAACTGAAAGTTTAAAGCTTATGGAAAAGCTGCCTGTTGCACCTGTTGTTACGATAATTAATCTGTCACGCTTGAATGCATTGCTGCAGAATTCGCTGAATAGGCAAATCTATATTTAAAAAATTTTGCCAGATGCGAGGAATGTCAAAAATTAACTTCGAGGACAATATGCAGATAGAGCGAGCGATCAAAACTTGGAGCGAAAGTTCGGCACAAACACTTCTCGCCGCCTTATCAGAGGCGTCTAGCCAAGAGCCTAATGACGACGCGTCGGCGTCTGACTTGCTCGAAGGGGCAGGCTCTATTGCTAAATTTGTTTTCGGCGATGATCGGCCAAAAGCACGCCGGAGGGTTTATCATCTCTCTGATCCAAAAAGACGCGACCGGCTTCCGGTGTTTAGAATGGGCCAAATAATTTGCGGCCGTAAAAGTACAATTCGCAAGTGGATCGCAACGCTCGAGACTGCTGAGATGTAAAAAAAGCCTCGCGAGATTATTCTCGCGGGGCTTAATTATGTTCGTAGCGTTGTTCGTAACCCGGTTGGCGAGACCGGTGAGTGAACCGCCCATCTGGGCCAACGCAACTGATATGTGGAAACAAAGGAAATAGGACTGCGATGCAATTCGCAATCTCGAAATGGCTTTTGAGATATAGCGCGCTCCTTCGCGGTTTTCAAGCCGAAGTTTTCATGTCTCCCATTTTGGGATCATATTTTCGTGGAAAATACTATAGAACGAGCGAAACGATCGCCGAGAAAGCATAAAAAAAATTCTAGTGCGATACCGGTATATAGACCGGCTTGCCGATGCGGCTTGCCTGTACCAAGCCCGCGTGATTGGTATGAAATTCACTTCGACGACAACGCGAAACTTTTTGTAAGTATCGAGCAATTTTGGCAAGCGGGCCATTGCCCGCTTTCTGCGCTGCAACTGCTGATAACTGAGTTTGATTTAACCCTTGACGAGCGCTGCCGATTGCGCGCGCCGTTTCCATTTTGCGATCCCAACAGTTCATCGACTCCCAATTTTTTACGCACTGTCATCAGCCTTTCGATCCCTCAGGATGCCGTAAGATCTTGGCCGGAGGGAGGTTCATGTTGACCAATACGCTTTTCGACAAAGTTCCGATTGCTGCCAATAATGCGATCGAACTGAAGCGAGCAACATTCAGCGATGATTGCGAAGCTGTTCTCTCTCAGGGCGTTCTAGTCGTCTCATTCCGCCGTATAGGGCTCGCATTGGAAGACCCGAGATGTACAAGGCCTCATTTGCGAGTGCTCCATGCCTTTATGAAGCATATGAACTACACGACGGGAACCGCCTTTTGCAGCCGCAAGACAGTTGCTGATGAACTTGGGATTGCCGAAAAAACCGTCGATAATTGTGCTTATGATTTACGGCGCTGGGAACATATGGACTGGCAACGCCTCGCCGTTCCCGAGCTCCATCCAGGACGCCGTTTTCTTCACTACACACTACCGATCGTTCGGTATAGCGAAGAAGATATAGCGGCAGCTATCAAGGCGCTTTGTATTGCAAATGGCGAAAAAGTGCCCGCTATAACGGGTAGTCAAACTGCCCGCTCCAACGGGCACTCTTTTGAAAAAGTACCCGTCCTGACGGGCAGTAAAAGTACCCGTCCTGACGGGCAGTTACCTATAGATACTACCCGCCCCAACGGGCAGTTTTCTGATCGAAGTGCCCGTCCCGGCGGGCAGTTTTCGCAAAAAAGTGCCCGTCCTGGCGGGTGCAGTAATAAGTATAATATAGAAGAAGAAGAATATAGCGCTGTTGATCATGCCTTCGCCGCCTACAACAACGCGGCGCGAGAGCATGGCTTTTCGGTTTGCCACAAACTCACTGATGCTCGCCGGAAACGAATCCAAAAGCGCCTGGATGACATCGGCGGCCTGGATCAGTTTACGCTCGCGCTGAGCGCTATTCCCAGCGACAATTTCCTTATGGGGAAAGTCGCGCCTCGCAAATCGGGTGAGCGGCCGTTCAAACTTGAACTTGAGTCGCTGCTATCAACCGAGAGCGGGCTAGCCGACGTCCTCGCC
>JBAUNL010000514.1:0-6694 GCA_049579205.1 Rhodomicrobium sp. | reverse complement strand
AAACCAACGATGAGCCAGAGCCTCCAAACCGAAATAGCACACCATGTCTCGAATTATCTGACGACGGACACCTGGCTCCACGGCGGATGAAGCCGCGGGCGTGTGCGGCACCCTCCACGCGGAACTTACCCGCGAGCGTCGAGGATCCCGGCTGTGACGCCGGCAGCGAAGACCCAATTCCCGTCTACGGTCACCTTCATTGGGGATTCGCGCAGAAGAAGGGCAGCATGTGAAAGGTAGCCCAATATGTCACCGCCGTGCCCGATCACTTTCTGAAACAAGCTGCAAAGATGCAACAGTGTCGCAGCTTAAGGGCTGCAATATCCAAAAATTACTTATCTTTAACTAATTCGCTTGGTACAGCTCGCAGATATTTAGTTTAGTTGCGTTTGGGGGGGTGGGTTCATGTTTCGGCGTATCATTCTTGCCTTGGCAAGCGTTATCGGATTAACGGCTGCGGCGCACGCAGCGGATTTAGACCTTGGCAGCCTAAAGGATCCGCTTCCAGACGGCCCGCTGACTTGGCGGGGCATCACCCTTTACGGCGCAATCGACGTAGGCGTGACCTATCAGACGCATGGAGCTCCCCTCAGCGGCGCCTTGGGGGCCGGACTTGAATATACCCTCGCCGTCCCGAGCTCGAACAACCTGCATGTCAAAAACCTTTGGTCGATCGCGCCGGACGGCCTTTCGTCATCCTTCGTCGGTTTGAAGATGGAAGAGGCTTTGGGTTTCGGCTGGTCGGCGGTCGCCAAGATCGAAACTGCCTTCCTGCCAACTTCGGGCGAACTTTCCGATGGCTGCGCCAGCTTGGCCAGGGACAATGGCCTGTCTCAATACGCACAAACCACCAAAGGCGACTCCAGCCGTTGCGGTCAAGCCCTTAACGGGCCGGTCTATGTTGGTATGAGCAATGCAGCCTATGGTACGCTGACCCTGGGGCGTCAAAACTCGCTTATGCTCGACGCCAATGCCGCTTACGACCCGCAGCGTATGTCGTTTGCCTTCTCGCTGCTTGGCTATTCGGGGGGCACCGATGGAACCGGCGACACCGAAAGTTCCCGTTGGGACGACTCTGTGAAATATGTCTATCAATACGGGCCTTTCCACGCTGCGGCCATGTACACGGATGGTGGCGCGGGCACGTCCATCTTTGGGGGCGCCTATGGCTTCAACGCAGGCGTTTCTTGGCGCGGCTTCTCGATCGACAGCGTCTACGACAAGGCAAAGGGTGTGGTCGCCTCAACCTCCCTTCCTGTTGGCTCACCCTTCTGTACCGGCGGCGTCTGCCCGACTAATTTGCTCGGTGCTACCATCTCGGATAACGAGGCGTGGGGCGTCATGGGCAAATACTCCTTTGAATTAGGCGGTGGCTATAAAGACTCTGGGCCAACTAGCAGGCTGACCCTTTATGCCGGCTTCGAAAACATCACTTATAGCGATCCATCTAGCGCAGTGCCTGCAGGCATGACTACGATCGGCGGCTACATTCTTGCCACCACCAACAATCTGGCCTACCGCACGGATAAGACCGTGGAAATCTACTGGACGGGTGCCAGCTACGAGACGGGCCCATGGCGTGCCTCCCTTGCTTATTACGGCGAGCACCAGAACGATTGGCTGACGAGTTCCAAGCTTACGAGCTGTGCTAGTGCAACCGCAGCCAACAAAGCCAGCCACACCTTCATCGGCAACACAATCGGCTCGAACTGCTCGGGCAATTACGACGCGGCATCCTTCGTGGTCGACTATACGTATAATAAGCACTTCGACACCTATGCCGGCGTGCAATATTCCGCGGTGAATGGCGGCTTTGAGTCTGGCTTCCTGCAGAATAATACTACCAGCGTCATGACGGGTATCCGCCTGAAATTCTAAGCTAGCAGCGGGCGCGGTAAGCCTCCGAGACACTGGAAACCTCAAGGTTTTCGTACAATGGTCTCGCTGCAGCCGGCAGCCCGATTGACAAGCCGTAATGAGTGTAGAGCCAGCATTCCCGCCAAGTCTTGCAAGCGCGGTCAAGCAGCGAAGTCGGGCTGGCCGTAATTGGGGCCTCCTGCTCGCGCTGGCAATCTTCGCTTCAATCCTTGCCCTCCCGCCACTAGAGGGGCTCCCGCCAGCGGGGCAACGTATGCTGGCGGTCTTCGGCTTCGCAGTCGCGGTCTGGGTAACCGACGCATTGGAGTATCCCGTCAGCGCCGCGGTTATTACAGGCCTGATCGCTGTGCTGCTAGGCACCTCTCCGGACCCGGCAAAACCACAGCTTATCATCGGCACCACCAAGGGCCTCACCAGCGCCATAAGCGGCTTTAGCAACCCGGCATTGGTGCTGGTCGCCGCAGCGATGTTTCTAGCTGCAGCCATGACCATTACGGGTCTCGACCGCCGAATTGCGCTTATCCTTCTGGCCAAGGCGGGCGCCCGTGTAAGCCGGATCATGCTCGCTTCCATCCTGGTGGCTACGGTGCTCGCGTTCCTTGTGCCGAGTTCCACAGCAAGGGCAGCGGCTATCGTTCCCATTATTACAGGCGTCGTTCTCGCTTGCGGCGTGGAAAAGCGAAGCAGGCTTGCTGGCTTGCTGATGATCACGACCGTACAAGCCGTGAGTATTTGGAATGTCGGGATCAAAACGGCGGCTGCGCAGAATATGATTGCGACGGGATTCATCGAAAAGCTCACCGGCCATGATATCACCTGGTCGAGCTGGTTTATCGCCGCAGCCCCATTTTCGGTCACTCTCTCTGCAGGGCTTTATTTCTTGATGATGATCATGATGCCGCCGGAAGCCAAGGAAGTTCCCGGAGGAGCCGCGTCGGTGGCGAAAGCGCTTAGAGAACTCGGGCCAGCGACCTCAAAAGAAATGCGCCTTGCCGCTATCTTTGTCATCCTTCTCGGCTTTTGGGCGACAGAAGGGATTTTGCATAAGATCGACAGTGCCACCGTCACCATTATAGCGGTGGCGCTGCTGTTTATGCCTATTATCGGGGTCATGGACTGGAAAAGGGCTAGTCCCCTCGTCCCGTGGGGGACCATCATCTTATTCGGAGTGGGCATCGGCCTTGGCACCGCTCTCCTGCAGACCGATGCGGCTTCCTGGCTCGCGGACTTCATCGTTCGCGGCACCGGCCTGGGTGAACTGACCCCCCTCGGAGTTTTCGCGGTGCTGGCGGCTTTTCTCATCGTCATTCATTTGGGCTTTGCGAGTGCGACAGCTCTCGCGGCCGCGATGATTCCCATCGTGATCGCGATCTTGAAGAAGCTTCCGGTACCTGGCATCGAGGTTTTTGGGATGACCTTGCTCCTTCAGTTCGTGATTAGCTTCGGCTTTATCCTGCCAGTCAATTCACCCCAAGGGATGATTGCGTTCGGGACAGACACTCTCTCAACGCGGGATTTCTTCCGTACAGGTCTCGCGCTAACAGCGCTGGCCTATGCACTTACGCTGCTGTTCGCCGCCAGCTATTGGCGCTGGCTCGGTTATCTCTGAGCGGTGGGATGTCAATTTGCCAAGGCTCGAAGCCTTGCTCAGCTCCAAACCCCTTACTTGGCGACCAACGCGAGCTTCATCCACTCCACTTTCTCCATGAGAACGTGCCCTGGTCCGAGGAGGCGGCTCCGATTTCAGCTCATTGCGACAGGCAGCCTCAATCCGGCGCTTGATCTCGCCGGCGGTCGGGAGCCCTGGCATAGGCGAGGCTACTGCCGTGAAGCCAATTATCGGCAGGGCGCGCCTCAATCGAGCATTAAAGCCTTTCAGAAAAGTCTCGGCTTATGGCCCCCAGGCAACCCATCAGACAGGTAGCTGCCAAAAAGCGAAGGCGCATTTAGAGTGGGCGGCTGATACCGGGCAGGAACAGCGGCTCGTCCCCCAAAAGCGGGCACTCTCTGAAATTGGCCGGACTTCCGGATTCGGCCGTCAGCGCTCATTCTGCCCAGCGAAATTTGGACATAAATAAGTATCTATTCTGCTTCGGCAGTGACGAGGCGAAACCTGCCTACCCATTTTTCTCGCAATGCTATGCGCGCCATGTCGGCTTTGAGATCTTATGCCGCCCTCTGCGACGGGGCCAAAACAATCCCGCCCTTAATCCAAAACGGATGTCACGCCGTGCGTTTGGCTTGCACGCGTCGGTGGGTCGCCTTTGACATGCTCCAATTACGGCTCTTCGAAGTTCATCAATCAATTATTAGCAATCCGCTGATAATCAGCATCGCTACAGCCGTGCCGCCATGTACGCCGAACGCAACGGTCCTGTTCCCGCCTTGCCGCAACACGATCACGGCGTCAGCGATAGGGATAATGGTGGCTATTAGCATGAACCAACCAAGGGCGTGCGCGGACCCGAAAGCTATAAGCATGGCGGCGAACAATCCAGACGCGATGTCACGTATACCTTTAGCAAAGAGATACGCTCGCGAATGTGGCTCGGCGCCAGCCGGTACACCATAGGCGGCAGCAGCCGATGAAGGTGCCAACAGAAAGCGGCAGCCGATAAAAACGATCCCGACCGCGATCACGCCGGACAGGTAGAAAGCAATACTTGTCGCCATGTGTGTCATGCCTTTCGTCCGTGCTCGGACTTTGTAATTGAGTGTTGTTCGAACGCGATTTGAGCGCCGCTCGATAGTAACCGCCGGCGACCGACGAATAGCTGAGCTAAAAGGCGATTGGCCCTACTGAACCGAACCAGGCCCGGACCTTCGCGGGCTCCTTCTCGTCCATGTAGAAGAAGTGGGTCATCACCGGCTTCACGATCGGCTTGCTGCCGTCATCGGGCGTCATCGTTACAATTCCGCGGAAAATCTTGAGCGAGCCGCCGTCCCAATATTCGACAACATCGTGATGGGCTGTGAACCCCATGTCGATAAAGGCGCGCAGCTTTTCGCGGATGGTTTCCCGGCCATTCCACTGCGCAACCCCGAGGCGGCAAATGGCATCTTCCGCGAAGCAATCGAAACCATTGCCAAACGTCTTGTCGTCGATCTCCTTCCAGAATGCCAATAGCCACTCCGGCGCTTCTTTCTTTGTGAACGTCAAGGCCGTCATGTCATTCTCCTTTGTAGCAGGCAATGTGGCGCCAGGCTGGGCAGCCGCGGCATTTCGAAGGGAGCCAAGTACCGCTGCGCTGGCGGCGGCGGCCAACAAGTTTCGCCGGCCGATGTTTGTCCGATCCATCACACTTCCTCTTTGAGAAGCCGCCTTCGCGCGCCAATCGTGTAGCATTATGAGGAACAATATAGCGCCCAATGCTCTGGCGGACTCGTCAATGCGCTCGATTGCGTGGGTTAGCCGCACCAATCATCCCGCGGAGCGCTGGAGCCTATATGATACCAACCGCTAAAATTGCTGACTCGTGCGATTGCGATTCCCTGTGGTGCGAGGCTGTGATTCCTTGAAGTGATTGATTCGCTTTTGGGGGAGCAGATGGTCATCAAGGTTATGCGAACGGAATTTTCGGCCGGGGAACTTAGGCTTAAGGCGCGCCGGGTCCGCGATGCGAACCAGGCCCGTCGCCTTTTGGCGCTGGCCTCAATTTTAGAAGGTGCGTCCCGGACCAAGGCGGCGCGCTTGGCGGGCATGGACCGGCAGAGCTTGCGTGATTGGGTGCACCGCTACAATGCCGAAGGCGTAGACGGCCTGCGCGAGCGCCCACGGACAGGTAGAAAGCCGCTGTTAAACGAGCAGCAGCTCGCCGAGCTCGACCAAGTTGTGAAGACGCCGCCGGACCCGGTGGCGGAGGGAGTGGTGCGCTGGCGCTTAATCGATCTTAAAGCTCAGATCGCCAAGCGCTTTGGCATTGAGATCTCCGAGCGCTCGGTGGGCCGCATCTTGAAGGCGCGCGGCTTCCGCAAGCTTTCGGCGCGCCCCCGCCATCCAGAGGCTGACGAGGCTTCTCAGCAAACTTCAAGGCCAATTTTTCCGGGATCTTATGCAACCTGCTTCCTGAGCATGCCAAGTCAAAGCCCCTAGAGATCTGGTTTCAGGACGAGGCCCGCATAGGGCAAAAGGGCACGCTCACCAGGCTTTGGGCCCGAAAAGGAACACGGCCCCGCGTGGTGGGCGACACAAGATACCAATGGGCCTATCTGTTCGGCGCTGTCTGCCCTGAACGCAAGCTTGGCGCCGGGCTGGTCATGCCTTATGCCAACACTGAAGCCATGAACAAGCATCTTGAGGAGATCGCCAAGGCGGTCTCGCCTGGGGCCCACGCCATCATCTTGCTCGATCAGGCGGGCTGGCATGGCAGCCGGGAGCTCGCCGTCCCCGAAAACATCACTCTCATGCCGCTGCCGCCCTATTCACCCGAGCTCAACCCCGCCGAGAACATCTGGGAGTACCTGCGCAAGAACAAGCTCGCCAACCGGCTTTATGAGACCTACGAAGACATCGTCGAAGCCTGCTGCGAGGCCTGGACTCCCTCATGGCCATGCCGGAGCAGATCGCTTCCATAGCAACGCGAAGCTGGGCAAAGGTGTCATGAATTATGACGGTTGGTATGAGTTATCTGTGACCGCGCCGGTGTGGCTGCTGCTGGCTTGAGGAGGTTCCTTCAGCCTCGTTGCGTGAGCTTAACACTACGTGGGAACCGGGCTGCCGGGTGATGTAACCACGCCTTTCAAGCTTCACCAAACCTCTGCGGGCTGCCGTTGCCGAGTACCCCATAGCTGTAGCAATGTCCTCCAAGCTCGGAGA
>JBAUNL010000513.1:0-7121 GCA_049579205.1 Rhodomicrobium sp. | reverse complement strand
CCATAGAGTTCGGCAAGCTCCAGCTTTGCAATATCCGAGTTCGGATTAAGGAAAAGGGCAAACCTGAAATAGATCTGGGCGGCATCCAACCCATTATTCGCGGCAAGCACCTGCCCAATGCCGAGGAAAGACTCGGCCAATCCCTCATCGACGTTCGAAACCATCAGCTTCGGCTTTTTGCCCGCCTTAAGCTCCTTCGAAAGCGCCTTACCTAGCGGTGTGCCGGCGGCATCGGCCTCTTCAAGAATGCTAAGTCCGGCTTTCCCGTCGCCCCAAAAGGCCAAGTGCCTTGCATACGCTTCGGCGATCCGGGCATTCGGGGTCTTTTTATCGTAAGCCGCCCGGTATGCATCCTCAGCGGCCGCTTTCTTTTTTGCCACGTCAGCCATGAATGCGCGCTGCACGACCTCAAAATGAGCCGCCCAAGCCGATTTGCCCGGCACGCGCAGTGAGGCAATCACCTTATCCGCATGCCCCTGCGCAATCCCGGCCCAGTCAAGCGCCAGCCTTATCGTCGGTTCGTCCGAAGACGATCCGCGCCCTGCGCTTTTGAAGTGAGCGCTGGCTCTGGCATAGTCTTTGTGTTTGAAGGCATCCAAGCCGAGAAAGATATGCGCAACGGAGTTGTTCTTCTCGCGCTTTACGAGGCGCTCTGCGAGGCTGCGTGCTTCTTCAAATTCACCTGCGGCCAGTTCAAGCTGGAAGGCATTGTCGAGGATGTCTTCGTTGCCTGGATCCTTGGCAAGAGCGCGCCTGAAGTAAAGGGCCGCGTTCTCGCTGTCGCGGGAAGCGCGCGCGACATGTCCCGCCAGATAGCTCCCCAGCAAAGACGTGCCCTCAACCCTTTGGAACCGGGGAGCGGCTCTGCTTCTGCTGTTATGCAGAGCTGAAGCTTCGGGCGCGGTGCCCATCATGAACAGGCAAAGCGCTGTAACAATTCCGGCTTTCGACAAAGAAGAATACCGGGCCTTTGGAGCGGCTTGCGTAAGAAGCATATTTTGGGCCTGCCGTTTCGATCTTAAATTGCAGTAGCGCGGTGCCTGCCCGCTCGCTGATGTTGCTCTTGGCATAAGTCATTGCCGGTGGCGTGTCAAAAATCGATTGCCCGCTATGACGGCAATTCCCCTGCAAATCGAAGCGCAGGACAGGCTTTAGGCGACAGTCCGCAGATATTGAGACGAAATCGCGGCGAATGACGGGAAAAGCGATCGAGGGGCCAAAAAGCGCTCTATCCGTTCAGGTCTTCGCTTTTCGCAAGACCGGTGTGAATGTGCATGTCCAGCTCGGCGCCCATCATCGCCGCAAAGGCAGTAAGCCAGAGCCAATATAGAAGGATTACAACCGCTCCGAAGGAACCGTAAAGACGGTCGAACGAATTGAACTGTGAGACATACCAATAGAAAATGGCGGACGCCGCAAGCCAAAGGGCGGTGCCGGTGATACAGCCTACGGATACCCATCGCCAGCGCGGCTTCTTCCTGTCCGGCCCATAGCGGTAAATCAGCGCGAGGCTGAAGCACATCAGGATGGCCAGCACGGGCCAGCGCGCGTTGTGCACGATGCTGTTGGAAAGCTCCGTAAAACCCAAGTCGCTAAGAACTCGCGGGACGGCGACGACTGCGTAAACATTGAAGGCAAATATCAAAAGCGCTCCGATCGTGAACAAAATCGCGATGAAGTTTATGCGAGCGAAGCTGCGGGTCTCGGGCTGCTTATAGATCACGTTCAAGGCGCCCATCATGGCGTAAGCGCCAAGGCGGGCGCTTATAAAGGCAAGCGCTAAGCTGAAAATCGACGCAATGGAAAGCGTCGCGCCGCTTTGTCGCGTAAGCGCAAGAAGTTGCGCATCAATGGCATTCCAGGCCTCGGCCGGCAAAACATCCTTAAACGAGAGGAGTTCCTGTTGAACCTGAGCGGGGTCTGAAAATAGCGCAAAGACTGCGACGATAAATGCGAGGCCAGGGAAGATTGCGAGCAAGGTGTAGAATGCCACCCCCGCCGCCAGGAGACTGATGTTGTCGCTGGAGATGGCCTTCCAAATGTTGAAGGCGATACCCACCGTTGTGCGCCTTTTTTGGCGTCCGGCCGCTGCTGGCGTGCCGTCTAAATTTGGATTGCACTTAGACAAGATTCACCTCACCTCGGAAATGTATACTGATTTATTCGCACGCCAGAAAGGGCGGGATCGGAAATCGGCCAATAGACTGTTGGCCGCACAACCCCTTATTTTTTTGGAACTCAGATTGCCAATGCTTGTTCGTCAATCAGATGCTCTGCACCTATCTCAAGGAGGAGAAAGAATGAGCTTGCTGTATGCACAGGGCGACTTGCTGATAGAACGCGTTGGCGATATCCCGCTCTCTGGAACGCCAATTGATCCCACCATGGATGGCGCAACCGTCTTAGCCGAAGGCGAAGTGACGGGTCATCGCCATGCCATTTACGACACTATAACCATGTTCCGTGATGATGCTCTGGCGCATGACATTCCGAATGGGCTGTATGTGGGTCATGTCAAGATTGATGGCCCTGCCGCTCGTATCCAGCATCAGGAACACGACACCGTGACACTTCCCAAAGGTACTTACCGGGTCCGTAGGCAGCGTGAACTCGAGCCTAAGGATGCGCGGATCGTTGCGGACTAAATTAAGACAACTGTCTCCGGAGCAAAAGGCCCTCCTTGAAAGTCACCGGAAGCGCTGGGCTGGGATAAGGTTATCAACGGCTCCAGCGGATCGCGAAGCTGCAGAACGCGGCGTGGGCTTGGCCTACCGCGCCGCGGGCTATGCACCCCCAAGGCAGATCGTATGGTGCGACAGCCCCGTAGAAATGGCGGCATTGTGGGCTGGCTCAACGGCTGAGCGCGCTGGGCCAAATCTTAAAGCGGCTGTTGTCGAACAGGTGCGGTGCCGCGCCGCCATCGCCGTTCAGCGTCTCGTAACGGGAAGCGTTTTGGCTGCCGTTGATGACTCCGGACAGAGGGCGGGAAGCGACACCGCGACAGAAACGGCAAGAGAAGCAGTTCTTAAGGCTACAAGTGGCATTCGGCCTGCGGGCGCCGAAGGGCGTTGGTGGCTGTTTTGGCTTTTCTGGTTGAACAGGGGGCGTTCCTGGCTGCAAATCGACGACAGCGGCTGTAGCCCAAGGGGGTTCGCTTGGCTTGAACGCCACGATTTCTTCCGGAGCGTTTGCGGCTTTGAGGAAGAGACCGAAGGCCTTCGCGGCCTCCTTATGATTGCTGAGAACGCCGACTGGTTCATCCCTCATAAGCAAACATGCTGGGTCTCAGAGCCACCTCAGGTTCTGAAGTCTGACCTTAGGGTGCGGCTCCATTGCGAGGACGGACCGGCTCTTCAATACCGTGACGGCTGGTCGGTCTATGCCTGGAAGGGGGTAGAAGTGCCTCCGCGCGTGATCGAACAGGCAGATCAAATCAGCTGTTCAGACATCGATCGCGCAACCGACATTCATGTGCGCCGATGCATGATCGAGCGCCTGACGCCGGAAAGATATATCGCATGTGGCGCCGCATATCGCGTGTCTGAAGATGAAACAGGCATACTATGGGAGAGACGCTGGGCAGACGGCGATGCCTGGGCAGCGGTCGAGGTAATAAACGGGACGCCCGAACCGGATGGTGAGCGGAGAAGGTATTTTCTCCAAGTTCCACCGAATATGCTCACGGCCCGTTCCGCGGTTGCTTGGACCTACGGGATGACCGCGCGGCAATATCGGGGGCTTATTCTCAGGACCTAATCCGCAATCGAATGCGCCGTTTAGGCAAGGTCGATGGCGAAGCGCTTCAGATCCTGGAGCGCGAGGATCTCAAGCGCTTTTTCATTGGTAGCGCCAAGGACCACTCTGGGGGCCATGCTCGCCTCAAAGGCTTGTTGCCATCGCGCGGCGCACAGGCACCACCTGTCGCCGGACTTTAGCCCAGGAAATCCGTATTCCGGTGCCGGTGTCGAAAGATCGTTTCCCGCTCGCTTCGAGAACGCTAGGAAATCATCGGTCATAATTGCGCAGACGGTGTGTGAGCCGAAATCCTGCGGGCTCGTATTGCAGCAGCCATCGCGAAAGAACCCGGTTAGCGGTGATTCCGAGCATGGGCCGATCGGCTCGCCGAAAACATTTTTCTGCGGACGCCTTTCGTTCTCGCCTTCTGACGTGTCTTTCAAAGACGATCTCCAGCGCCGGCCAAAACTGGAAACCTATCCCAATTTCGGGTGTGAAAGTCAGGGTACACGCTTCGGAGCAAGTCTCACAAGCACATCGATCCGTGTGATTTCCATCCCTTCAGGCGCCTCCGGGAGGTTTTCCACGCTTAACCCATTGGTTTCGATATCTTCGAGTGTGCCATCCTGTTCGAAAAAGAAATGAAAATGGTTGGATGTCTTCGTATCGAAATAGGTCTTCGAGCTTTCGATCGCGACCTCTCGCAGAAGACCGGCCTCGACGAACTGGTGAAGCGTGTTGTAGACGGTGGCAAGCGACACCCTGATGCCTTTATTAACGGCTTCCGCGTGAACCATCTCCGCAGTGAAATGGCGGTCACCCTGCCCAAAAAGGAGCTCAGCCAGAGCGACGCGTTGCCGCGTGGGGCGAAGCCCTGTCATACGAAGGCGCTCAATAGGCAATTCTGAAACGTTGTCAGGCATTTCTCTTAGCAATCTTTGATGTGTAGCCTTGTAGTATAAGCAGCGGCGCCTTAACTCGCAAGCGCCGTCCCATCTCAATATCTGTCTACAGAAATTGAGATGGGTTGCTAGTGCCGGAAGGTGTGATAGTTAAGAGACGCCTTGCCCGCCGGCACGCCCGATGCGAGAATAAATGAGGAATTATGTCTGAGCGCCGCAACAGCTACGATTTCGAGGACTTGATTGCCTGCGGCCGCGGCGAATTATTCGGACCCGGAAACGCGCAGTTGCCGCTTCCGCCAATGCTTATGTTCGATCGCATCACAGATATCTCGGAGACAGGGGGGGATCACGGCAAGGGCCGGATCGTAGCACAGCTGGAAGTTAGGCCCGATTTATGGTTTTTCGCGTGCCATTTCAAAGGCGATCCTGTAATGCCCGGCTGCTTGGGGCTTGATGCTCTCTGGCAGATGCTTGGGTTCTTCCTTGGCTGGCTCGGTGCACCGGGCAAAGGCCGCGCCCTGGGTGTAGGTGAAGTTAAATTAGCAGGCATGGTACTCCCTAGTGTGAAACAGCTTGAATATATTGTTGATATCAAGCGTGTGATTCGGCGTAAATTCACGCTCGGAGTCGCGGATGGTTACCTCAAGGCCGATAGCACTCTGGTCTATTCTGCGAAAGACCTTCGAGTGGGCTTGTTCGCCGGCGCAAATATGAGCATGCAGGCAGCGGCTGGCTGAGCCGGAACGAATGCCTGGCCTTCGGGCTATAACCTTATACGACGAGGTGGGGTGAAAACATGAGACGCGTTGCTGTCACCGGAATGGGCATCGTCTCATCCATCGGGAACAACACGCAGGAAGTGCTCTCTTCACTGCGCGAAGCGAAATCGGGCATCGTCAAGGCTAAAGACTATGCAGAACGGGGCTTCCGGTGCCAGGTGCATGGCGAGCCTCACCTTAATTGGGAAGAACTCATCGACCGTAAGATTAGGAGGTTCATGGGCGCGGGTGCCGGGTGGAATTACATCGCCATGCAGCAGGCGATTGTGGACGCCGGGCTCGGAGACAGAGAGATCAGCGATGAGCGAACCGGGCTCATTATGGGCTCCGGTGGGCCGTCGACGCGCACGATAGTCCAGGCGGCAGACACGACACGGGAGAAGGGGCCGCGGAAAGTCGGCCCATTCGAAGTGCCGAAAGCGATGTCGAGCACGAATTCTGCGACGCTTGCAACACCCTTCCGGATCAAAGGCATCAATTACTCCATTTCTTCGGCCTGCTCCACTTCGGCACATTGCATCGGGAACGCTGCTGAGATGATCCAGTGGGGCAAGCAGGATATTATGTTTGCAGGTGGCGGCGAGGAGCTCGATTGGACGCTCTCGGTCCTGTTCGACGCCATGAATGCAATGTCATCCAACTTCAACGATACGCCGGGAAAGGCCAGCCGGGCATACGACGTTAGGCGTGACGGCTTTGTGATCGCGGGCGGAGCCGGGGTCTTGGTGCTTGAGGAACTGGAAAGGGCTAAGTCGCGCGGCGCGAGAATTTACGGCGAGCTTTGCGGCTATGGCGCTACCTCCGATGGCTTCGATATGGTGCAGCCTTCGGGAGAAGGCGCTGCGCGCTGCATGAAGCTGGCGCTCGACGGACTGGATATCAAAGTCGATTACATCAATCCCCATGCGACATCCACACCCATCGGTGACCTGAAAGAGATCGAGGCGGTCAGGCAAGTTTTCGGCTCTAAAGTGCCTCTTATTTCAGCCACGAAGTCGCTTACCGGGCATTCGCTCGGTGCGGCGGGCGCCCAAGAAGCGATCTACTCACTATTAATGATGAATAACGGCTTTGTTTGCGAGTCCGCGAACATAGAAGAACTTGACCCGGCCTTCGCAGATATGCCCATAGTCCGCGAGCGCCTCGATAACGTCGACCTCAACTGTGTCATGTCGAATAGTTTTGGCTTTGGCGGTACGAACGCGACATTGATTTTCAGGCGCTATGAAAGGTGACGGCGCCTAAATCCATTAGAAAGGCCTTGATGCATGACCTCGGTGGACATTGCAAAACCGGCGCCGCTCATGGCTGGCAAGCGCGGTCTCGTAATGGGAGTAGCCAACGACAGATCCATCGCCTATGGGATCGCCCGCGTCCTATCCGGCCACGGCGCTGAGATCGCATATACCTATCAGGGCGAGGCGTTTGGACGCCGCGCCGTTCCATTGGCGCAAGGTCTCGGCGGCAAGATTATCATTCCGTGCGACGTTTCCGACCTCGCATCGGTAGATGCGGTGTTCTCGGAGCTTTCGGCAAAGTGGGGTTCGCTGGATTTTCTCGTGCATGCGCTTGCCTTTTCGGACCGCAATGAGTTGAAAGGCCGCTACGCCGATACGAGCCGGGAGAACTTCATCAATACCATGGTGATCTCCTGCTTCTCCTTCACGGAAATCGCGAAGCGAGCGGGTGCTCTTATGAACAG
>JBAUNL010000512.1:0-4731 GCA_049579205.1 Rhodomicrobium sp. | reverse complement strand
CCAGAAGCGACATGGCCACTTCCATGCCAAGAAAGCTACCACCAATCACAACAGCGCGTTTGGCATTGCTAGCGGCTCGCCGAATCGCGTCTGCGTCGCCCTTAAAGTGCAGATTGAATACACCAGGGAGCGCTGTGCCAGGGACCCGCAAAGGGTTGGGAATGCCACCGGTCGCGATCAGGAGCTGGCCATAGCTGATTTCTCCGTTCGCAGTTTTTACGATCTGCTTGGAGGTATCGACGGAAAGGACTCGGGTGTTAAGGCGAAGCTCAATGGCACGATCGCGATAGAAGCTTTCGGGATGGATAAAGATTCGTGCCTCATCCTTGCTTTCAAGTAATAGCCCTTTTGATAGAGGCGGACGATAATAGGGCGCCAGTTGCTCGGCTGATAACATCATGACAGAACCTGTTTCGGCTCCGGCTCGCAAACTCTCTGCGGCGGTCGCGCTCGCTAGTCCCCCACCCACGAGCAGGAAATCCGCGTGTTGCAACCCCGAGCATGTACGGCGATCGCTGGTCCTGACGTGGTGTGATTTCGTCATGCATCCCATGCCTGAGAACGGGGTCATCAGCTGTAATGTCTTCGGTGATTCAGCGCACTCGTCTAGTCTAACCAAGGAATTGCTAAAAAGGTAGGGACCGGGGGAAGAGGCACAAATCTATGGAAAATCACCGCGACAATCCTGAAGGCCCTCCCAATACAAGCGCCTGCCCAAGCTCTTCAAGGCGTGCGCCAGTGAACGCGGCAAGGAGGGGAAGCCACTTGGCGGCCTCACCACCTCCACCTTTCGGCCGCTCACCCTTCGTGAATATTGGGAATGAGAAGATGAGGTTCATGTCCGCGACGCTGCAGGGCCTCCTTCTATCCTCGCTGGTGTCTCCTCTTGCGACCTTGACGCCGCTTGCGGCATTGATCTCGCAATAGCCGTTCGAGGCTGTCCAGCCAAGGACTGCACCGATTGATCAAGCGCCTGGGTACAGATACGAAAATAGCACCTTTGCTACAATTTCCATTGTGGTTTCAATTAGTTTGCTTTGCTGAAAGCGATGCTCATCGAAGAGAACCGGCGCACCAGCGATCTCGATGCCGAGATCGAGAACCTGAAGCTACAAATCGCCAAACTCCGGCACGCGCGGTTTGGAAATTCCTCCGAGCGCACCTCCGTTCTGATGGATCAGCTCGAACTTCAGCTCGGCGAACTGGTGGAACCGGCGCGCCCAGGAGACCGCGGCTGAGGAGATCGCGGCGGCGCAGGCACGAGCATCGAGCAAGCCTGCGCCAAGGCAACGGAAGGCTCCGGCCCGCCGTCCGCTTCCGGATCATCTGCCCCGCGAGCGTGTGGTGCTGCCTTCGCCGCAGACCTGTCCGTGCCTGGCGGCGGACGGCTGCGCAAGCTGGGAGAGGACGTGACCGAGACATTGGAGCGGGTGCCAGCGCGCTGGAAAGTGGTTCAGTATGTGCGGGAGAAAATGACCTGCCGCGATTGCGAGGCGATCGCGCAGCCGCCGGCACCCTCCCATCCGATTGCGCGCGGCCGGGCGGGCCCGCAGCTGCTCGCCGAAATTCTGTCCAGCAAATACGGCGCGCATCTTCCGCTCAACCGGGAGAGCGAACTCTTCGCCCGCGAGGGCGTCGCACTCGATATCTCCACCCTGGCCGATTGGGTTGGCGCAACGGCAGCGGCCTTGATGCCGCTCCGCGATGCCATCGAAAAGCATGTCCATGCCGCGGAACGCCTGCATGTTGACGACACCACGGTGCCGGTGCTCGCCAAGAGCAAGTGCCGTACGGGCCGCTTGTGGGCACATGTGCGCGACGACCGGCCATTCGCCGGCAAGGCTGCCCCAGCGGCGCTGTTCTACTACTCGCCCACACGCGAAGGTAAGTATGCGGAACAGCAACTCGCTGCATATACCGGCACCTGCCAGGCCGATGCCTACTCTGGGTTCAACGGGCTTTTCGAGGAAAGCCGCGAGCCTGGTCCGATTATCGAGGCTGCGTGCTGGGCGCACAGTCGGCGCAAGTTCTTCGAACTCGCGCGGCTGCGCAAAATGCCGATCGCAATCGAGGCGGTCACGCGCATCGACGAATTGTTTACAATCGAGCGCGAGATCGCTGGCCAGCCGCCTGCACAACGTCTTGCCGTGCACCGCGAGCGCTCAAAACCGCTCATTGATAGCTTCGAGGCGTGGCTTCGCGGCGAGCGGCGTAAGCTCTCCTCCAAGGGACCTCTTGCCAGCAGCGCGATGCGATCCGGGCTAGCACGCTCTTCCATTGGTGGCCAAAGCCAAACGAGGCGAACTAATCAACCGGATACGGTATCACACAGCGGGACTGAACATCCAGCAAAGTCCAATTTCTGGCGAAGAGCCGTTCTAATTATCCAAAAAGCTTCGGAGCTTGCGGCTGCGGCTCGGATGCTTCAGCTTGCGCAGCGCCTTCGCCTCGATTTGGCGGATGCGCTCCCGCGTCACCGAGAACTGCTGGCCGACCTCTTCGAGCGTGTGGTCGGTGTTCAAGCCGATACCGAAACGCATGCGCAGCACGCGCTCTTCGCGCGGCGTGAGCGATGCGAGCACAAGCGTTGTCGTCTCGCGCAGGTTCGACTGAATCGCCGCGTCGATGGGCAGGATCGCGTTCTTATCCTCGATGAAATCGCCGAGATGGCTGTCCTCCTCGTCGCCAATCGGCGTTTCGAGGCTGATCGGCTCCTTGGCGATCTTCAAAACCTTCTGCACCTTTTCAAGCGGCATGGAAAGTTTCTCGGCCAGTTCCTCCGGTGTTGGCTCGCGGCCGATTTCATGAATTATTTGCCGGCGGGTGCGCACGATCTTGTTGATCGACTCGATCATATGCACCGGAATGCGGATCGTGCTGGCCTGATCGGCCAGGGATCGCGTGATCGCCTGCCTGATCCACCATGTCGCATAGGTCGAGAACTTGAAGCCGCGACGGTATTCGAACTTATCGACTGCTTTCATGAGGCCGATATTGCCTTCCTGGATCAAATCCAAGAATTGCAGGCCACGGTTCGTGTATTTCTTGCCGATCGAGATCACGAGGCGGAGATTTGCCTCAACCATCTCCTTTTTGGCTTGACGCGCCTCGCGCTCGCCCTTTTGCACGATCTTCACGATGCGGCGGAACTCGGCGAGATCGAGGCCCGTCTCGGTGGCCAAACCATGGATTTCGCTACGGATTTCCTCGATCCTTGGCCGCTCCTTGTCGACGAACTTATCCCAGCCCTTGCCCTTAAGGCCCGAGATGCGCTGGATCCAGTTCGGATCGAGCTCGCAACCCTGATAGCTGCTTAGGAATTCGTCCCGCCGCACGCCATAGCCGTCGGCAAGCCGCAGAAGTCGGCCTTCATAGCCGATCAGCCGCTTATTGATGTCGTAAAGCTGCTCGACGAGAGCCTCAATACGCGCAGGGTTCAGTGACACGCTCTTCACATTCTGGATAACCGCGTCGCGGAGGTTCTTCGAGCGCATTTCCTGCTGGGGAGAAAGCGCGTCGTCCTGAAGTCTGCGCTCCACACGCTGGTCTTGCAGCTTGCGAAGCTTCTTATACTCGGTCGCGATGCTGTCGAAGGTTTCGAGAACTCTCGGCTTTAGCTCGGCTTCCATCGCTACAAGGGAAAGACTGTTCTCGAGGTCGTCGTCCTCGTCGAAATTCTCCTCGCTACGGAACTCCACGCCTTCGCTCGCCTCGCCCGGTGCATTTTCTACGGGGGCTGGACGCGAATGAGCGTGGCCGTTCACGCCTTGACTATTCAAGGCGTGGTGGGAGCCACCATCGACTGGCTGAGGCTGGTGCTCGGGGACAGACTCTTCCTCCGAGCCCTCCTCTTCGCCCTCGGCCGGTCCCGCAAAGGGCCCAGAATAGGTTGCTTCGAGATCGATAATATCCCGGAGAAGGATCTTTCTTTCGTTCAGTTCGTCGCGCCAAATAATGATGGCCTGGAAGGTGAGGGGGCTTTCGCAGAGACCTCCAATCATGGCTTCGCGGCCGGCCTCGATCCGCTTCGCGATTGCGATCTCGCCTACGCGCGACAAAAGCTCCACGGATCCCATTTCCCGCAGATACATGCGCACCGGGTCGTCGGTGCGTTCGCTAACCTCGGTCGAACGCTCTTGCTTGACGGGCAAATGAGCCGGGGAGGCCTGCCGGTCCTCTTCGTCATCGTCGAGCGGCTCCGAGGCGGCAGCCTCCTCGACCTCCTCGGCATCGACCACATTAATCCCAAGATCGGAGAACATTGTCATAATGTCCTCGATTTGGTCCGGCGAGACCTCGCTGGGCGGCAAAACTTCATTCAGCTCGTCATAGGTGACATAGCCGCGCGCCTTCGCCACCTTGATGAGGCGCTTTAGGGCGGCATCCAAAAGATCAAGGACTGGGCTGTCGGCCGTTTCCGGCGCCGCTGTCTCTTGCTCTTCGGTCTTTGTCGTCGCTGCGGCCATTATGCACTCCAGAAAATGCCGGAAGACGGGGTACGCAAGCTACGTACCCAGTTTAGAAGTGTCGGTGAATGCCGTGTGGCGCCATGACGGCGTTGTGCTGCTCGCTGCGGCAGATGCGAAGCATATCGCTACACCACTCTGTGGTTGTGCTTAAGCTAAATTCACGCCTTGCCACGCGCCCCGAGACCTTTATTTGGTGACCAATTTGGCCGCCGCAATATACAGGAGCCGATCAAGGTGCCGCAATTTCAACCTGTTGCACAAT
>JBAUNL010000511.1:0-5948 GCA_049579205.1 Rhodomicrobium sp. | reverse complement strand
CTCCTTGCCTCACGTTAGGGAGGGTCAGACGAACCCACCCAGTGAAGCGTTGGGAGGGTCAGACGAACCCTCCCAAAATGGGGTTAGGGAGGGTCAGACGAACCCTCCCAAAACGGGGTTAGGGAGGGTCGAACGGTGTCGTTTGGGAGGGTCAGACCAACCCTCCTTTCCTGGAAAGGATCTGGAAGTAGTAGAAGAAGAGGTTAATACTCTCCGCGCGCGCGTGCACGGTTGCGGCGAAGATTTTTTGCAACCAAGCAACAGTGGTGAAAAGCTCCATATCAGACACGAGCACCTTGCGCGCTGGTATCGGATCGTGAGCCGGTGGGGTTATCCGCCGAATGCCAGCATCGCCAATTTCCCGCCGGATAGAGCAATCGTTGACCTAGCGTTCAAAAACGCTGTCGCGCTGCAAGGGAAGACCTTCTCTGAGGACATAGCCGAAGAAGCTCTCGAACTCACCATCGGCCACATGGAGGCTATGACGTTTGACGAGCTGACCAAAAAAAGCAAGAAGGGCTACGGTCCCGCGAAAACGTATTTTAGCACAGAGTTCGGCGGAACGCTCACCCGGCTGGAGCGCGAGAAGCACGAACGCCTTGTCGCAGCGGCGGTAACGCAGGAGCGCGGAAAGACAGAAATCGACGGCGCCCGCGCTGCCAACGACAAGAAGCTGGGTGCACTTGATCACCGGCTCGCGCTCGGAAACCAAGCTGCTGCCAAGCGCGCCGAAACCGGATCTGCACCCGCCAGGATGAACGGTCAGGTGCACCCAGCGCCCTCGCCATCCGAGCGCTTCCCCCATAACGATAAGAGGGCGGAGACCGTTGAAGGTGAGTGGATCACCAATCGCCACGCGAGCAAGATTTTAGACGGTATCGAGGGCGCCACCGTGGGATTCGTCCGCGACTTGCTGCTTGATGCAGCTCGGAAGACTTGGCAGCGGAAGCCCTCGGCCGCGCAAGTGATCGATTGGTGCATCAGCCGCGGCAGAACCCTGAAGCTTTACGAGGTTCATGGAACGCCCGATAAACTGGCTGGCGGTCCTGCTGCCACATGCCCTTATGGCGAATTCAGGCGCCAACTGCATATATCTCAGGCCTTCGTGGATCGGATGGAATCCGACTACCCGTCCGTCGACATCTACCGCATGTACAACATCTTCAATGACTTCGATTTTGATTTCGAGGCCATCGGCTATGGCGCTAATCGGCAAGCGGCATTCGAGGAGGCTTTTGAGGACGAGTTGCAGAATGAGCGCGATCGTAGTCTCGCCGCTGAACGGCAGCTGAAGGCGGATGAAGCTATAGGCGTTTCCATCGTCGACGGCCAAGTTACCGTTCGCGGCTGGTTGGCAGACGAGGTAAGCAGGAAGGGCGGATACGAAGCTCTCACGGCGATCCGGCTTGCGAATAAGAATTGTAGGTTCGCCGGCCTGTCGGTCGAACGCGTCGTGAGCATTGTCCGCAGGATGACTGCGCTCGCCAAGGACGGCAAGTCAGTGGGGGTTTGCATCGAGGCAGGGTTCAGATGAGCGCGGCGCTGCGTAAACTCGCCGCTGGGCCTCATCCGCAACTCGCTCTGCGAGCGTTCACGAGGTATCGCGGCCTAGTCGAGACCGGCCTCATCAGTGAAGACCGCGCCCGGCAGAGTCTTATCGAGTCCTGCGTTTCCACCATTCCCTTCAATGAGCTGGAAGCAACAATCGCGCGCGCCTTCCATGCGGCAAGGAAAAAACCAAAATGAGAGGTATCGAGGCAGCATTTTGGGGAACGCTCCTGCAAGACGTAGAGCTGAAAAAATCAGCTAACGGTAAGTCTTACTGCAACTTCGGTTGCGCGGTTGTCACCGGCAAAGCGGACAACGGCAAAGAGATTTCCCAGTACATCCGTGTCGCATGCTTCGGCGATGCGGCAGAAGCGCTGACGGCCCGAGCGAAAAAGGGCGATCGCGTCTACGTCGAAGGCTCGCTTACCATGTCGCAATGGAATGCCGCGGACGGCGAAGTGAAGCACGGCCTTAACGTTGCGGCCTTCCGCTGCGAGCGCATCGGAAACATAGGCCGGAACCGCGAGATCAAGGAACACAGCGAGGCACCGGGCACAAACATCAACCGGCCTTCCTCGAGCTACTGCGCCGGACCGGCCGAACCTCGCAAACGTTCGAACGCTGACGGTTACGACTGGGACCGGGGCGATCAGTTGCCCTTTTAATGGAGTGAAACCGACTCGGACACATGGGCAAAAGAAAACTCGCGTAAAATCGGTTTTGATGGGGGTAGGAGCCGCGAAAGCCGTTTCTGAATCCGAGGACAGCGAATTTGAGAAAAGGCCGATCACGGACGAACCTCGGGATCACGCGATGTCCACGAAATCAACGAAAGTTCCGGCCTCTATCATGCGAGCGCTTAGAGCGAAGGGAATTAAGGTTGCGGCGGAACGGGTGCACCTATGATCGAAGTACGGAGTGAGTACGCATCGCACCTAATAGACAATGTGCGCACTCGAATAGAAGATCGAACTGCATCAAACGCGTTGCGTCACAGCATGACGTAATTCTGGGGGATGGGGCGGATCGAGGGACAAATGAGACGGGAAATCAGAGAAGAGATCAACGCGCATGCTCGGCACTTTCTAGGCTCCGGCCGGGCCAAGTCTTTGAAGAAGGCGCTAGAGCTCGCCAATGAAGCGACGCGCTGCGGAGCGCGAACGCGGAAGGGCACACCCTGCCGATGCCGTGGCCGTGGAAAGGGCAGAAAGTGCAAATTGCATGGCGGCGCATCGACAGGGCCTCGCACGAAAGCAGGGCTTGCACGATCTCTTGCTGCCGCTCGCGCTGGGTGGGAAAGATGGCAAGCGACACGCCGAGCGGCTTCCGCGGAATGACGAAAAAATGAAGGGGTGCCGGCCACCGCGCGGCGCGAGAGTGCGCATGAAAGGTACGCAGCAACGCGTGGGCGCGCGCGGGCGCGTCATGGGCTTCGGTGCCGGGTTCGCAATTTTACGCAGCGGGTGCACACGTGCGAACCGGAGATGCGAAGCCACCTGTGTCACGATAGCTCGTAATTTCTTAAGTCCAGCAAATGGAGAGCGCCGGAGTGCTTAATCTCAAACCGCGTCTCGCGATCGCAGATATCCCGCCGCACCTTTTGCGCCGCAAGCGCTGCTCGGTCTGCGGTGACAGGTACTTAGGGCACTTCGCCTCGCGTCAATGCGAAAAACCGGAATGCCGCGCCGGCGCAATCCGGGCACGGGGCCGCGTATCATCGCAACGCATCCGGGATGCTCGCTTGAAGTCTTTGCCACAATCGAAATGCGCTTGGTGCCTGAACCCGATGCATCGCGAGCGCTCTACGCGATTTACGTGCTCCGACGCTTGCCGGGCCGCGCTCTATCGCACCAATAGGGCGCGAAACAAACACGATATGAGCGCCGGATTAGCGCATAAGCAACAAACCGCCGCGCCAGCCCGGAAGGCTCCTGTGCCGCGCCGGATCGACATTCGCGACCTGCCGAAGGGAGATGGATGCACCTTCAAGGCTACATGGCCGGACGGTTTCGAAATCGAGATCCAGGTCACGAGAGACACGGTGATGCTAACTGCCGCGGAATGGATCGAGGAAATCACTCTGACGCCGGATGGCAAGCAGTTCGTGTGCACCGGTTGCCAGCGCCCGACGCCGATTCTTCAAGAGGGCCCTGAGCAATTTTTATGCGCGGAATGCATCGCACAGCATGAGCGCAGATGATAGGGTTTCGACGCGGCGGACCAGTATCGCGCGCGGGCGTCTTGAGGTCCGGCAAACCAATCGAGGTCCGCGTGCCAAGGTGGCATGAGTCCTAAGGGTCGATTGCGGACTCGAGCGCGGTTTCAAGGCACAACCGCTTGACCCTCTATAGCGGAATTTCTGGTTTGAAGCCGTGCGATCCAGTTGGAACGCAATCGACGAATGATATTGACCCTGACCGGCTGTTTATTGCCGGTTAGAAATTATCAGGAATGTCCACGCGAAGCTTATTCTCCATCTGCAGTATGGAGTTCATGGCGCCTTCCTTCCAATGCGGATCGACGGCCCGACCGAGGTCCCATGCTTCCCACGCTTTACGTGTGTTAAACGAGTGATACCATAGATCTCCAAGGTCTTTGAAAACGTTGCTTGCCCACGGGTATCTGGCGATGTGAAAACAGTAGCAATCGACCAGGGAGGGTATTTTTTCCCAAATCTTCTTTTCCCACTTGCTTACGTCCCTTGATCCTCGAACCAAGTTGGCAAGCGTCACAAAGCGGAATGTGCCAAAAGGTAATGAATCAAGACTGGTTGCGCTTACAAGATATTCTGCTGCCTTCTCTCGATCGGCGCCCTCACCCTGTAACCCCGCCAGATCGGATGCGCGCTTGAATTCGGCGGCTGCAGGCGATTGAAGTTGTCGCCTTAAGATAGGCATTAGTTCTTGAACCCGCTCGGCCATTTTCTTATCGGATTGCATCACCCATCCGTACTGCTGAGAAAACATGAAGAAGACTAGGATCGCCTCTAGGGGGTGGTTCGCAACGCACGCTGATTTAATATGGTCGAGGACATCATCACAACTTGGCTTCGCAGGCTGCGCAAAGCCCGCAATCGCCTCTACAGCGCTGCGCTGCGCTTTTGATTCAGCCGTCGCCCCTTGCGCCTCCTTGGAAATAGATGCGGTCAGCCCCGATGGCAGCGGGTATGTCACCTTTGTTCTATTGAGCTGAGAAAAGGTGATGATTTTTGTGCTTTCGTTGACCGCTACACCGCGAGCGCTGCTCGATGCTGCCGGTAGTCCTTGCGCGAAGGGCTGCCAACGCACCAACTCAATGCGCCGGGGCAGCTTGCCGCTTGCAACGATCGCCGCGCGAATCTGAGGGTGAAGATCGAGGCGACGCGAAAGGTAGCGGGTCAGGGCTTTGCGTTCAGCCGCCGAGAATGCGTATCCGTCCTCGCTCGAGCGTGCGACCACCCTATCTGCCAATTGCCAATCAACGTATCCCGAACTCGTCGACGCGACGAGGGGAGCCGAATTCACTAACTGCGCTGCGAATTCTTGTTCGACCCAATAAGGATTATCTAGCGGGGCTGATTGGGTGGATTTGTCTGCAAACTTTCGCCAAACCTCCGAAAGTCGCTGCCGATTTGCGAGTTCCATAATCCGGAAGGCGGGTTGCCAATAGTAACTCTGATTATCGATGATATTTTGAGCAGCGCTCCAGCACAGTGTGCGGCGAAGCCCGAAATCGTCCAGCTGGTGGACCTCGCCAACGGCCACGTCGATGAAATCCGCCGCTAGGATGACCGTTCCCGATGTGACGGAAGGGGCCTTGTTTTCCGAACGGATTTCAGCGTGAAACTGAAATACTGTCGCGTCTATTCCCAAAACATCTCTGGCGGCTCGGATGCGATCCGAGTCCCAATCCGGTGAGACGAACGCGGCATTTGTCATCGACGACGCTCCAATACTCACACCAAACGCTGGAAATCATGAACGATGTTGTCGCAGAGGTCACCTGCTTTTAACCTACAACTGCAAATCTGAAACGCCTTGCGCGCCGCTCTGACGCCAAGCATGTCTCGGACCTCAGCCTCACATCCGGATTACCTTCGAAAGCGGGCAAGATTCTGTGAAACGGAGAGTTCCGCTTCCGGCCTTTTGCTGAGATCCCATGTAACTTCGAGCCGGCGTTCGCCGCGGATTGGCCCCTTCGTCTCAAGAGGGTCCAGACCGCGTGAAAACGCCGGACCTGTGTTTAGGAAAACCGACGGTGCCCAGCGATTTTCGGAAAATCCGTTTTTCGTGCTTTTTCGGCAAGCCTGAAGGGCGTTTTGGAGCCGTATGGGGCGGGCATGGGCCACCAGAAGGGCTGGCGGCGGCATTCACGCCGCGATGGCGGCCATCAGGGGTTTGACGCCGATGATGTTCATCACC
>JBAUNL010000510.1:0-2264 GCA_049579205.1 Rhodomicrobium sp. | reverse complement strand
TTGAGTTGGACGGTCGCGGTTACATCCGCGTCAATGATCGGCTGGAGACGAGTGCGCCAGATGTGTGGGCCGTCGGGGAATGCGCAGGCAGCCCGCAATTCACGCATATTTCCGAGGACGATTTTCGGATCATTCGGGACAATCTGGCGGGAGGAAATCAAAATACCCGCGATCGGCTGGTTCCCTATTGCATGTTCACCGATCCTTCGCTTGCCCGTGTCGGCCTCAGCGAAGGCGAAGCGGAACGCAAAGGCATCCTCGCACGCGTGGCAAGGCTGCCAATGGACTCTGTACTCGGCGCGCAGGCCACCGACCAAAGGCGGGGCTTCATGAAAGCTCTTGCCGAGCTCGTGCCACGGCAAGGCCCCTAGATTCACGAAACCGGGGGAACTTCATTGCAACAGGTGCCACATCAACGACATTCGAGTGTGCAGCTGCAGCGACAGCATTATCCGCCGGACGCGAGTTTCGGTGGAAAATCAGCCAAGGCCAAGTTCCCGCTTGGCGACCACGTAGCCTTCGGACTGGTATCCCTGGATCGCTGTATCCGAAAAGTCGTAGTCACGCGAGGCTTGTTCTCCCTCGTGAGCCGGGCGTACCAGCCTAAGGACGGTCGTGGGCACACCCTCGCCCATCAGCTGGATGTAGGCAGGCCGCTGTTTCATTCTGACAGCTTCATCCGGTTCGACGTGCCCAAGGATGTCTTCGACGAGACCGCGATAAGTGTTGATCATTTCACGATGGCGTAGATCGCTTCGAATGCGCTCCGCGTAGACGATCTCGTCGCGCCGCGCGAGTACCTCCACCATGTTGGACGGTAGGGCTCTTTGTCCCGCGAATAAGTCGACGATGATGATGCGCTTGCCATCCGGCCCCCAACGCTCGGTGAGGAGATCGATTGGAGAATTGCTCACGATCCCACCATCCCAATAAGGTTTGCCGTCGATCACTGTCCACGGCAGGCCGGGCGGCAGACTGCCGCTTGCAACAATGTGATCGGGCGTGAGATCGTCGACATAGCTGTCGAAGACCTCGAGCTCCGCGGTCGTCACATTAACGGCGCTGATCAACAAGCGGACAGGGCTCGCTTTAAGCGCGGCGAAGTCCACATATTTGGCGATCAACGCCTTCATGGGTGCCGGATCGTAAAAACTTGTCCAGTTCACTGGCGAACTGCTCAGGTCCGTGTAAGGCGGCAGCCAGCGGGGCTTAAAGAAATTTGGTACACCGAACGCCAAGATGCCGATCGCTACGGCAGCTTGTTCGCCCCACATGCAGGGCATCGGCAGCAGCGGTATCTTAGAAGTGGCGATGGCCAGCTCACGCCAGAACGCCTCAAGCGCAGGTGTCGCATGGCGGGGGTTCGCGGCGATGATCGCACCATTGAACGCTCCGATAGAAACGCCGGCAACGATGTCGGGGAATATCTGCTCCTCTTCGAGAGCTTTCACGACCCCACATTCAAATGCGCCCAGCGCGCCGCCGCCCTGAAGGATCAGCGCGGTCTGGGTGGGCACTTTTTCGAGAGTAAACGCCGGATCTTGCAGACGTTCCTTTATGGCGGCTAAATTCATCCGGTAACGGATTAAGCTTTCGGCAATATGTGTCTCTTGGGGAGGCCTTCCGATGGAAAAAACCGCGCGGAGCACGTCATTCTTCAGGTAGAATAGGGCATAGGATCGCGCATCGAGCGAGCCTCTTTCGATCCACTCGTCTGCTTCAACGGGCATGCCGAGCATGAGATAACTGAGGTCACCCACATCTGAGAAAAAGCTCGACACTTCGTCATAACGCAGGCGCTGTCCCAGCATGTTGCGGGCTGCGAGCCGCCCCTGCTTGACCGCATTGTCCCAATGTTCGATGTGACGGCGCCGGGCGAAGACGGGATCATAAAACCTTGTCACGTCACCGGCTGCGTAAACGTTCGGAGCGCTGGTTCTCAGCAGCGCGTCGACGGCAATGTAGCCATCATCGAGCGCGATGCCGCTCCCGGCAAGGAAGTCGGAGGCGGCCGCAACGCCGATGGCAACCACGACAAGGTCGCATGGCACGCGCTGGCCAGAGGTTGTTTCGACCTCCTGCACTTTGTCCCGGCCGATGAGGGCGGCGGGGGACTCGTTCAGGAGTACCGCTACGCCGCGGATTTCGGCGTAGCGCCTGAAATAGGTGGAAAGGCTCGCCGATTCGAGATGACGAAGAAGGACAGGGCCACTCTCCATGAGAGTGATTTCGAGACCGCGTGCCAGAAGCGACATGGCCACTTC
>JBAUNL010000509.1:0-13673 GCA_049579205.1 Rhodomicrobium sp. | reverse complement strand
ATTGTGCAACAGGTTGAAATTGCGGCACCTTGATCGGCTCCTGTATATTGCGGCGGCCAAATTGGTCACCAAATAAAGGTCTCGGGGCGCGTGGCAAGGCGTGAATTTAGCTTAAGCACAACCACAGCGAATTCGTGCGTAGCGTGCTTTCGAGCGCTACTGCCAGGAACCGCGGTCTTTTCAATGCATCCTATATAGAGCGGCTGCTTTCGAACCCCGAGGGGGAGTTAACCCCGAAGGGCAACTCCAAGCTTTGGCAAGCCGCGGTGCTTGAGTACTGGTTGCAAGCCAATGGTCTCTAGCGTTCAAGCCACCTCAAAGAACTCCTTCAGCTTTGGTATCGAGGAAGAATATTTCCTTGCTGATACCGAAACCTTTGAAGCTCCCAGCGATACGCCCGCGGCTTTATTCGACAAGCTTGATCAGAACACCGGTGGCAGAGCCGGAAGAGAATCGCTGCAGGCGCAGATGGAAGTGAGCACAATGCCGGCTCGCTCGGCGACTGCAGCGAAAGAAGAGCTGTGCCGCCTCAGACAGGCGTCTGCGGGTGCCGCAAGAAGTCATGGGCTTGCTATTCTTGCTTGTGGCACGCATCCGACCGCATGCTGGCGGCACATCTCGCCATCATCCTCGGAACGCTACTTGAAGGTCATGGACTCGCTCCGCATGATCGGGAGACGCAACATGCTTTGCGGTATGCATGTGCATGTGGAACTACCGGACCCCCACAGGCGAGTGGATGTAATGACTAGGATGATCCCTTATCTGCCGCTCTTCATTGCACTGTCGGCTTCGTCGCCCTTCTGGGAAGGACATGAGACCGGCCTTCTAAGCTACCGGTCGGCTGCCTATGACGAGCTCCCGCGCAGCGGCTTCCCCGGTATTTTCTTCAGCGAGGAGGAATACGGGCGTTATGTGACAGCCCTTGTACAGGCGGGCGCCATAGAAGATCCAAGCTATATCTGGTGGATGGTCCGGACATCTTCCAAATACCCAACGCTGGAGCTAAGGGCACCGGATGTCTGCACAAGGCTCGACGATGCCATCGCTATTGCCTGCCTGTACCAGGGACTTGTCAGCTATCTGTTCCGGACACCCGGTAAATTCCGCGACTTGAGCGCGGCGGATGGTGCGATCGCAGCCGAGAACAAGTGGCGCGCACAACGCTATGGGATCCAGGGTACCTTCGCCGCAAGGGATGGTCCTAAGAGCTGCGCCCAGTTTCTTGACGAAGTTATCGATATGATCGCGGACGATGCCGGCTCGCTCGGCTGCTCCGAGCAAATTTTACATTGCCGTAACATCATTTTGGGTGGCACTTCTGCCGATGTACAGTTAAAAGTTTTCGAGGAAAGGAAGCATGAAGGACAAGAGGCCGCTCTCAGGGAGGCGGCTGCCTGGATTGCCCCTTTGCCGCCATATTCACTCGCGGCTATTTTTCGCCCATGCACGGGCGGCGACGGGCACGGGAGTCGCCCACGCCAACTGCCACCCCTTCGCTTACGGCGAATGGATGTTCATGCATAATGGCTTCGTTGCAGAATGGCCGAGCCTTCGGCGTTCTATAGAAAATCTGATCCCCGACGCTCTCTATCCCTGCCGCGCCGGCACAACCGACTCGGAAGCCATTTTCCTTGCCATTCTCGGTGCGGGCGCAGCCGATGATCCGGTCGCCGCGACGGGCCGTGTGCTGGGGCAGTTGGAGGACATGCTTCGATTGCGGGGCCCCGAAAACCAGCTCCGTTTTACGGCGGCGCTAACGGACGGGGATACGATCTATGCTTTCAGGTATGCTCTGAACGACAGCGCGAATACGCTTTATTACAGAAGCGGCGCGGATGGGACCGTTATCGCGTCCGAGCCTCTCGATAACGATCGCACTCTTTGGGAGCCTGTACCAGAAAGCCATTTATTAGTGGCGGAGCCGCATAAGTCACCCATGGTTTATCCTTTCGCGCCATCTTAAGTTTTACCGTGGTGTTCGGCGCCTGTCAGGGTACCCTTGACCCGTGCCTCGGCAGGAGTTACATCATCTCGAACTGGCGGTATGCCAGATCCTCCATTCACGTCCAGGACCGATCATGTCGCGCCAGTGCGAACTCACAGGCAAGGGTGGCCTCGTTGGCCATCTTGTAAGCCACTCGAACATCAAGACGAAGCGGCGGTATTTGCCGAACCTTTGCAATGTCACTCTCCTGAGCGATACACTCGGCCGTGGAGTTCGCCTCAGGATCAGCGCCTATGCTCTTCGCTCGGTTGAGCATCGCGGCGGGTTGGACGCCTTCCTGCTTAAGGCGAAGGATGACGAACTTTCGCTAAGGGCCCGCCGCCTGAAGCGCGAGATCGCTAAAGCGCGAAGCCAATCTGAAAACGGCACAACCAGCGCCTAGGCAAGCATCTTCTTTACTAAGACGCCGGCTCGAGCTGACCGGCCGCTTTAGTGCGGCTGCCGATGGCGCTTGCGCACCTTCCCCCCTTCTAAAAGATGCAACCGCGGCAGAAGTTTCGAAATTGATTCTCTTTCTCATTGCACTAAACTAGCTGCAGGCTAGCAGGCTCTCGGCGGGCAGTTCGGCCCGTGAGTGCGTTGACACATGGTATTTTGTATGCCAATAATTTGGTTAGGGTTGCGCAAGGCGCGTTCAGACAATGAGACAGCCCACAAGCAAGCGGAGGTAGCGGCCATGGAAACGAGCGCCGTGCAGCGCGCTGATTCCGGTGAAGCCGAGCATGAGCTGACGGACGGTTTTCACCTCCTCATCGATGCGCTCAAGCTCAATGGAATCAAGACGATCTATGGTGTGCCCGGGATCCCGATCACGGACCTAGGGCGTATGGCTCAGGCCGCAGGCATTCGCGTCATCTCCTTTCGGCATGAACAAAGCGCAGGTTATGCCGCCTCGATCGCGGGCTTCCTGACGAAGAAGCCCGGTATTTGCCTCACCGTCTCCGCTCCCGGGTTCCTGAACGGTCTGACTGCGCTGGCAAATGCCACGACCAACTGCTTCCCAATGATCCTGATTTCCGGTTCTTCGGAGCGCGAGATCGTGGATCTGCAGCAGGGCGACTATGAAGAGATGGACCAACTCGCCATCGCCAAGCCGCTTTGCAAGGCAGCCTTCCGGGTGCTGCATGCCCCAGACATCGGCATCGGCGTGGCGCGCGCGATTCGCGCTGCCTTGTCCGGCCGCCCAGGCGGAGTTTATCTCGATCTGCCGGCCAAGCTGTTCTCCCAGGTCATGGATGCTGCCGAGGGACAGAAATCGTTGGTGAAGGTGATCGACCCGGCTCCCGCACAAATCCCTGGAGGCGATGCGGTCCGGCGGGCGCTCGACGTTTTGAAAAGCGCAAAGCGGCCGCTCATTATTTTCGGCAAGGGCGCGGCCTATGCGCAGGCCGATGACGCCCTCCGCACGCTGGTCGAGAAGAGCGGCATTCCATTCCTGCCAATGAGCATGGCCAAAGGCATCCTCCCGGACACGCATCAGCTCTGTGCTGGCGCAGCGCGCTCCACCGTGCTGAAGGACTCCGACGTTGTCATGCTAATCGGTGCGCGCCTCAACTGGCTGTTGTCGCATGGCAAGGGCAAGACCTGGGGACAACCTCACTCGAAGAAGTTCATTCAGATCGACATCGAACCCAAGGAGATGGACTCGAATGTCGAGATCGCGGCACCTCTGGTCGGTGATATCGGCTCCTGTGTCACGGCCCTTGCCGACGCCATGGGCGGCAACTGGCAGGCGCCGCCAGCCGCCTGGATCGAGGCTGTAAGATCCAAGAAAGAAGAAAACATCGCCAAGATGGCGCCGAGGCTGATGAAGAACTCGGCTCCGATGGATTTCCACAGTGCGCTTGGCGCCTTGCGTACCATCATAAAGGAGCGGCCGGACGCTATTCTCGTCAATGAGGGGGCGAACACGCTCGATCTTGCACGCGGCGTCATCGATATGTATCAGCCCCGCAAACGCCTTGATGTGGGCACCTGGGGCGTGATGGGCATCGGGATGGGTTTTGCCATCGGGGCTGCCATTGAAACCGGCAAGCCCGTGCTCGCGGTCGAGGGCGACTCGGCCTTTGGATTCTCTGGCATGGAGGTGGAAACCATCTGCCGGTATAACCTCCCCGTCTGCATCGTCATCTTCAACAACAACGGCATCTATCGCGGCACCGACGCCGATCCCACGGGCCGGGACCCTGGTACGACCGTGTTCGTCAAAGACTCGCGCTACGACAAGATGATGGAAGCTTTCGGTGGCGCCGGTATTAATGTAACGACACCTGACGAGCTGAAGCGCGCAGTGGACGCGGCCATCGAATCAAGGCGGCCAACCCTTATCAATGCGGTAATTGATCCGGCAGCGGGCAGTGAGAGCGGCAGGATTGGCAATCTCAATCCCCAAAGCGTCATCCGCAAAAAATAGGGGAGGTGGAGAAATGAGGCTGAGCACTTTTTTTGGCAAGCGAGAGGCCTCGCAGGGCCGGCCGCCCCAAGAACCAATGAGAGAATCTAGGAAACAATCAATGGAAAAGGCATTAAGCGGGGTCAGGATTCTCGACTTCACTCACGTGCAATCCGGACCAACCTGCACGCAGCTGCTCGCGTGGCTCGGCGCGGACGTGATCAAGGTTGAGCGGCCGGGGGCTGGCGACATTACGCGTGGCCAGCTCCGCGACATCCCGAATGTGGACAGCCTTTATTTCACGATGCTGAACCACAATAAGCGCTCGATCACGGTCGACACCAAAAATCCGAAGGGGATGGAGGTGCTCACCGCCCTCGTCAAGGTCTGCGACGTGCTCGTTGAGAACTTCGCGCCAGGCGTGCTCGACCGGATGGGCCTTACTTGGGCGCGGATCCAGGAGTTGAATCCGCGAATGATCGTCGCCTCCGTCAAAGGCTTTGGTCCTGGGCCTTACGCGGACTGCAAGGTCTATGAGAACGTCGCGCAATGCGCCGGCGGCTCCGCTTCCACCACTGGCTTCCGCGATGGACTCCCGCTCGTCACTGGCGCTCAGATTGGCGACAGCGGCACGGGTCTGCACCTCGCGCTTGGCATCACAGCCGCACTCTATCAGCGCACGAAGACCGGGCGCGGCCAGAAGGTGGATTGCGCCATGCAAGATGGCGTTCTCAATCTTTGCCGGGTGAAGCTGCGCGATCAGCAACGTTTGGCGCACGGTCCGCTTGAAGAATATAGCCAGTTCGGTGAAGGCGTTCCCTTCGGGGACGCCGTCCCGCGCGCGGGAAACGACTCTGGCGGCGGCCAGCCAGGCCGCATCCTGAAATGCAAGGGCTGGGAGACTGACCCCAACGCCTATATCTACTTCATCACGCAGGCTCCGGTATGGGGGGCTATTTGCGATGTGATTGGCGAGCCGGGTTGGAAAACCGACGCTAATTACGCGACCCCGAAGGTACGGCTTCCGCGGTTGAACGAGATTTTTGGCCGCATCGAGCAATGGACCATGACCAAGAATAAATTCGAGGCCATGGAGATCCTGAACAAGTACGATATTCCTTGCGGGCCAATCCTCTCAATGAAGGAACTCGCGGAGGATCAGTCGCTTCGGGCAACGGGCACCGTGGTGGAAGTCGATCATCCAACTCGGGGCAAATATCTTTCCGTGGGCAATCCGATCAAACTATCCGACAGCCCCTCGGAGGTCGTGCGTTCACCACTCCTCGGCGAGCATACCGGCGAGATTTTGCGCAAGGTGCTTGGCTTCCGGGAAGATCAGATCGCCGATATCGAGAGATCGGGCGCGATCGGAGAAAAACCGCGCATGGCCGCCGAGTAGCCCCGCTATTCGGCGAAAGCCCCATGCTTTTCGACATGGGCAGCAAGACCCATAGTGTGTTCGCGGACCAGGCGCGCGGCCAGGTCTGCGTCCCGGCCTTCAAGGGCCGCTATGATGCGCATGTGATCGTTGATGCTGCGCTCTGCCCTGTTGTCTTGCCTCAAGGACACGGTCCGGATGGCGCGCACATGGATGAAGAGGTTCTCCGTCATCTCCGCAATCAAGCTGCAGCTGCTAAGCTTGATGATCGTTTGATGGAATCTGATGTTTGCTTCCGAATATTCGTTCAAGTGATCGGAAAGAGGCTCATCCTTGAACTCATTAAAGAGATCCGACAGTTCCTTCAGCTGCTCGTCAGTTGCGTTCTTTACAGCCAGGCGCGCTGCCATGCTTTCAAGCGCGGCCCAAACGATAATCATTTCGATGATTTGTTTCTTGGACTTCCGAACGACGTAAATCCCTCTGCGGGGAACAGCGCGAACGAAGCCTTCCTGCTCCAGCAGGGTCAACGCTTCCCGGATGGGCGTGCGGCTCACTCCAAGCTTCTGCGACAATTGGCGTTCGTCGAGCCGGATATCTTCGACTTGACCGTAAATATCCATTTCGGTGATAGCGCGCTTAAGAGAGTCATAGGCAAGAGCCCTAAGACTCGTGCTCGCCTCCAAAGGCACGACCCTAAGTTCCGGCTGTTTTGCCGTTTGTGTCACGCTTATCTTCTCCTCTATTGCCGCGCTAGCGATAGCGTGGCCGCTGATATAATAACGAGTTCGTTGCGTTACAAAAGCGCCGCTTCCGCAATCCCGACAACATAATAACGGATCCCTGAATAGGATACCAATCTAGCCCCAATACTCTCTTGACAGAATACCCCTTTGGCATACCAAATACCAACGCGGAACATATCATTTTTGCGGCAGCGATCCATTGATTTGAGTCAGCTCGCGGCGGCGTCTTATAACACAATTGTCTACATGGTGAGGAGAAGTCTATGGCAGAAGCAGCTCTGAAGGAATTCAACGGGGCTCAAGGAGCAGGCGCCCGCGAAGCAGTCAAGCAGGTCCTTAATCGCGCGAAGGCAGACCAGCGCACCGCGTTAACTGCGCCCGAAGGCAAGCTTGTATGCGATGCGTATGGCATAGCCGTGCCCAAAGAAGGGGTCGCCAGCTCGGCCGAACAGGCCGTCGCACTCGCGAATGGGATGGGTTTCCCAGTCGTCCTGAAGGTGGTTTCACCCGATATCCTCCACAAAACTGAAGCTGGCGGCGTACTCGTTGGCATGAGCAGCGCGGAGGCAGTGGCCAAAGGCTACGAGACGATCCTTGCCAATGCGAAGAAATACAAGGCGGACGCCAAAATTGTGGGCGTTCAGGTTCAGCAGATGCTCAAAGGCGGCCAGGAAGTGATCATCGGTGCCGTAACCGATGGATCTTTCGGCAAGCTCGTTGCCTTCGGCCTTGGCGGCACGCTCGTTGAGGTCTTGAAGGACATCACTTTCCGGCTTGCTCCGTGCACGCGCAAGGATGCGCTTTCGATGCTGGACGGCATCCAGGCCGCGGAAATGCTTAAAGGCGTACGCGGGAGCGATCCGGTCAGCCGCGATGCGCTTGCCAATCTCATCGTGCGCGTGTCGCAGCTTGTGAGCGATTTTCCGGAAATCGCGGAAATGGACCTCAACCCCGTCTTCGCCACAAAGAACGACGCCGTTGCTGCTGACGTCCGCATCGTCTGCGATTGGGAGCCACACGAACAGCGCTACCGGCCGAACCAGGATGAGATCGTCCAGGCGATGAACCGGATTATGAAGCCGAAATCGGTTGCCGTCATCGGAGCCTCCTCCGAGACCGGCAAGATCGGCAACTCGGTGATGAAGAACCTCATCAATGGCGGTTACAAGGGGCAGATCTACCCGATCCATCCAAAAGCAACTGAGATCATGGGCTACAAGGCCTATGCGTCTGTGAAGGATGTGCCCGCCGAAATCGATGTCGCTGTCTTTGCAATACCGGCAAAGCTCGTCGCGCAAGCCCTCACTGAATGCGGCGAGAAGAAAATTGCAGGCGCGGTCCTCATCCCATCCGGCTTTGCCGAAACTGGCAATGTCGAGGGACAGCTCGAAATCCAGAAAATTGGGCGGAAGTACAATATCCGGTTGATGGGGCCGAACATCTACGGCTTCTACTATACCTGGGAGAACCTGTGCGCGACATTCTGCACCGCTTACGATGTGAGGGGGCACGCGGCCCTTTCGTCGCAGTCGGGCGGCATTGGCATGGCCATAATCGGGTTTTCACGCTCGGCGAAGATGGGCGTGTCGGCCATCGTTGGGCTCGGCAACAAATCCGATATCGACGAGGACGATCTCCTTACTTTCTTCGAGCAGGACCCGAATACGCATGTTATTGCCCAGCATTGCGAAGACCTGAAGGACGGGCGCTCTTTCGCGGAGGTCGCACAGCGCGTCTCGAAGAAGAAGCCCGTGATTGTCTTGAAGGCTGGCCGCACCTCGGCTGGCGCCAAAGCCGCCTCGTCACACACGGGCGCATTGGCCGGCAACGACAAAATATACGAGGATGTCTTCAAGCAAAGCGGCGTAATCCGTGCGCGGTCGTTGCGGCAGCTTTTGGAATTTGCCCGTGCTGTTCCCGTGCTGCCTACGCCCAAGGGTGAGAATATCGTCATCATTACCGGCGCCGGCGGTTCGGGCGTTCTCCTATCCGACGCTGTGGTCGATAACGGCTTGTCATTGATGGCGATGCCGGCCGATCTCGATGCGGCGTTCCGCAAATTCATTCCGCCCTTTGGCGCCGCCGGAAATCCGGTCGACATCACAGGTGGCGAACCGCCTCAAACCTATAAGAATACGGTCAAACTTGGCCTTGAGGATGAGCGCATCCATGCGCTGATATTAGGCTATTGGCATACGATCGTGACGCCGCCGATGGTCTTCGCGCGGATCATGGCCGAGGTGAAGGAAGAGATGGCTGCGAAAGGCATCGTGAAGCCGATGGTCGCTTCGCTTGCGGGCGACGTCGAGGTAGAGGAAGCCTCTCAGTATCTCTTCGAGCACGGGATTCCTGCCTATCCCTATTCGACAGAACTCCCGGTGGAAGTGCTCGGAGCGAAATATAAATGGGCGCGCGGCGCCGGCCTGCTGTAATTAAGCATGCGCTTGGCCGCCTCGCTGAAGGGGCGGCCTCACCTTCCGCTTTACCGGCACTCTTAGACTAAGCCGCGACAAGCTCGCTTACGGCGACGATATCGCGAATGCTGATGACGCCGATCAAGGTATGATCGTCGATAACGGGCAGATGCCTGATCTGATGTTTGTTGAACAGTTCGATCGCGCGCGACACTCTATCGTGAGAGCTGCACGAGATTACATTTGGCGTCATCAGTTTGGAGATCGGCAGCTTCAGAACTGATGGGCCGCGGTCGATCATGGCTCTGAGAAAATCGCGCTCCGAAAACATGCCGACAACAGTGTCGCCCTCGGTATTGCAGACATCCTTGATGACGAGGGCGCCGATGTTCTCTTGGCGGAGCATCCTCGCCGCGCGCTCGACTGTCTCATTCATGTGAACCGAAACTATCCGGGTGCCCTTTTTAAGCAGTAACTCCTTGACCTTCATACGCTTCTCCCTTTTCGGCGGGCCAGCCTTTTGTGGGGATGGATTCACCATCCGATGTACAGTGTGGTATACAAAATACCAATTGTCAATTCGTGGGAATTGGCGGTAGTGGGCCAGTTTAACACGACGATGCCCTGACCATAGTCAGCGCAAATGGCTTGCCATCAAGCTTAGAAGGTTCCCAGCGGTATCGGATTCATTCGGTAGGTTCGCGGCCAGCAGTGCACCTTTTGCGATGCATTCGAACGTGTTGTCATGGAAGGTGAAAACAAAATGCCTGAGCGCGGCAAAGCGGCTGGCATCGTGATTGCGATAAACCCGATTCATCTGCTCCAACGTGCGTATCCAGGAAGAATTGCTAACCTCATAAATTCCATAGTATCCAAGGCCACGCTCTGCCAAAGGGTGCCCTTTCGCGGCTTCATCATTTGGCGGCCCAAAATAGTGAGCCCGCGGGCCGATGAATTTGACGACAGCATATTGCTCGCCACTCGGCGCCGTCTCGTAAGCAAGCACAAGGCTCACATCGGTAGCGAGGATCAGCGGCATCGGCGCGCCAGGCGAGTGGCCAGGGACACCTTCGAAAATTGCGACTTCGTCGCGCTCGTCAATTGTGTACATGGCACCTCCCAAGGCTTTCCAGCGCAGAAATGCATGGAAGGTACACAGGCGCTTCAAGCGCGCCGTGAGCTTCGCGAGAATTAAACTGGCCCACCACCGAATTGGCTGGTCAGGAAGATTTTAGCACCGATCGAATGGGCGTCACTGAAAAGTAGGATCGCCGCCCCAACTACTCGGGGGGCGGCGTGTTTAGGCCTGCGGCGTGTATCCGATCCTTAGCCTCAGCACTCCGTTATCAATGGCGCTTCTCGTTCTTAGCTGACCGGAGTCCAAGGGAAGCCGCTTGGTTCTCGCACACATAGGCGCCTCGCTTAGTATTGCCGTAGGCGCGCGTGCCTGGGAAGTGATAGATGTTCGAGCGTGTGTTTGCCCAAACGACCGTCTGACCGGGGCAATGCGCTTTCGCTTCACTTTCGGTTGCGAACTCACCAGCGGCTTTTGTAGAGGTGCCACGGCCCATTTCGGCGCGTGCCGTCCTCTTTGGCCGGCTGGTTTCATTTTGCGCTGCGTTCCCAGGAGTTCCGGCCGCGGCTTCCTGACCGGTTCCAGACCGGCATTCTACCATAAAGGCTTTTTTCGTCTTTCCGCCGCCTTGAATCGCTGCCTTATTTGCTTTCCATTCGCTTTCGCATGCCTTCGCGGTTTTATGCTGGGCATAACTTGAAGCTGGCAGGAGTACCGCTATGACAGCGGCTGCAACACAGGAGACCCATTTTGATGAATTGTTCATAGCATCACTCACCTAGAGAGCGTCACAGGGACATTTTCTTCTAGGAGAGGCTGCAACGGTGACTGAAGTGTTAACCTGGCAACGCTTTGGCCGCTTGAAATCCTTCTCCGCGGCTAAGACCTTAAGGGATAATGAATGGCGCCTTGCCGCGGACGCGAAACCTTTCGCGATCTCGGCAAACAGCTAGATTTACGTGCCGGCGAAGTAAAGGGTGATATGTGGTCAGGAACTGCGGGAAACCGGGGCGAACGCGGGACATTGCCCCGGCCCGCAGCAACGCGGGACAAGAGCAGTATTGCAGGTTGGGGTTACGCTTAAGTAAAGGGCATTTGCGGTTGCGCTAAACAACGCAGAAATCGATGCAGAAAAGCGTTCTGGAATTTGCCGAAAGGCTTAGGGGCTGCGGCGCTGCTCTTGGGGAGACAGCGAGCGCGGAATGGCGTCTCACGCCCGATCACGTCCCTTACGATCGCGCAATCAGCGAAATGGAAGAGCGCGTTGCGGCGATCGCGGCGGGAGCCCTTCCGGAACTTATTTGGCTTTTGGAACATCCCCCCCTGTATACTGCCGGTACCAGCGCCAAAGCCTCCGATCTTCTCGATGCCCGCCGCTTCCCCGTTTATCAGGCCGGGCGCGGCGGCCAGCATACCTATCATGGCCCAGGCCAGCTTGTGGCTTATGTACTCCTCAATCTGAATAAGCGCGGCTGCGACGTTCGCGGCCATGTTTGCCGGCTTGAAGAGTGGGTGATAGCAGCTCTTGCCACTTACGGCATAAGGGGGGATCGCAGGGAAGGCCGGCCAGGGGTTTGGATCAAGGGTGGCAGTGCAGACGCGAAAGTCGCCGCGCTTGGCGTCCGCGTGCGGCGCTGGGTCACCTATCACGGGATCGCGATCAATGTTTGCCCCGATCTTTCGCATTTCTCCGGGATTGTTCCATGCGGGATCTCAGATGCGGGCGTTACCTCTGTTGAGGCAATCTTGAACGCTCGCTTAACAGGCTCCCCGGAAATCGCCGGGCATGACGGCACGAAGGATGCTCACAAAGAAGCTCAGCTAATCGCCATGGGCGTCCGTCGAAGTCCTCCGCTTAAGCACGATTTCCCGTAGAACGTGGCGCTGAATCTTGCCTGTACCCGTCATGGGCAGTTCGTCGAAGAGTTCGATCGACTCTGGCAGCTTGTAGTCGGCGACCTCGTTGCGCAGAAAGCCTATGGCTTCGTCCAGCGTCAGCATTTTGCCCGGCTTGGTCGCCACGCAAAGGCAATTGCGCTCGCCTACGCGGTCGTCCGGAATGCCGATCATGGCGGCATGGAGGATCGCGGGGTGGGTGTATAGGATTTCCTCCACTTCACGCGGGAAGAACTTCTTGCCTCCGCGATTGATGATCTCCTTGCTGCGGCCGGTGATCTGCACATTCCCTTCGGCATCGGCGACGCGGCCGAGATCGCCGGTCCGGAACCAGCCGTCCTCAGTGAATGCCTGTGCGTTCGCCGCCTGGTTGTTATGATATCCGAGATGGATCGACGGGCCCCGCGACATCAGCTCGCCGATCTCGCCCGGCGGAAGATCCCGCGTTTCGCTGTCCACGATCCGGAGTTCCATGGCGCGAATGGGCCTTCCGATGGTGCCGTTGACTTTCTCCGGGTCATCCGTGAAGCGGGTATAGGTTTGGAAACCCGCCTCAAGCATGCCGTACAGTTCGATCAGATGGCCCTTCATTCGCCGCTGATACTCGCGAATGGTCTCCACTGCCGCAGATGCGCCGCCCGTGATGACAACCCTCAGCGAGGAAAGATCGTACTTGTCGAGATCGGGCTCGTTCAGCATGGCGACTAAGCCTGCCGGTGCGGTCGGGATGTATGTGACCCGCTGGGATTCGATGAGTTCCAATGCGGCGCGCGCGCTGAACCGTTCCAGCAGGACGAGCTTTGCACCCGCGAGGATGGTTTGCAGCAGCGTGATGTAACCCCAGTTCAGTCCTAGGGGCAGATAGGCAAACAGCACATCCCTCTCAGTCACTTCCATGTCACGGTTGAGAATATCAACGGCATAGAGTGTTGTGTTGAAACTGTGCAGCACACATTTGGGATTGCCGGTGGTACCCGAAGTGAATGCCATGCGGCAGACCTCATTCGGGTTCATCCGCACCTGCAGCTCCTTCGGAAGAGGCGAGGTCATCCTAGCTCCGGCATCAAGGTCTGCGGCACCTTCCACCGCTCCGCCTGCGGAAATCAGCGTTCGAACAGCAGGATTGGATTGCTGCAGGCTCCTAGCCATGCCGGCATAGTCGAAGCCCTTGAATTCGGCGGGAAAGACATAGGCCGAGCTGCCGGAGAAGCGCAGCATGAAATCAAGTTCTCGCGCCCTGAAATCCGGGTTGACCTTGTTTGCGATGGCGCCAACCAATTCCAATGCGATGAAGGCAATAGCGAATTCGGTCCGGTTCGGGAGCTGGATCGTGACGACATCACCCTTGCCGATCCCAAGCGAACGGTAGAACGCAGCACAGCGTTCAATTTTGTCCTTAAGCTCCCCATAGGTGGTGACGCCGTTTCGATCGTAGATCGCTTTCCGGCCGGGATGAGCAGCAGCGCGATCTTCAAGGATTTGGAAAACGGTCTTATTCAGCCATAACCCTTCCTCGTTGTACTTCTTTGCCAGTTCTGGCTTGAGCATGTTCACGTAAGTCATGCTTTCCTCCCTCCTGTAATCCTATCCCCCGCATCGAGGCAAAACCGCGAGGCGTGCTTACCTCCGCTGTCATATGCAGAGCGGGAGAAAAGGAGCCCATTTGACCGAAGCAATTTCACAGAGATCGTAGGCTCCCGTGGTGAATTTGCTTCGAGAATAGGCAGTGGCCCTCATTTTTTGGCTCCGAGACCGGCCAAGATC
>JBAUNL010000508.1:0-5634 GCA_049579205.1 Rhodomicrobium sp. | reverse complement strand
TTGTTCATAGAGCGGAGAGAACCTTGTTTCGGCTAGGAATGATCCCATGGCCATCAGCCAGTCTGAGGCGCTTTTTGAAGGTGGCATCATGCAAAGACCGTTGACCTCCACCCCGCGATAAGAGAACGGCATCATAACCGGAAATGGATGACGATCGCCTCCATGCCTGCGACAGGCGCGGCTGGCTGCGCTCTGACATCGAGAGCTGGATCAAGAGCTGCGGGCCTGCTCCTGTGGGGTCACAGGCGGGGAGGGGTGCCTGGTGAGTTCAGAATACGAACAAGTCGCACCTAGCGACCGCCAGCCCACGGCATGATTGGCACCGTAGAAATCGAGTTTTGCGGGGAGCCTTCGATCAGCTTATCGCTGATTGCGACATAGACGAGCGTATTGCGCTTCTTATCGATCATCCGGAACACATTGGTGTGCTTGAAAAACACCGAGGTATGCTCGGCAAACACCCTTTCGTTCTGAGCGAGCTTGTCAAGTTCGGCCGTGATTGGCGCTATCTGCCTGCAGGCGATCGAAAAGCGGCTAGGATCTTCAGCGAGACCGATGGAGCCACCCAGCCCGCCGGTGCGAGCCTGGCTGATGTGACAGGCCACACCTGGTACCTTTGGATCGTCAAAAGCGCTAACGCACACCTTGTCGTTTTTGCCTATAAAGCGGAAGGTAGTGCTCACGCAGGAGACGTCATCAGCGTGAGCCCCCGAGATCCAACCGAACAACGCAAGGGCTACGACGGCATATACTCTCATGAGCATCCTCTTCTGGACAGTGCTGCGCACTCAGTCCCTAGCAACGTTGGCGCATCCCAACACAAATCCTACGCTTTCGGCCACGCGCCACTGTTGGCTGCGGGTCGCTAAACATGCGGCAGAATTAGAGATGGGGCATGCATAAAAGCTCCTTACCAGGTGCTGTTGGTCTTTCTTTTGTTAACTTTAACAAGTTTAGCGTCTCCGGGACGGACCGCCTATCAGGCGCCGGGCGACGTTGTCGCGGACTGCAATTGCGACGATGCCAATCGAAAGGTCGTCTCTTTGTCTTCGTCGCTTTGCATCTGAGATCCTTCATCTCGCTCAATTCCGTGTGTTGCAGTTGCAGGGATGCTGCTCATGGCTAATTGAGCACATCAACCCAGTCTATCAGGCTATCACGCATTCACCACATTGCGCTCGCGAGATGATGTGCGGCGTGGATGGGGATTAGGGCCATGCTGCGAGGGTGCCAAGGGGCAACCCCACGCCTCTGGGCACCTTTTAGCACCGTAGCTGGCTGACTCTAGTTGGCCTCTAGCGGCCGTTTGCCTTGTCTGGTATTTGCCCCAGCCGAGTGTCAGGCCAACGCTGCAAGTTGTCCTTAAGCCTAGCCCAAATCTTCGATCCTTTGCTTCAGATCAATGCGTTAAGATAGGAGTTAACTATACTTCCGGCCTATTTTAAAAACGAAGGCTCGCCATGACAGAGATTGAAGCTGGGCAAAACCGGGATGGAACTTGGGGTTTATGGATCGGGCGCACCTGCATCAGGACCGATTTCATAACGGTAGATGCTGCGCGAAAGTGGGCGGAGCAGCAGACCAGCGGCAAGGCCGAACCCCAAAAACAAAAAGCCGGAACAGCAAAGCAGTAGGGCACCCGCTAGCCCTCCAGCAGCTGACGGAATTGTTGCAACCGCGAGAACTGGGAGGCTCGTCTCCCTCCTATCCGGCTACGATCCGCCTGCGACGCCCATAAGCCTCGTTTACCTCGCAAACCGAAAAACCGCACCCAACATCCGCGCTCTGATCGAGACTGCGCAATCTTGTGTTCGGGAGAACCTTGATTGAATGAACGCATAGCAGCGGCGGGTATGTGCACAGTTCGCCTCTGTTTGCACTCGTGATAGTAGTCCGTTTCCGAATGCGAAGCGGTCCTCTTATGTTCAACTTTAGACTTACCGCCTTCGGCCCCGCCTCAGAAATGGAAGCATGTAGCCGACTTCCGAAACGGGTCACAGGCGGCTGTTTACCGAACGAAATCTATGAGTCCGGTCATCCTCGAGTAGCTGACGGAATTGCTGCGGACGCGAGATGCGTTGTTCCGGGCCATTTTCGGCCATCCCAGCATCGGAGTCCTTCCTTATCGGCGCGATGGGGTGGTGGGTATTTCTAACACGAATGCCCCAAAAAAGCTCTGTCTATGTCGCCGGGCTAAAACTGCCAGTGAACCCGCCCAGCAATCAGACTTACGGATCCTCGCTGTGTGTTGTAGGCGGGATTGCCGACGAACTGATAATCGAGGCTGAGTTTCGTCGAGGAGGTCAGCGCATAGCTATAATAGGCCTCGATGATCTTTTCCAGACCGGAGTTAGGCAACTTTCCGTCTCCCACAAGAATGCCCAAGCCTCCAAGGTTGAAAAACTCGGCATGGACGCTGGTGATACCGTTGATGGCGCCGGCAATTCCTAACCTGTCGTCGGGCCTGCCCCATTGCTTGCCCTCCAGCGAGACCCCTGCTGAAATTGTACGGTCAATATCGGTGAAATCCCAAGGCTCGAGGTTGCCATCGGCCCAGCCGGCGCGCGCGAACACGCCAAGGTCCTCAGCGACCTGCTGCTCCAGGTTAAGGCTCACGCCAGGACGGAGGCGCGCGGTACGCTCCATGTTAATGCTTGCGCCAGGGTCCGAGAGCGGATGCGTCTGGATATAGGCAATCGCATCGGCGAAAGCGCCCATGCGGCCTTCTTCAAGATAGCCGGTGATCTTGAGCTTTCCAGGCTGCCCCCACAGGTCGTGGCGTTCCTCGATTTCCCCAACGAACTCTAATTGCTTGAATGTTGGATCGAGACCGTAGGATGAGGGGCTGATCCCGCCCGAGGGGGTTGTGGAGAGGTCAAAAATCCCGCCGCGAAGCGTCCAGTGCCCCTGGTACCATTCCGCTGCCACACCGTATGTCGTGCCCCAGGCGTCGGCCGCATAGTCGAACGTGCCGGCATTGATGATCGACCAGTTGAAGAAATCGGTTTTGGCGTTGTTCGCATATTTGTTGGTATCGAAAATGTCGACGATGGCGAATCTGCCAGCCGTCAGCACTAGGTGGTCCGCAGTTCTCGAGCCCTCGAACTGATTGATATCGGCGTCCACCTTTCCGCTTTCGCCGCCAAGATCGATGGTTTGCCGGACGAAGTAGCGCTGTACCCGTGCATAGGGCTCAGCCTGACCGGGCTTGTATGCCTCCCCGCTCGGAAATCCCGCTGCCCCATGCGTGTCCCCTAGGCCGAAGCCTTGATCGATCTCAGGGTCCACCCACAGTTCGGCGCCTTGCCAGAGCCGCACGCCGGCATACAGCGTTACGTCCGCGGTCTCGCGGCCCTCACCGCCGCCGGGCAGGCTGTTGGGACCCATATAAGGTGACCGGATCGGAGGATATCCTTGCTCGACGAAGGTGACCTGGCCGTGAAAGCTGATGTCGTCCCAGGCCGGCTTTGCCGACACTAGGGGATCCTTCTCCGATAGAGCACCCTCCGCGGCAAATTGGTAGTTCAATCCTATGCGCAGCTCCTGCACCGAAAGATCGGAATTGAAGCGCTGCCCCAACGCCGGAAATGTCACGCTGGTGTTGCCGTAGCCCGTGTACAAAGATTCGAGCCGTACGGTCCAGTGTGGTATTACCGGCCCTTCTATGCCGCCCCCTGCGGCCCAGCCCAAGCGCGCCATAAAAGACGACTCTTCTGTGCCTGTTGCGAGTCGCGTCAGTGTGAATTTGTCAGAGGTCCAGGCAAGTCCGCCGGTTGCATAATAGAGCCAGTTCCCGGGCGCATAACCGATGCGCCCACGCACAGTGCCGGAAGCGAACACGTTCTCACTATAACTCTCTGCGTGCAAAGAGGGAGAAGATAATGCCGATATGCCGCCTATGGCTAAGCCGGCGAGATTTGGAAAGGCTGGGAAAGTTGCATCCGCCTCGGCACCGATGACAAGACGGTTCGGGAATATATGATTGTAGCCGATTTGAAGCCCTTCGAACCAGCTTCCCCCCTCAGTAAAAGTATCAATGCCCTGAGAGAGGTTGAGCATGCCAGAGGCAAAGGCTTGGCCTGGCGCGGCGGTGCTGCTTGCGGTCCAATTCGAGTTCCCCCAGGCATAGCCAATACGGCCGCCGAGATAAAAACCGGTCCAGTCAAATGCGGTAACAACAGACGAAACCGTTTCCGCCTTCATCGGCATGATGTCGCTGGCTGCCGCGCTTTTGGCCGACATTGTGACAATCGCTGCTGCTCCGGCTGCCAGCCAGCGTTTCACCGATGGGCGCAATCCGGCTATCGTCATGCAACGTCTCTGCAATCCCGCGCGAACATGCTTGCGCATGCTTGCCGTTTCGCATGTTTGTTCGTGTTAACGCCCTTGTTGACCCCCGGGAGTGTCAAGTACGCCATGCCATGAGTCGACACTGTGTGTAACGGTACCTTTTGTGCGCAATGCCGGATTATTGCGCGGTTAGAGGCGGCTTCATTTCGCAGACGCTCAGAGTCTCCTATGGGTCAATCGCTGCCAAAGGGATTTCTATCAACGTCCGCAATAGCTTAGAAGCTGACAATGTCCATGTGAAGCGAAGGGCCAATTGCAGATCCCTGACGGCTCGACCGCGCGATCATCGATTGGCGCTCGCTCAGCTGACCAATTCGACCTCGCTCGGCTGCCGCTCTTTGGGGTGAAGATAAAAAAACGTAGCGCTGAGCTCCGCCAGCCGATGAAGTAACGACGAGGCTGTGACGGAGCAGGTCAAAGAGCGGCGCGCTCGCTCCGCGTGAGCACGCGCGGCACTGCGCGCGGAGCCTTCGTCCGATCGTCGAAGAATGGCGTCGGCCGGCCGAGCCCGCGCACCCACCAGCCGAGCATCATTGACGCGCGGCGGGCGAAAAGCCCGAGCGACGGCGGACCAGGCGCGTTCGGCGGGAGCGGCCCGGCGGCGGAGCGTTCGTAGATGCGGCAGAGCGGCGGACCGAGCACTTCGTCCCGGGAACGAGTGTCGGCCTCGTGGTGCATGAAAGAATGAACTACGCCAATAACCGGGAAGCCCGGCCCGGCGGCGGTGTTGGCAATCGGGGTCCGGCAACAATCGGTGTACCAGCGCAAGACCTTGTTGGAGAGGCGCGGGCACCGCAACCGCTCAGCCGTGTGCGGCCATGGCGCGTTTGCAAGCCGGCCTCTCCTGAAGCCGCTCGCAATATGACTGCAGCGGCGTTGGAAGATCTTGGCCGACGGCTCGACCCCAAATTTGCAAGGCTGTAGCCACCGAAATATCTGCAAGGGTGAGACTAGATTCTACAAGGAATTCGCGGTCACCGAGTTCGTCGCCAATTCGCTCGATGGTGCCCTTAAGCCGGGACTCGATTGCGACCGCCGACCAATTGCGCTTTTGAGCGTTCAGCGCACCGAAGCGTGCCGCAAGCAAAGGTGTCATGAGCGATGAAAGCGACGCTTCCCCTATCAGCGTGAATTGAAGGACTCTAGCGAAGCGCTTGTCGTCTCCCATCGGCAATACGTCGGTTGGCCCATATTTTTGCGCGATGTAAAACATCATCGCGACCGATTCAGACATCGACACGTTGCCGTCTTGGAGAAAAGGCACGGTGCCGAATGGGTTGAGTT
>JBAUNL010000507.1:0-6464 GCA_049579205.1 Rhodomicrobium sp. | reverse complement strand
TGCATGTTATGGAAGGGGGAGAGAGCCCAGGGTATTCAATACTGGCCTTCCGCTCCCCGCCCACCCTACACGTGTTAGAAGATAACCACCCAGCCATGTAGCGCCAGCACTTGAAAACCAGGTATGCCCATGCCGGCAGCAAAACCATCCCTGATTGAGGCCGTCTGGAATCCGCGCATGCTGATCTGCATCGCTGTAGGGTTTTCTTCCGGCCTTCCACTTTATTTTTTGCTGCAACTCGTTCCGGCTTGGCTGAGGCGGAGCCAGATCGATTTGACGACCATCGGCATAATCGGACTCGCGCAACTTCCCTACGCGTGGAAATTTTTGTGGTCGCCGCTCTGCGATCGCTTCAGCCTTTCGTTCTTGGGGCGAAGGCGCACGTGGATGCTGGCCAGTCAGGTTCTGCTCCTGCTGTCGATGGCGGGGATCGGTTTGCTAAGCCCTGCCCATTCCATTAACGCTATTGTCTGGGCGGCCTTTGCGATTGCCATTTTCTCCGCAACTCAGGATATCGCTATCGACGCCTATCGCCGCGAAATCCTTCCCGACATCGAACTGGGTCTAGGCAATTCCTTTCACGTAAATGCATATAGGGTAGCAGGCCTTGTACCTGGCGGGTTGAGCTTGATCATGGCCGATTATCTGTCTTGGCCGTTGGTTTTCGTAATAACAGCGGTCTTCATGATCCCAGGTATCGTTTGCACGGCGCTGGTCTCAGAACCGGTCATGACCGGCAGCCCTCCCAAAACTCTTGGTGAAGCGATCATCGAGCCTTTCCACGAATTTTTCACCCGCGATGGTGTGGGCTCCGCGATCCTGATCCTGGCGTTTTTACTGTTATACAAGTTCGGGGATAATCTCGCGACGGCACTGCTGACACCGTTCTATATCGATGTCGGTTTCACCAACGCCGAGATCGGTGCGGTGGCGAAACTCGTTGGGTTCTGGTCGATGATCGTCGGCGGCTTTCTGGGCGGCCTTATGATGGTCAAGATGGGGATCAACCGCTCCCTATGGCTGTTCGGTGCGATACAACTTCTGGCGATTTTTGGTTTTGCCCTGCTGAACGAAGCGGGCAGGAACATGTATTTCCTAGGATTGGCTGTCGGGTTCGAATACATCGGTGTAGGGTTGGGAACGGCCGCATTCGTCGCCTTCATTGCGGCCCATACCAACAAGAACTTCTCTGCAACCCAATTTGCTCTGTTCTCGAGTTTCTTCGCTATACCACGCAGCGTCACTGGCGTAATCGCAGGATTCATCGTGGAGAAGATGGGACTCGGCTGGACCAATTTCTTCCTGATATGCGCAGGGGCCGCTGTGCCTGGCCTCGTGCTCCTTTATTGGGTGGCTCCATGGAACGACGGCAAGTCTTGACACATCGTTGAGTGAGCCGGCCGCAGAAGGCCGTAAGCGGCTGTATTCGGGCATGAGCCAGATCGTCTGTTGCTAGGGGTAAAGCGGGAGTTTTTCAAAATGACGCGCGATCTCTATCAGGCTCCAAACCAGCAAAGCGAAAAGTAGGAAGCTCATGGCCAAATGGCGAAGCGCAGCCGCCCACATTCGCTCAAAGTGAGACTTTCTCGTTCGACCCATTTAAAGACGTTTGCTAGCGATGGAGCCAAGCGTGAGCTGAACCCATCACAGGTTTCTTAAGGATTAATTCCCTCAATCAAGCGTTGTAGTACGCGAAGGGTGCACGCGTAATGCAAGCACCTCAACGCCGCGTGCCCTTACGGCAGAAAAGCCGGAGGTGAGATGCCCCAGCGGTATCCGCTTCTGGCATTAAGAGGGATCTACCGATGAAAGAACTATGTGCCGGTCTGCTTGGTTTGACGCTAACAAGCGCAACGGCGCTCTCGGCGAGCGCGTCCGATATCTATGGCGGCGGCTACAAGGGCGCGCCGGCATATGCAGTAGTGATATGGAGCGGTTTTTACGGCGGTATTAATGGCGGCGGCGGCGAATCCACCAACAGCGGCGACTTGTCGCCTTCGGGTGGATTTGGCGGCGGCCAGATTGGTTACAACTGGCAAGGGGTGTTCGGGTTAGCGAGCCCATGGGTGCTTGGTATCGAGGCCGACATCCAAGGTTCCGGCATTTCTGACAGCGCCATTTTTGGCAATACGAGTGTGGAAAGCAGTCTCAATTGGTTTGGCACCGTGCGCGGGCGCATCGGCTATTCTATAGGCCCCGCCCTGATTTACTTCACCGGCGGCCTTGCGTTTGGTGAGGTAGAGGCGAAGGGCTCATTTTGGGGAGGCGGCAATGGTTTTGGCGTCCCCTTCGATGTCACGGAGACACAAACCGGCTACGTGCTCGGCGGCGGCGTCGAATACGCATTTAACCCGGCTTGGTCTCTTAAAGGCGAATATCAATTCATTAGCCTGAATGCCAGTGACTTTGCGGGTGCCGGGGCGCTTGGCTTCACGGGCGGAAACAGGTCGGAAGTGAACACCTTCCGCATTGGTGTAAACTACCATGCAGGGCCGGGGTTGGGGCTCTGCATTGAGCATTCGTGTTGAGTGTGAAAAGCAGCCGCTGTGGAGAGAGCGGCTGCAAGTTAGGCTGGGCATTCGGCGGCTTTCGAACGCCGACCCGTGGTGCATGCTGACAGGCTCGGCATCGGCCGGCATCCGAAACCCTTCAGGCAAGCAGATGTTCCAAGATTCTGAACCTTAGAGTGCAATTGGAGGTATAGCAGACGCAAAATTTACCGGGCAAACCTCTCCCGTCTGCCAGAACGGACAAGTGCCCAACATCATGAGCTTTGCCGCGCGTTGTTAGGAAGCGCATTTTCTGCGATTATCAATTCTGATGATGGCAAAGGGCGGTGCCGATGTGGAGAGGGTTCCTGCGCTCGAAATCGTTCGTCTACGCCTTTCTAGCTATTTTAGCTCTTATTATCGCATCCCAGCCCGCAAAAGGGGCCGAAGCCTGCCGCAGCGAAAAAAAGGCGGCGCTCATGCTTGCAGCCACGCTCGGGTTCATGACGGTTCCAGCCCGCATTAACGGCACAGCGGTTACCATGGGGCTAGACACAGGCGCGCGCACCTTCGTGACACCGGAAGCGGTCTCCCGCCTGAAGCTGCCAAGACATTTTGGAAGGCGGACCCGGTTAATCGGAACTACTGCGATCATGACCGTTGATAATGTTCTGATCAGCGATCTTGAATTCGCCGATGATCATTTCCGGGACCAGAGTGTCGCGTCCATCCCCGTGGAGGGTAAGGTGATGTTCGGCCAGCCTGGGCTCATTGGTACGGAAATATCCGGTTTGATCGGCGCCGATATCATGTCGCACTATGATTTCGAGCTCGACTTCGAGCTCCTCAGGCTTACGCCCTACAAAGTTACAGGCTGCAAGGCCGTGAAGCCGGAATGGACTGGCAGCTATTCGCAAACGCCGTTTGAAATTACCGGCCTCCGGAAGATTGCGATCCCAGTCGAGATCGATGGCGTCAAACTAAGAGCGATTTTGGACACGGGGGCGAATGCGAGTGCCATCACCCGCTCTGGCGCCATGCGGGCGGGGCTCACGGCAGCGGCGCTCGAACGTCCCCTTCCACACATTCGAGAATGTCTCAGTCGCAGGGCTGAAGTCCGGCCCAATGAGATTTAGTGTGCTTAAGGTTTCTTCAGGCGAGGCCGATATTCTTTTGGGCCTCGACTTTATGGGCTCCAAGAAACTTTGGATTTCCTACGCCACAAGGACAATGTTTATTCAGCCTAAGGCGGCGGCTCTGCCACAAGGGCTGGCGGCAGGAACGCAGGGGCTGACGTCGCCTGGTGGGCAGCAGGACTCTCGCTTTTGGAAAATGGTGCCGGGAATGCCGCCGACGTCGGCGGCACCGCCTCCGCGCCCTCAGTTTATGCCAGCTGCCGAAGACGGTTATCTCGGTGCTTCCTTGAGGGATTTGATGGAGAAGACCCCTAAGGGGCTCGAGCTTCCTGGGGGCCTGGGGGCGATGGTTGCGCGCGTGGTGCCCGGCAGTCCAGCTGCCGCTGCGGGGCTGCTGCCCGGAGATGTGCCGCTTTCCGTCGATGGCGACGTAGTCACCGAGGACGTGAGTTGGCACCTAGGCCGTAAGCACAAATCCGGGGAGACCGTAATTTTGGGTATTTTGCGCCAGAAGCAGCTCATGACGGTGAGAGCGAAACTGATTGGTGCATCGGCTGGATCGACGCTCGGCGTTGCTGGCGGGGGCGCAAATTTGATCATTACAAGCGAGAAGCGAATTGCAGAGCTATTTCCTCTCGCTGATTTCCCGCTCGAATGGGCGCATGCCCAAGACAATATCGCGCTCGCTTACAGTGAAAGACCGGATGGCGACAAAGCTGAAAACTCCGAAAAATCGATCCCCTATTACGAAGCAGCCCTTTCAGTTGAGGTTTTCAGGAAGCGCATCGCTTGGGACAAGGCTCAGATCAATCTCGGCCTCGCCTATCAGCAGCGAAAGCAAGGCAGCCGGCAGGACAATTTGGAGCGGGCCATCGCCGCATTCAGCGCCGTCGTGACCGAGCGGCCGAAAAGCAATACCGAATGGGCACGGGCGCAGATGCTTCTCGGCTATGCCTATGTAGACCGCCTCGCTGGCGACAGGAACGGGAACTATTTGCACGCAATCGCAGCGTTCGAAGCAACCCTGCCTGTGAAGAGCTCGTCAGTGAGCCCAGAGCAAAAGGCGGAAATCCAGGACCGGCTGGGCGATCTCTATCTCGTGATTGAGCCATTGAACGCCCAGGAGAATATCGAGCACGCCATCGCCGCATATCAGCAAGTGCTTAAGTACAAGCCAGGCAATAATCAACAGCGGCAAAGATGGGCTAGCGCCGCGGAGAAACTTGGCAATTGCTACCGGTTGCGCAAAGAAGACTCTCTTCTCGAGACCACCACCCTAGCAGTTAAAGCCTATGAGCAAGCTCTCACCATCTTCACCCGGGAAAACTATCCCGAAGACAATGCGAGGGTCCAGGCGCTGAAAGATGGGGTACAGGCCAAAGCGGGCGCCGGCCCCGCCAGCAATCCTCTTTGATGTGGCCGCCGTGAACCCCGTTGGAGGTGTGCCTTCGATCTCGAGAGAAAGGCCGGTCCAGCCATGCCTTTACTGGCGGCCGAAGGGCTTTTCTATCGGCTCCGCGCAGACTCCCTTTCCGGCTAGTAAACTGCAAATGCCGAACATTTCCACAGCTGAAGGTACACCGGTCGCGACATTTTTTGAACAAAGAGTCCGGATTCGACCCATACTGGCGATCATTTATAGATAGAAAGGCTATTAAGCGGATACCTTTACACGCTCAATGTTTTTCACCCCCAAGTCCGGTACGGATTGGAAGCAAGGTTGGCGTTCGAGTATCGCTTCTCGTTTGTGATTTCCCAGCCAAACCACGAAGGGTGGTCGAAAGGGGTGTTTTTCGGCCAGGCAGGCAAACGTCTCTGGATTCTCCATCGCGGATAATCCAGTCGCGTTCTCCAACATAACGCCTTCGGGGCAATACGTGCACTTTCGCCCTTAAACCTACGTAGACATCCAAAACGTGGGTAAAGCCGTCATTAAGACTACTTTTCATCTCTTTGTTGGCCGCGTCCGCAACACGCAACAGTAAGGAGCAATGAGCATTCGAGCGGAGAGTTAAGAGAGCCGGTACACAACGGAGGAAACGGGTCCTATGAGGATCTTTAACAGGCGCCTGAGATGGCTGCTCGCAATAGGTCTTGCCGCTTCGGTCACGTTAGACGCGTTGCTTCAGCTTGTCTGGAAAACAGCTGTTCTGGAAACGCCTGCCAATGCGTCTCTCTTGGCCGCTTTAGGGGCCATATTCACAAATCCGCTATTTATCGGCGTCATCGCCATCATGACCCTGCAATTCTTCAATTGGCTAGTGGTGCTTGGCCAAGCCGATTTGAGCTATGCGAAACCCATCAATGCCCTGAGCTACGCATTAGTTCCGCTTTTGTCCCTGATCGTCCTGGATGAGGCGTTGGATATTGTTCAACTTGCGGGCGCCGCTTTTATCATCGCTGGGGTATGGTTTGTCAGTCAGTCAAATTCGCTAACCCATGAAATATCCGAGCGTCTATAACGGGAACCATTGCAGGCATCGCGCTGATATTTCTGTGCTGTCCTCGAAGGGTTCCGACAGGTCCTTTTTGAAAGGACCGGTGGTTACGCAGGCAAACTGGTTCTTCTGGGATTGCCAATTCCTGCAATCAGCGGTTTGAGACCTTTATGGCGCTCAAGGCCGGGAAGAGACATTCCTGCGGGGAGAGGCTTCGTCCGCCATCGGGGGGCGAGCGGAATTAAACCGCACCCCCCCGACACTGCGAGGGGCGGGGGCCTTCGTCGGCTTCCTGCTTCGGCCTGATCTATCTCTAATCCGCTTTACGAGCTATTATCCCGGAAAATCAACCACAGGGAGCTCACGAACATGCGGGGCTCAGTGCATAACGAACTTTGGCC
>JBAUNL010000506.1:0-19664 GCA_049579205.1 Rhodomicrobium sp. | reverse complement strand
GACAGGCCCACGGCCGAGAACACAATCGACATGATCAATGACTTCAAGCCTACTGTATATTTCGGAGTTCCAACACTTTATGCGGCCCAGCTGGCAGCCATCGAAAAAGGCAAGGCCTTTTCGCGGGGCCGGCTGCGTTTCTGTCATTCGGGCGGGGAAGCTTTGCCTGCGGCACTGTTTGAGCGCTGGCTTAAGGCAACGGGGCTCAAAATCTATGATGGTATCGGCTCTTCCGAGGTGCTGCACATTTACGTCTCGAACTGCCCAAAAGACTTGAAGATTGGTTCCTCCGGCAAACCTGTTCCGGGCTACGATATCAAAGCCGCTGCTGCTTCCGGAGAGAGGGTTCCTTCCGGTGAAGCAGGAGAGCTCTGGGTTCGGGGCGATAGCGTCGCAAAATTTTATTGGAACAAACCCGAGAAAAACGCCGTCTCCTGGCAGGACGGCTGGTTCAAAACTGGCGACATGGTCTACGAGGACGAGGGCGGCTTTTTCCACTTTTGTGGACGCGGCGACGACATGCTCAAAGTCGGCGGGATCTGGGTTGCACCTTTCGAAGTTGAGTCGGCGCTCGTAAAACATCCTGCGATATTGGAAGCCGCCGTGGTGGGATCGGAAGACGAGAATGGCTTGATCAAGCCGAAGGCTTATTGCGTGCTTCGCGAACCTGCGGTCACGCCGGAGGCGCTGGCAGATGAACTGATCGCCTTCGTTAAGCAGCACCTCGCCCCATACAAGTATCCAAGATGGATCGTATTCCTCGACGAACTGCCAAAGACCGCCAGCGGCAAGATCCAGCGATTTAAGCTTCGCTCCGATGTCTGATCGGGGCTTGCTGTTTGCCGGCAGACGCCTTTCCGCCGAGCATGAGGCCGTGCCTTCGGCGAGAGTTACCGCGCAGTGCTTCAGCTATGGCCATGCAATTGGTCGTGCCGCTGCAATTGTCATGGCGCCGGTACTTTCCCCTTCAGACCTTATCGGAATGCCCCAGAGGCCGGCCAGGCGCCATACGATCGCGGACTAGCTGCTTGAGCTCCTTGATTTCAGGAAATCGGCCCTTGTCTTTGCGGGACCATATCATCTCGCTGTCAACCCGGACCTCGAAAACTCCACCCGAAGCATCGGGAGTGAGAACCGCAGAGCCGATCTCTTCGGCGAAGGTTGTCAAAAGCTCTTGTGCCATCCAACTGGCGCGCAGCCCCCAGCCGCACAGGCGGCAATAGGTGATCTCGATCATGGGCGTCGCGGGCATGGCCACGTTAATCCTATGGCTGTTCCTTGGCAGGCGATGAGAAAGTTTCAGTTATCCTTCGCAGAGATATTGAAGGGAAAGCGTTGCGATCGGCCTGAATCTACGGCGATGTCTCCGAGCGGCTCGGGACCTTGATGATCGCTTCGCCTTCGAGCACCACAGTCTCGCCGACACTGCATTGGCAGGCAAGGCGGACACGTTGCCCCCGCGGCATGATTTCCGCAACCTTGACCGAGGCCACCACCACGTCGCCGATCTTGACGGGCGCCTTAAATGCAAGCGTCTGGGAGATATAGATCGCGCCTGGGCCCGGCAGCCGCGTTCCGATCACGGCGGAGAGAAGGCTTGCCGTGTAAAGCCCATGAGCGATGCGGGATTTGAAGGGTGTCTTCGCAGCAAAATGCTCGGACAGATGAATCGGATTGCGGTCACCGCTTATTTCAGCGAAGCCGATGACGTCCGAGGACTTGACGGTCTTGGCATAGCTTTCGGTCATGCCGACGGTAAGGTCCTCGAAATACAAGATCTGTAGTTCAGGCAGCGTCATGGGAGTTGTGCAAAGGTCCATTATTGGCGAGTAGAAACATTTCCGTTAAGCCACGGTTCGGTCACTGCCCGATCTTTTAGAGCATAGCGCCGGAAAGTGTGAGCGATTTTCGGGGAACGCAATGCGATAAAGACAAAGAATTAGAACCGCGCGCTCTGCCGCAAAGCATTACTCCGGCGCCCATCTTAGGAATGAGCCATTTGCATTTCGCGGAGCTTGAGTGCTATCAGCGTGAGGTAACGCCACAGCGGTCTGCGGTTCGCGGGGGCTTCACTTGGCTTTCAGATGCGCGCATTGCTTTTCCAATACCTCGGGGAGCGGTACGCCAGCCAAGACATCCCCTTTCTTGTAGTGGGCGCTGGGAGAAAGCGCCATGCCACTCAGGACAACGGGGTGGACGGGTGACCACGAACCGTCTGGGTTCTTTTGAAAGTCACGGCACGTCAATGCCACGGGGACCTCGCCGGGCGGCGACGGCGCCTGCGCAAAACTTTGTAACGCTGGTATCGCGAAGAGAGAGGTGATCACGGCGCTAGAGAAGTAGCGGCCCAAAGATCTTGTCATGCTGCTTGTTGCTCCAAAACGTGATGGTCGTGAGAAGCAGAGCCAACCAAGCCTTTGTGTTGGCAAATGGACAATGATCAAAAAAACTCGGCCATGAGGCCGGACCGGCGGATGAGATCGGGCGCCCCGCGCCGTTTCTTTACTAGCTGATAGCGTTTTGGCGAGACTGACAATAATCGAGGCTGCTTTGAGAGCCTAGAGCTACACAACTTACCGTGTCTGCAAGTTCTGCGAAAGGTTTTAATAGTGTAATGATGTCACAATTGACGAACATAAATGCATTGTTCAATGTACATCGTTGTTAATTACGGTAATGATGTCTACACGCAAGTTGACAATTAAGAATTTCCTGCCTTAAAACTTCCAAGATGCACGGCAATCTTGCCATTATGCGTTAAGAACATTGCATGCGAAGTGATGCTTTCGGAAAACACCAAATAGCGGGGAAATTCATGCGGATGCGCGCCTACAAGCGGGAAAGCAGTGTTAGCTATCACGCTCCCGTCGCACTTGATGATGCCTTACCTAACAAGCCGGTGGCCGGATTTAAGTTCAAAACTTCGATGGAAAGAAGGATTGAGGCACTCCTGGTAGAATCTCAAGCTCTGGGCTGGAGTTACTCAGGCTTTGTAGCCACCTTGCTGGAGGTTTTGGTCGTGCTCAAGCAGAGGGACAGGCTTAAGGTCAACGGCTTCAAGCATCCGTCCTGAATAAGCCGCGCAACCGCCGCTTATTCAGCGAATTCGTCAACCACGGCCGACGAATGGCATTTTTGTTGCCATTATCGTCATGAATTGCACGTTCACATCGAGCGGCAAGGTTGCCATGGCCACTACGGCATCCGCAACGTGCTCAACCGGCATGCGAGGCTCGGCCTTTAGGGAGCCATCCGCTTGCGAAACACCGGCAGTCATGCGGTTCGTCATTTCCGTTGCGGCATTTCCAATGTCGATCTGTCCGCATGCAATGTCATAAGCGCGACCGTCCAGCGACGTGGATTTGGTGAGGCCGGTAATCGCGTGTTTGGTTGCCGTATAAGGCGCCGAGAACGGCCTCGGGGCGTGCGCGGAAATGGAGCCGTTGTTGATAATCCGGCCCCCGCGCGGCACTTGCGCTTTCATGATGCGGAAGGCCTCCTGCGTGCATAGAAAGGGGCCGGTCAGATTCGCGCCTACCACCGATTGCCACTGTGCCACAGTGATATCCTCGAGGGGTACGGCGGGAGCCCCCATTCCGGCATTGTTGAACAGCACATCAAGCCGCCCATAAACACGCATCGTCTCGGCGAAGAGGGCCTTCACAGATGCGGGATCGCTGACATCGCAAACGACTGCCAAAGCATCCCCACCCAATGCCCGGCCCTCGGCAGCAGCAGCTTCAATTGGTTCCTTCCGGCGCCCAGTTAGAACAACAGCAAAGCCATGCCGCATTAGGGCCAGCGCAGAAGCTTTGCCAATTCCGGTTCCAGCGCCCGTCACGAGCGCAACCTTTCTTTCCGTCATTGTTTCCTTCCCTTTTTGGCGCTAACCCTATTGCTGGTGAGCCTTGGCTTCAGCTTTCAGTTCCTTTTTTGAGAGCTTCCCGATCAGCGTCTTCGGCAACTCGTCACGAAATTCGATTTCAGACGGCATTTCAATTTTCGAAAGGCGCGATGCGAGAAATTCCCGGATTTCCTGCGCCGTCGCGTGCCTACCTGGACGCAGCTTGATATAGGCCTTCGGCGCCTCTCCGCGATATTGATCCGGGATGCCAATGACGGTGACTTCTTCAACGGCGGGATGCTCATAAATGGCCTCCTCGATGCGGCGCGGATAGATGTTGAAGCCAGAGGCGATGATAAGATCCTTGATCCGGTCGACGATATAGGTGAAGCCGTCCTCGTCCATATAAGCGACATCGCCGGTACGGAAAAACTCTCCAACAAAAGCCTCGGCTGTCTCGCGCGGCCTTTTCCAATAACCTTTCATGACCTGCGGGCCGGCGATGCAAATCTCCCCCTTCTCGCCTAGCGGCACTTCCTGCTCCGGCGCTTCAAGCTGCCGCAGGGACATCAACGTGCCCGGCACCGGCAAACCGATGGAACCCTCCTTGATGGGGCCATTCGGAGGGTTGATATGCGTAACCGGTGAGGTTTCGGTGAGGCCATAGCCTTCGACGAGCTTGCAGCCCGAAGCGCTTTCAAACTGACGCTTTACCTCCAATGGAAGCGGAGCGCCCCCTGATATGCAGAATTTCAGCGAGGTCAGGTCATGCTTCGCGATATCCGGTGCCTTCGCCATCGCATTGAACAAGGTCGGCACGCCCGCCATGATCGTAGGCTTCGTTCTGTCGATGAGGTTGAGCGCCTGTTTCAGCTCGAACCTGGGTAACATGATCATTTGCCCAGCCTTGCTCATGGCGAAGTTCATAAGGCCGGTCATCGCTAAGGAGTGAAAGAATGGAATTACGCAAAAGAACCGCTCGCCGCCCTCGACGGACAGGCCGGGAAACCAAGCCGCGGACTGCTGCACATTGATCGAGAGATTGGAATGCGTGAGCATCGCGCCTTTTGGCGTGCCCGTCGTGCCACCGGTGTACTGAAGAACCGCGATGCCGTTCACATCGACCGGCGCACGGTCGAAATTTCCGTCGTTGTTTTGCAAAGTCTGCGAGGATACAGCGCCTGAGACACCGTGCCATGATGCAACCTCCCCGCTTTTGAACAACCGGAAGAGCAGACCTTTCAAACCCGGCAGCATACTGCGGAAAGGCACTACGACTGCGCTCTTAAGTGTTCCTGCATCGAGAAGAGCCTTCGCCTTCGGGAATGTTGCCTTCAAATCCAGAGTGATCATGATCTGGACGCCGGCATCTTGGGCTTGTTGGGTCAGCTCTGGGAGCGAATACAGGGGATTGAAATTGACAACCATCCCCCCAGCCTTGAGGATCGCATAGTAATAGACGACGAAAGCCGGACAATTGGGCAGCAGCAATCCCACGGCCGTGCCTTTTCCAACACCAAGCCGTTGCAACCCTTTTGCTGCGCAGTCAGCGTCGCGCGCGAGCTCGGCGTAGGTCAGTGTTTTTCCGAAGAACTCCGTCGCGGGACGCGCGGTAAACCGCGCTACGGCCCGATCCAGAAAAGCCGGCAACGGTTCCGGATCGAACTTCGCGTACCAGTCGACTTCCTTCGGATAAGCCTTCAGCCATGGATAGGCAGCTTGCTTTGCCGGGGTTGCCCCCTCCGGCTCAATCTGCTGCGCGCTTTGCATTGTATTTCCACCCTTAGCTTCTTGGTTCACGGCCTTGGCTGTTCTCAACGTAACACCGGCCTCTGATCTACCGAAGCCTTTCTATCATTGAACATTGTTGCAGATTTGGGGTGCCGGCCAAATTCTGAATCGCGATGCAGGGAATTATCAAGGGAGTTAGACCCTTTCAGTAGCCATCGTGGACCAGACTAGCCGAACCCGGTTTACCTAGAATGGAGCGCACACCTCCCGTTCAAGTCTCTTTAGCTGGACTTAAAGGATGTTTGCCGCTATCTGGTTCGCCACGCGCCTCAGCGAAGGCCGCGCAACCTTCCTCAATCACGCGCGCTCCTAAGTCTGGCGCAAGGAGCCTGTCATGGATGATGTAGCAGAGAAAATCATCGCAATACTGCGCAAGAACATGCGTGATCCGAACAAGGAGATCACGCTCGACACGAAGCTGACGGAGCTGGAGATCGAGTCGTTAGATCTGGCGGTGATTGTCTTCGATATCGAAGACACCTTCGGCATTCAAATACCATACAATGCCAATGAAGAAGTGCAGGATTTCGCGACCGTTGGCTCGGTCGTGGACCGGGTGAAAGCCGTTCTTGCCGGTTCCAGGACCTCCAACGCGGCCGCCTAAGTCACCGATCGGACATTGAAATGGCTTTGAACGGAAAGAGGCGCGTCGCAGTTACGGGAATGGGCGTGGTGTCGTCTATCGGAACCGGCGTTGATAAATTCTGGGCAGCCATCAAAAGAGGCGAAACGGGTATAAGGCCGATCGAGGGCTTTCCCCTTCAAGATCTTTACATTTCGATTGGAGGCGAAGTTCGCGACTTCGATCCAAGAGAACGCTGCAAGACGAAGGCTCTCCTCCTTGCAGACCGATACTCCCAGTATGCCGGAGCTGCCGCCGCGGAAGCCGTCGAGCAATCAGCTCTGGAGACGCCCTTTAGAAATGGGGAACGCGCCGCCTCCATCATCGGCTCGGGCGCTGGCGGCCTCGAAACAGTCGAGAAGGCCTATCAGGATCTTTATATCCACAAGAAAAAGGCGACGCATCCCCTCACGCTTTTGCGTTTGATTGGCAGTTCCGCCGCCGCCCATGTGAGCATCGACCACGGCATCCGTGGCCCTGTTTTCGGGACCGTGAGCGCATGTTCAACAGCGGCTCACGCGATAGGCCTCGCTTTCCAGCTCATTCGGAGCGGGGGCGTGGATGTTGCGGTTGCCGGCGCCTCGGAGGCCGCAATTACCTTCGGAGCCATGCGCGCCTGGCAGGCCATGCGTGTGCTCTCGCCAGACGGTTGCTTTCCATTTTCCAAACGGCGCAATGGCACGGTGCTTGGCGAGGGCGCCGGTATTCTTTTTCTGGAAGAGCTGGAGCATGCCCGCACCCGCGGCGCCACCGTTCTTGCGGAGCTTTGCGGGTTTGGGATGACCTCGGACGCGGCCGATATGGTTAACCCGGATATTGAGGGCCCAACGCGCGCGATGCAAATTGCACTCGATGACGCGCAGCTTTCACCTGGCGATATTGACTATTTAAATGCTCATGGCACCGCGACCACGGCCAATGATGTAAACGAAACGCGGGCGATCAAGAAAGTGTTTGGGGCACATGCCAACAGGCTATCGGTGTCCTCTACGAAATCGATGCATGCCCATTGTTTGGGAGCCGGGGGAGGAGTTGAGGCTGTTGTTTGCATTCAAGCCGCGAGGGACGGTTTCGTGCCAGCTACGGTGGGTTTTGACGAGCCGGGTGACGGATGCGATCTCGATTATACGCCCAATGAGGGCCGTCACCGGGAGATCGGCTACACCATGTCGAATTCATTCGCTTTCGGCGGCCTCAATGCAGTTCTCGTATTCGGCCCCGCACCCAACTAGCCACTAACCTGTCACCTTCCAGGCAACGCTTGCATTAGCGCCGCAGCAAAGCCCATTTGCTCGGCAGGCTGGCCTCTGCGCGGGAGCGCCCACGTTGAAAGGATCGGGTATCCAGGAATGTTCGACGGACATAATTACATGGCCTGGATCGTCTTCACCGTCCTTATCATTGGCGTGCTCGTATTCGATCTGGGGTTATTTCATCGTAAGGCGAGGGCCATCCCCGTCCGCGAAGCGGTTCTGACTACGGCTGCCTATATTGCGCTCGCTCTTTGCTTCAACGCCTGGATTTATTTACAGGCGAGCCAGGAGCTGGGGCCGCTAAAGGGGCAGGAAAAGGCGCTGCAATTTTTGACCGCATACTTCATCGAATATGCGCTCAGCATGGACAATATTCTGGTTTTCGTTGTCATTCTTTCATACTTCCAAGTTCCACCTCAGTTTCAGATGCGCGTGCTTCTTTGGGGAATAATTGGCGCGTTATTTCTTCGAGCGATTTTCATTTTCGCCGGGCTTGCCTTGATTGACACCTTCGATTGGATGGTGCTCGTGCTTGGCGCATTCCTCATTTACACGGGCTTCAATACAATGCGGCCCTCGGACGGCGCGGCGGAATTGTCGGAGATCCGGACAATAAGGATTTTGCGGCGAATATTGCCGATAACGGATGAATACCACGGCCAGAAATTCTTTTTCCGTCAAACGTCAGGCAAGGCTTTCGCCACGCCCCTGTTTGTGGTGCTGGTTGTTCTCAATGTAACGGACGTCTTGTTTGCCTTGGACTCGATCCCGGCAGCCTTCGCTATTACGCGCGACCCCTTTATCGTTTACACCTCCAATGTCTTTGCGATTCTCGGGCTGCGCGCCCTCTATTTCGCCCTGGCGGGGATCATCGGCAAATTCCGCTACCTCAAGTTCGGTCTGTCCCTTGTCCTGATCTTCATAGGCATCAAAATGATCTATAACTATCTGCCATGGCCAGATATTCCGACGGTTTGGGCTCTGGCCGTGACAGCAGGGCTGATCTTCGGGTCGATCATTGCGTCCCTTATTGCGAGCCACCTTGAGGGGCAGAAGAGCGCTTAGGCAGGCGCGATTAAGCTCAACGCAGCCGTTGTAAAGAAAATCAGCGCGGCAAAGGACTTGAAAAGTCTGCAAATGACGGCGCAAACGCAAACTCCGGGTCTTCAGTCGCGGCAGCTCGCTGTGTTTCTACTGAAGGCGGTGCTGCGCGAGAATCGTCCCTTCGATGAGGCATTTGAAGTCTCTAGCTCGAAGGCAACCTTCGCGAACCTGGAATTTCGCGATCGAGCCTTCGCACGTGCCATCGCCGCAACCGCCCTTCGCAGGCTTGGGCAGATCGAAGATTTGCTGAACCGGTTTCTCGAAAAGCCACTGCCCGCCAAAGCGTTCGAGGCGCATTTTATCCTGCTGGCCGGAGCCGCGCAGCTCGCCTTTATGGAAGTGGCACCGCACGCAGCGATCGGCTTGGCGGTCGAGCAGGCGAAAAGCTCCAATGCGTCGCGAGCTTATTCGGGGCTGGTAAATGCAGTTCTGCGACGAATTAGCTCAGATACGGGCGCAATCGTGAACCAACAGGATGCGGCAGAAATCAATACGCCGCCTTGGCTGTTCACACGCTGGGTCACGCACTATGGGATGGAAACCGCGCGCAAGATCGCGGCGGCGCATCTGGAAGAGCCATTACTCGACCTTTCAGTAAAAGGCGATCCGCAAGTCTGGGCATCGAGGTTTTCGGGCACAGTCCTGCCATGGGGAACGGTGAGGCTATCAGCCAAAGGCCGGATTGAGGACATCGAAGGATATGCCGAAGGAGCTTGGTGGGTCCAGGATGCAGGTGCGGCACTGCCTGCGCTTCTTCTTGGAGACTTCAGAGGAAAGCGAATAGCTGACCTTTGTGCTGCGCCGGGCGGAAAGACCGCCGAGCTTGCGGCCGGTGGAGCGGACGTGACAGCCGTCGACATTTCTGAAAGTCGCCTTCGCCGTCTTCGGGAAAATTTGGACCGGCTCAACCTTGCGGCCAAAATCGTGCACACAAATGCAGCGCAATGGACCGCCGCGGAGCCGTTCGATGCCGTTCTCCTGGATGCGCCCTGTTCGGCGACAGGGACGATCCGGCGCAATCCGGATATTCCCTATCTCAAGACGCAAGCAGATATCGATGTGCTTGCAGTGGTTCAAGCCCGCCTGCTAGACAATGCCGTGAGCCTGCTAAAGCCGGGCGGTCAGCTGGTCTATAGCACCTGCTCCCTCGAACCCGAGGAATGTGAGATGCAGGCCGAACGCGTCGTTGCCTCCAGGCAAGATATTTCGCTTGTCCCGGTGAAGCCAGATGAAGTGGGCGTTCCGGAGGAAGCTGTGACGCCGGGGGGGATGCTTCGAACTCTGCCGTTCCATATGGGTGGAATGGATGGCTTCTTTGCCGCGAGGTTCGTCCTGGTTTGAGAGCCAGATCCATCCACAACCTCAGATGCGATGCTTGCAAGAATCAGTTCAGCGCTTCAGGCTGTGAATGAGTGGAACCTATTTTCGCAGGTCACAAATATGTTCTTGCCCGAAAGACCGCCCATTCGTAGAAGTTAAGTGATGTCCGCTCAGATCTCAGATCAGGCGCGGTTCGCTGCGCTCACTGTCAATAGGGCTGGCCGCTCTGCGCTGAAATTCGCTCTCAAGGCGCCCTTTTCGCGTTGGATCGCGGGCGTGCCGGTCGCCTATCATCTCCTCATTCTGCCTCAAGACCTTCGGACCGGCGATCCAAGCTTCGCGGTTGAGCTGTATGAAGGCTATTTTGGTCTGGCCGGCGCCGCCGCTCCTGTGGGCTCCGAATCGCCGTTCAAGATCATGCCGCCATCCCTGCCCTGGCAGAAGGAACTTTATGGCTTTGGCTGGCTAAGACACCTACACGCGGCCGAAGACCAAATTGCCCGGGAAAAGGCGCGGAAACTGGTTATGGACTGGATCGGCATTCGCCCGCGGGCGCCTTCGCTTGCGCACGATCCTGATATCACGGCGCGCCGCGTTATAGCCACTCTTTCGCACGCGGCCTTCATTCTTGATGGCGCCGATCCTGAGTTCTACGACGCCGTCATGCGTATGTTGAGCCACGATGTTCACGACGTGACCGTAAGCTATGCCGACGGTTCCGGCGTATCGCGGCTGCGGGCGCTCACCGCTATTTTGCTTGCTGGGCTGTGTGTCGCGGAGCAGGAGGCTTACCTCTCCTCCTTTCTCCCGGTGTTTTGCTCGGAGCTAGGAAAGCAGATTCTCGAAGATGGCGGCCACGCCTCGCGAGACCCTGGGGATCTGATCGAGCTTCTCCTGGAGCTGCTACCGCTCAAGCAATGTTTCGTGGCCCGCCAGGTCGAGCCCCCGGAGGAACTCTACACAGCGCTCGCACGAATGAACCCGATGCTTCGCTACTTGCGGCTGGGCGACGGCAGTCTCGGTCATTTCAATGGAATGGGACCAACCTGGCTCGACCAGGTCGCGACGGTGCTCGCCTATGACGATGCAGGCGGTGTCTTCAAGGGATTGATCGCATCCAACTCAGGTTATGCCAGGCTCGCGGCGGGTGAAACCGTCGTCCTGGCCGACGCCGGTGGCGCACCTCCCCTTCAGCTAAGCTCCAGAGCTCACGCCGGCTGCGGTTCATTCGAGATGAGCACAGGACATGAGCCGCTGATCACCAACTGCGGCGCGCCCGCAGATGAGACTGGGGATTGGTATGTTGTCTCCAGGTCCACGGCCGCTCATTCAACGCTTACGATCGAGGACCTTTCCTCGGCACGGCTGATCAAAGCTCAAGGCAATGTGGCCGGCAGAGAGCTGTTCTGGCTCGCGGGTCCTTCGAATGTTCAGCACGAAACCTTAGAAAACGACAATTCGGTCAGCGTCAAAATCACTCATGACGGTTATCGTGACCGCTTTGGCTTTATTCATCGCAGGCGTCTCACTCTAAGTAAGCAGGGGCTTGAGCTCGAAGGCCACGATCAGCTTTCCCATGCGGCTTCTGACCAGCCTGCGGTCGCTCCGCGCTTTGCAATCCGTTTCCATCTGCACCCACGTGTGGCGGCGAGCCTTTCCCAAAACACGAATGCAATAACGCTGACGACCCCTGGCGGACAGTCCTGGCGCTTCGTAGCCGAGGGTGCGGAGCTCGATGTCGAGGAGAGTATTTTTTTCGCCGATCCTATTTGTTTGCGGCGGTCTCTTCAGATCGTATTGAAAGGACCCTGCACAAAGGCCACCTCAGTTCATTGGAAATTTGAGAAAGTGGCGCAACAGAGGCCGGTTCTTCAGGCCGGCGGGCCGCGGCGGTCTTCCTGATCTTGGCGTCCTTTTGGACAACTTCGCCTATGTCGAAGCATCATAATTTTCCGGTCCGCCGGGCACTCATCTCCGTCTCCGACAAAACGGATCTTGCAGAGTTCGCCAAGCGGCTGGAGCTGCTTGGCGTCGAAATTATTTCAACCGGAGGCACGGCGACTTATCTGCGCGACAATGGAATCCCGGTGATCCCCGTTTCTGAGGTGACCGGGTTTCCGGAAATCCTCGAAGGACGAGTTAAGACTCTTCACCCCGCCATCCATGGCGGCATCCTCGCTAATCTTGACCAGAGTGCAGCACGCGATGCGCTTACCTCTCACGGTATAGTGCCGATAGGACTGGTGGTGGTGAACCTTTACCCATTCGAGCAAGCGGTTAAGGAAAACGCGGCTGATCTCGATACGATGGTCGAGGAGATCGACATCGGGGGTTCGGCACTTTTACGAGCTTCTGCTAAAAATCACGCCTTCGTCACCGTGCTTACCGATCCTGCCGATTACGAAGAGGTCCTGGCGGAGCTATCTCGCGAGGAGCGCGCCACAACCTTCGCAACCCGCCAGCGCCTCGCCGCCAAAGCCTTCGCAAGGACCGCGGCTTATGACTCCGCAATTGCATCTTGGTTTTTATCGGTAGCGGGAGAGTGGCCACCTTCGTCCATGTTCGTTAGCGGGAAGCTCCGCCAACCCCTCCGCTATGGAGAGAATCCGCATCAAAAAGCCGCGCTTTACGAAGTGCCCAGCGTCGATGGGGTTACCTTGCTCGGTGCCCAGCAACTTCAGGGCAAGGAGCTGAGCTATAACAACATCATTGATGCGGACGCTGCATTTGAACTGATTTCCGAGTTTTCATCAGCGCACCCCGCCGTTGCGATCATCAAGCATACGAATCCCTGCGGCGTAGCTACCGCCCCTACGGTGGTTGAGGCCTATAAGAGAGCGCTCGCCTGTGACCCGCTTAGTGCCTTCGGGGGTATCGTGGCTACGAACGAGCCTCTCGATGAGGACGCGGCGAGGGAAATTCTTAAAATATTCACCGAGGTCGTCATCGCGCCTTCTGCAAGCGAAACCGCCAAGCGCGCGTTCGCGCACAAGGCAAATGTACGGCTTTTGCTGACAAACGGCCTCCTTGCGTCCGGGAAGTATCCGCCGATGATCCGCTCGGTGTCCGGAGGTTTTCTGGTTCAGGATGCAGATGCTGCGAACCTTGACGAATATACGATGCGGACGGTGACGAAACGTGAGCCAACGCCGCAGGAGCGAGCAAACATGATTTTCGCGATGAGGGTTGCGAAGCACGTGCGCTCGAACGCAATCGTTTTTGCGAAAGATGGTGCGACTGTTGGTATAGGTGCGGGGCAGATGAGCCGGGTTGATAGCGTAAGGCTTGCCATATGGAAGGCCCAAGAAGGAGCCAAGGCCGCCAAGAACGACCCTTCAGAAGCGCTTTCAGGCACTGCCGTCGCTTCAGACGCCTATTTTCCTTTTGCGGACGGGCCGCTCGCCGCCGCCGATGCAGGTGCTACCTCAATCATTCAGCCCGGGGGCTCGATGCGGGACGAGGAAGTTATCGCGGCAGCCGACGCGCGCGGTTTGGCCATGGTCTTTACCGGCGTACGCCACTTCCGGCATTAGGTCGGCCAAGCCAACCACTTAGGCATTTTCCTCGCCCACATTAATTATAGCATCTGCTTCGAAGAGTGTCCGCGAAACGACGTCATCAAGCGGCTTCGCGGGTGAGGCTCTTTTCCTCATGTGCCGGCAAAATGCAAGTAACCGTGGTGCCTTCTCCGATCTTGCTCTTGATATCAAGCCTGCCGCCATGGAGTTCCGAGAGAGAGCGGGAAATAGCCAAACCCAGGCCCGTGCCCTTGTGCCCCTTCGTCAACTGACCTTGAACCTGCTCGAAGGGTCTACCGAGGCGGCCGAGCTCGTGCCTTGCAATTCCCACGCCTGTGTCGCTGATGGCGATCCGCAGACTTCCGCGATAGCGATAGGCACGAACCAAAACCTTGCCGCCAGGCGGGGTGAATTTTACGGCATTGGAAAGGAGATTAATCAGGATTTGCTTCAACGCCCGTTTATCGGCGTAGACTGGGAAGCTTGATATGCCGCTTTGGAGGAGCTGCACACTTCTTTTTGTAGCCGTTGGATAAACCAGCCTCATGCATTCCGTGAGAATGGAATCCAGTGGCAGCCACTCGGGTTCAAGCGTAACGCGGCCTGCTTCGATCTTTGACATATCCAGAATGTCGTCAATCATCTCGAGCAAATACCGTCCGCTGGCGTTGATGTCCTCTACATAACTGCGGTACTTGGCATTGTTGATCTGACCAAGCACGCCGTCTCGCATCATTTCGGAAAAGCCTATGATGGCATTGAGCGGAGTCCTGAGTTCGTGGCTGACATTAGCCAAAAACTCGGATTTGGCCTGATTGGCAGATTCGGCGCGGCTCTTTTCCTGATTGTAGTTTTCGGCAAGTTCGCGAAGCTGTCTTGCCTGGATTTCGAACTGCCTCCGGCTTTGCTCATACCCTGACAAGGTTGCGCTGAGCTCCTGTTCGCGTTCCTGCAGCCGGCGCTCGCTCAGCTTTGAAACAGTTATGTCCGTCCCGACGCTGATCATCATCGCATCGGCCGTCCAGTATTCGCAGATCTGAAGCCAGGCGCCACAGTTGAGCTGCTTGTGGTGCAGTTGAAAACGTCCCGGGGCGGCAGGCGTCTGTGCAGGAGACTGGGCGATCTTCTCCTTGGCCTGCCGTTGCAACTCCTCAAACACGATACCGTGCAGGGCCGCGGCCGGTGAAATTCTGTAGAGCTGCCGGAATTTTCGATTGCAGAAATGGAGGCGTCCATGCCTGTCCCAGATTGCGAAGGAGATCGGCAATGCTTCAACTATAGCGGGCAGGCGAACCGCACTATCCAATTCTCTCGGCTGTGATGTTGGGGACGCGTCGAGAGGAAGCAGGAGCCCGCAAAAGGTAGCGGGAGATCCTTTCTCGGCCACGCTGATTTCACCCCGAAGCTGATAAGGCTGCCAGCCGCCTTCGCTGTCCTTGATCTGGACGGACCAGCAAACGCAGCGGCGTGAATTCTTCAGCGCCTCCGAAACCATGTCGTAAAGACGATCTTCCGGGTGGAGGTGAGGCCTCAGCTCGCCAAAACTGGAGGGAGGCCTTTCATCTTCGAAAAGGGCGGCCGCGTTCCCCATCCAAGTCAATTGACCTTCGGTCAAGTTCCAAGTCAGCACAGCGCCCCCCGCGCCCGCCACGGCGTCCGAATAAATATCCAGAGACTTAGCCGGCGCATGGGCCGTCGATGACATCCTCAAACATTCCGCGAATGCGACAGCCAAAGCGAATGACACAAGAAGAAGGCAAACGGCGTTGCTGACATGACCGAGGCTTGCGACCCCGGCAGCAGTCGAACCAAGCAAAACGAGCGACAGCAGGCCAAGCCCCATCACGATATGCGTGAAGCTATTGGCGAGCCGGGCTATCGCTGCCGCCACAGAAAGTTCGAACTTCTGAGCCGCTTCCCCCCGCCAATGCAGAGATGGGAAGCCATGGCGAATGACATTTGATGGCATAGTTTTGCCGCGGGCCTTAACCTTTCCCTAAGCTCTCATTCTGCCGGGCTTTAGTTAATAAAGCATTGCTGCGGCCATAAGCCCCTTACTGCGCCACAGGCTTGGCAAAGGCTTCGCGCGAGGTTGGCCCTTAAGAGGCGCGACTAGGCCGCCGGTCCATGTGCTTCCTTGCCGGCAATCTTTGACGCGATTTCGAACACGTCCGCCGACAAGGATTTCTTTTCCAAGATCCGCTCCAACGCCTTTTCCGCGAGCGCCCGGCGGCCAGGCTCGAAGATGCGCCAGCTCTCAAAGGCACCGAGGAGGCGCGACGCTATCTGCGGGTTGAAAGCATCGATTTCGATAACTGCGTCAGTCACCAACTCATAGCCAACTCCGCTGGCATCGTTGAACCGAAGCTGATTGCCGTGCGCGAAGTTTCCGTAGAGAGCGCGCACGCGGTTCGGGTTCTTAAGCGAAAAGAGTGGGTTAGCCGCGAGATCGCGCAATCTTTTGAGAGTGTCTTTGGCAGGCGAGAGGGCCTGTATCGAGAACCACTTGTTCATGACGAGAGGTTCCCCCTTCCATCGGTGCAGAAAGCGGGCAAGCGCCTCTTCCAAGGCTTCTCCGCCGTGAAGGGACAAGATTGACAGCGCGCCAATCGCTTCCGTCATGTTCGTTGCATTCCGCGCCTGCTCCTTGACCCTCTTCATGGCGAAGTGGCTTCCTCCCGCCGTGAGCAGACTCAGCGCCGCTTGCCGAACAGCGCGCCGGCCCGCGCTGCCCGGGTCCGGGCTATAGGGTTCGGAGGGTGTGCTCCGCTGGCAAACCCCTTCGAGGATATCGCGGAGGTTCCGCCCTACAGCCGAGCGAAGAGTCCGCCGCGCGGCATGAACGGATTCGGGATCGACGTTTGCTCCAATGGCGTGGGCAACATCTGATTCGGACGGCATGTTGAGGAAGGCAGCACGGTAGGCATGCTCGAGGCTGTCATCATTTGCGACCGAGCCTACAGCTTGGACGAAGCGCGAATTGACCCGTGGGACCTGGCCCGAAGCGATTGCCTCCGCCAATCCAATTGTATCCTTCAACGCAAAGGCTTGAGCGGTCTGCCAGCGATTGAAAAGATCGCTGTCCGATCGGATGAGCGTGAGCATATCGCGATCAGTAGTGCTGGCTTTCAAAGAGACGGGCGCGGAAAATCCGCGCAATAGCGATGCTACCGGCCGCTGTTGGACATCCTCGAAGGTAAAGGTCTGCTTCTTCTTGCGGAGCATAATGACGCCGTCATCCAAGGTCTTCCCGTCGACCCTAAGAGGGAGATCTTTGCCGTCTAAATCCAGCAGTCCAAGGTTGACGGGAATGGGAACAGCTTTGCGCCTGTCGCCTGCGGCCGCTCCTGGATAGGACTGGCTGAGAGTGAGACGGGCTGCCTTTGCCGCCGGCGAATATGTTACCCGGGCATCAAGCTGAGGAGTGCCAGCCTGATTATACCAGAGCATGAAGTTTGACAGGTCGGTATTGTTTGCGTCGCCGAGGGCGGAAACGAAATTCTCGACGGTGACCGCTTGCCCATCATGACGCTGAAAATAAAGATCGAGCCCGCGCCGGAAGCCAGCCTTTCCGAGAACCGTCTGCATCATCCGGCAAAGCTCGGCGCCCTTGTTGTAGACAGTCATGGTATAGAAGTTATTGATTTCTATAAAGGAAGACGGGCGCACCGGATGGGCGAGGGGGCCAGCATCCTCAGGAAACTGCCCGCTTTTCAAGATGCGGACATCCTCGATCCTCTTCACAACCTCAGAGCGGATATCGGCCGTGAATTCCTGGTCGCGGAAAACGGTAAGCCCCTCCTTCAGGCAAAGCTGGAACCAGTCGCGGCATGTGACGCGATTGCCCGTCCAGTTGTGGAAATATTCATGCGCGATAACGCTTTCGATGCGCTCGTAATCGCCGTCGGTCGCCGTATCGGGCCGCGCCAGGATGAGGGCATCGTTGAAAATATTCAGCCCCTTGTTCTCCATCGCGCCCATATTGAAGTCGGAGACGGCGACAATCATGAAGGTGTCGAGGTCATATTCGAGGCCGAACCGGATTTCGTCCCACTCCATTGCCCGTTTCAGTGACGCCATGGCCCAAGCGCACCTGTCTTCTTTGCCGGGCTCCACGTAAATTCGCAGATCAACCTTCCTCTGAGACCGGGTGAAAAAGCTGTCCCGCACCACACCGAGCTTGCCGGCGACGAGGGCAAAGAGATAGGACGGCTTTGGGAATGGGTCTGCCCAAATGGCGAAGTGCCGCTCGGCGCCTGCCTCGCCGCTATCGATCAGGTTGCCGTTCGAGAGAAGGACTGGAGCTTCATGCTTATCCGCCTCGATGCGCACCCGGAATTTCGAAAGCACATCCGGCCTGTCCAGGTAATAAGTGATGCGACGGAAGCCTTCCGCTTCGCATTGGGTGCAGTAGATGCCTTGCGAGCGATACAGGCCGGTTAGCGCCTTGTTCGCCTCCGGGTTACAGATCGTTTCGATCTCAAGCGTGAAAGCTGCCCCAGGTACCGCCTCGATCGTGAGGTCTTTACCCGTGACCTTGTACTGGGAAGCACTCAATTCTCTGCCGTTGATCGCGACACGGGCAAGTTCCAGCATCTCCCCATCGAGCTTCAGAACGCGGGATTTTCCCTTTGCGTCCGGATTAGGGTGGATCGAAAGCTTTGAGCGAACGTGGGTTCCCTCGGCATGCAAGGCGATATCGAGTTCAGTGTTCGAAATCAAAAACGGCGGCGGCGCATAATCCTTTAGATAGATCGGGCGTGGCAGGTCGGTCTTCATAATAGCTCCTTGCGAGAGTGACTGGATACACCCGCTCACATGGGAAAGGCAAAGTGCAAATCCGGATTCGGGCTGCAGGAGGTGCGCTTCCCAGCTCCTTTACCGCCGCTCCCGCACAAGAGCTTGACCGGGAACGCCGGCGCAGAAACGGTGTGACGGTGATTGGAAGGGCGAGGCGGCATCATGCGAAACTCCGGCACGCGCATCTTGGGGCTGGACCCGGGACTATGTAGGCTCGGATGGGGCGTGATTGATTGGGATGAGGCGCGGCTTAGTTTTGTTGCCTGCGGCACCATCATAACCGGACCTGGCGAGCCCATGGGCAATAGACTCACTTCGATTTTCGAAGGGCTCGAGAGCGTATTGAGAGAATGGCTCCCAGCGGAAGCAGCCCTTGAAGAGACTTTCGTAAATGGGAATGCCCGTTCCGCCCTGAAGCTCGGACAGGCGCGCGGCGTCGCGCTTCTGGTTCCGGCCCGGCTGGGTCTGTCTGTCGCTGAATACGCACCAAACTCGGTGAAGAAGACCGTTACGGGTACAGGCCATGCCGAAAAGGCCCAGATTCGCGCTATGATTCGCCACCTTTTGCCAAAGGCGCATCCTCAAACCGAGGACGCGGCGGATGCGCTGGCGGTTGCCATAACCCATGCCCATCATCGGCGCCACAGGGCGCTCGCGGCTCTTGTGTAAAAAGCCTCACGGCAGGGAGCGTGACCGGCCGGACTCACGCTAGAATGCCCGCATGATTGGGAAATTGCGTGGCACCGTCGATTCGGCCGGAGCCGATTACGTGATTATAGACGTCTCCGGTGTCGGCTATGAGGTCGCCTGTTCGTCGCGCACGCTTGCAAGCCTGCCGCACGCTGGAGAGCCGGTTGCACTGTTTATCGAAACGCACGTGCGCGAAGATGCCATACGGCTTTTCGGCTTTCTTAGCGAGGCGGAGCGCGGGTGGTTCCGGCTACTGCAAAGCGTGCAAGGGGTGGGCGCCAAGGTTGCGCTCTCTATTTTGAGCACGCTCGATGTGCCGCAGATCGCGAACGCCATTGCGTTGCAGGATAAGGCCACCGTGACGCGCGCCCCAGGGGTCGGCCCAAAGGTCGCCCTGCGCATTGTAAACGAGCTGAAGGATAAAGCTCCGCCGCTTGCCCATGCCTCCGCGACCCTTCCTGCCGCCATGAATGGCGCAACACTGCCGGCCAGCCCCGTTCTGCCAAGCGCGGAAGCAGTCTCCGCTCTGGTCAATCTCGGCTATGCGCAACCCCAGGCGAACGCGGCCATTGCCGCCGCGATGCAGAAAGCGGGCGAGGCGCCGCGTACGGAGGACCTGATTCGGCTCGGCCTCAGAGAGCTTGCCCGCTAAACCCGCTCCGCCGTTAAATCGGCACGGCAAGCTATTTCTTTTGCCACGTGAAGATCGCCGATGCGGAGAA
>JBAUNL010000505.1:0-7786 GCA_049579205.1 Rhodomicrobium sp. | reverse complement strand
TGCGGAACGAAGGAGGAAGCGTTGGCACCTCGCTAGGCCAAGCCTTGCAGAACCATCGCGAGCAATTTCATACCCTTCGGCTCGGTGAGTATCTCGATCCGTTTAACCCCGCCGCACATTCCTTCCTCGAACAAGCCCAGGCGTTCTTCCTGCAGCAGACTGGCGATCCGGCCCTGTCAAAGGAGCTGGCCTGGCAGGCGCTTGCAAATCTCCGACAGCAGCAAGCGTCGGCGCTTGCGTATTTCGACTGCTTTTGGGTGTTCGCCGTAATCATGCTCGCGCTCGTGCCGGTGACCCTCCTGATGAAGCGGTCGGTCGCTGAGAAAGGCACGCGCGCCGGAGTTGAATAAAGAGCAGTGCTTCGGCGCATTGTGAGGAATCACGCGGTCTCAATCTGTCGCCGCTTGAAAAACCACCATCCAGGCGCGTGCGGACCTCTGAATTGGATCAAATATCGCGCAGGAGCTTTGACGCAAAGTTCGCGCCTTCTACGTTTCTCACTGCATAGAGCAGAAGCAGCGACATGAGCACCAGCGCCAGGTACCAGAGAATGGCCAGGATCAGTTCGCGCCTGGTGAGCCGCGGTTTTTGCGCGATCTGACCGCGGGCGACTTTCTTCCGCTCACGAAAAATCTCAATAGTGCCAATCACGAACAGGAAGGCGATGAAGAAGAACTTGAAATAGACCATCAAGGCTAGGACAAGCATCCCCGCGCCGATCAAGACAAGAATTTGCAATCCCGGTGCGAAGGAGACGGCAATCGAGTTCGTCAGCCGGCCGCCGTCGAGAGGGTAAATCGGCAAAAGATTGAAAAGGGTAATTAACCCGATAAAACCGCAAAGAACGGCCCAGAATGGCGAACCCGTCAGAAGATAAAGCCCCGCAGGCGGCAATGCAGCCAAAAGACCCCAGCTTGGCCCCATGCCGGTGATGAACACGTCCTGGCGCTCGCTTATGGCCCGTTCGCCAATGGCGGCACCGCCGAAAAAGGGCACGAAATAAAAGCCCGGTGTCGGCATGCCGGTTTTCCTCATGGCCCAGACATGGCCAAGTTCGTGAACGCCGATTGCCCACATGATCCCCAGCGCGAATTGCCAGCTGTAGAAAACCGAATAGGACGCGAAGCTTGCCCCCGCGAGCAAGAGCTTCGCGCTTTTCAGAACTTTCAGAAGCTTGAAAAAGAGAGCGAGGAGGCTTCCGCCCTGCATCCGGTAAGGCCGCGACGCTGCCTGTGCTTGAGCGGTCATTCAATGTCTCCCTACTTGCACTCGCCCTCCCTTGGTATCGTTTGCTGGATGGTCAAGTTCAAGGCCATGAAGCAAAACTCACTTTGAACGGCACGCTTTCGGCTAATATCACCTTCGCGGACCTATAAGCGCCCTGCGGCTCTTAGTAGGGAAAGAGAGGGTGACATGCGCTGTGAAAATGCCGATGTGCTCACCGATGGCCGGCTCGTCAGTCCATCTGCCGAGCGAAACAAGGGGCCAATTGCCGAAATTCTGCTCCGGGTGCTGCCTGAGAGCGGTTGCATCCTGGAAATCAGTAGCGGGACGGGCCAGCACGTTGTTCACTTTGCGCGGCTAATGCCTTATCTCATTTGGCAGCCAACGGAGCGTGACGCCGATTGTCTTCAATCAATCGCAGGGTGGTTGGCGGCGGAGGCACCGGCGAACGTCAATGCGCCGCTATATCTGGACGTGCATGACAAAGTTTGGCCAGCAGCCCGCGTTGCCGCCATCGTTTGCATCAACATGATCCACATTGCTCCGCCGTCCGCGACCGACGCGCTCTTTCGCGGGGCAACGCAGATCATGGAGCCGGGGGGAACGTTATTTCTCTACGGCGCCTTCCGGAGGCAAGGCCGGCATACCTCACCCAGCAACGAAGCCTTCGACCGCCTCCTCCGAGCCCAAAATCCCGAATGGGGCGTTCGTAACCTCGAGGATGTTACTCACATCGGCGAAAAGGCGGGTCTCGATTTGCATGAGGTTTGTCAGATGCCTGCGAACAATCTGGCGGCCATCTTTCGAAAGCGCTGAAGCAGAGGTTGGCGGCAAATTAAAGAAGATCGTTGAATTCTGGATGCTTGGCCATCCCGCCTCCCGCCTCCAACTCGGAGCGGTTTTGCGAAGTATTATGTCTGACAGCGTCCGCCATACTCCGCCAGCGCCATTAGAGCACGTGTGGCGCGAGCCAGCCGTATATCACCACGTCGCGAACGAATATCAGTCCAAGAATGAGGACAACGGGCGAGATGTCGAGCCCTCCCAGATCGGGCAGCACCTTACGGATAGGCCGGAGCGCGGGCTCTGTGAGGCGATGAAAACTGTCCGCGATCAGGTAGACTACCCGGTTCCGCCGGTTGACAATGTCGAAGACGATCAGCCAGCTCAGGATCGCGCTAATGATAACAACCCAAATATAGAGCGTTATCACCATTGCAATAAAGCCCAAAAGTGGTCCCATGTACTTCGCTCCCGCTCGTTTGCTGGTCTGTGTAACGCGAGGGCGGCCGGACTTCAAGCCGTGCCTGAGGGTTTTGCCCCCTAAAGCATTCGCATCGCGCGTTTTTTTGGAGTGGCGTTAGGTGACTGCGCTCTGCAGTTCTGTCCATGCTTGACAGCCAAGCCTCCTACGGACAGGTTCAAGTCAGCCTTTCTTAAGAGCGAATGGTTATGAGCGACAGCAACCAGCGATCTGAGCGCGCGGAAATACGGGAACTTATCGAAAACTGGGTACTCTGGCGCGATGCCGGGCTGTGGCACCGGTTTCGTACAGTCTGGCACGACGACGGTTACATGATGGCAACCTGGTTTCAGGGGCCGGCCGCCGCCTTTATCGAGGCGAACCGCAAGGGCTGGGAAAAAGGTGTCGTCATTCTTCATTTCCTCGGCGGATCTTCGATCGATATCTCCGGCAGCAGGGCCATCGCGCAAACAAAAATGACGATTTCGCAGCGTGCAGCCCTGAGCGGTGTTTTATGCGACGTGGTCTGTACCGGGCGCTTTTATGATTTCTTTGAAAACAGGAATGGGCGGTGGGGCCTCGTGCTCCGCCAGCCCATCTACGAAAAAGACCGCCTCGACCCCGTCGATCCTTCAGCCGCTCTGGCTCTGGACCATGCGAAGCTTGTGTCCTTTCCCGAGGGATACCGGCACCTGGCCTATTTGCAGGCCGATATCGGCTATACGGTCAAGAAAGACATGCCGGGCTTGAAGGGACCGCTTGTCGAAGCCCTATATGCGATGGGGGAAGCTTGGCTTTCCGGTAAGGCAAGCGCGCAGGATTGGATTGAGGCAAGGGCGAAGGCTTAAGCATCATCAAGCCTTCCGGACCAATGACGGGGTTATATCCTTTACCGAGGTAACGCCGCATTGCCGCATGGCGGCCTCGAATTCAAGCCGGAGCAGCTCCAAGACGCGCTCCACGCCGGGCTGGCCAAAAGCTCCAAGCCCCCATAGATACGGCCGCCCGATGCAAACGCCTTGAGCGCCCATAGCCAATGCCTTTACGATGTCGGTTCCGCGCCTGAACCCTCCATCGACGAGGATGGGGATACGGCCCCCAGCCGCCTCTGCTACTTCGGGCAGGCACTCGATCGAGCCGCGGCCATTGTCCTCGCCTCGCCCGCCGTGATTGGAGACGATCAGTCCGTCCATGCCATTTTCGACGCAGAGTTTCGCGTCCTCGGGCGTCAGAATGCCTTTCAGGATGACCTTCATTTTCGTCAGGTCTTTCAGGCGGCGCACCGTGTCCCAAGTAAGGTTCGACGATTCCAGCGACTTCAAACCCGAGATGCCGATGCCCTCGAAATTGCCGCGCGTGCTCAGCCTGCCCTGAAGGCCGGGCATGTGACACGCGGCGCACTCGCGCTTGTCGGAACGCCGAAGACGGAAAAACGTCTCCTGATTGCGGCCGCCCAGCCGGTCAACTGTTATGACGAGCACCGGGCAGCCTGCCGCTTCCGCGCGCTTCACCAGCGCCTTCGCCACGTCAAAGCTTGGAGAAGCATAAAGCTGGAACCAGATGGGCGCTTCGCGCGCCTTGGTCACCTCTTCCACCGAGGCCGAGGAAACCGTCGACAGGATTTGCAAATGTCCGCGGCCTTTTGCAGCAAGAGCCACGCCAACCTCGCCGGTCTCATGGTAAGCGCGTACGCCGCCTACAGGCGCGAGGATGATGGGCGTCTCCCAATTGACTCCGAACAGCTCGACACTTGCATCCACCCGCGAGACGTCGTTCAGCCGCCGTGGCCGCAAATAATATTTCCCAAAGGCTTCGCGATTGGCGCGCAACGTGACTTCGCCGTCAATGCCCGAGGCCATATAGCCGAAATGCGCGGGCGGAACGTTGTTGCGCGCGGCCGGCTCGAAGTCGAAGACGTTGATAGCGTCTTTGGGACTGGCGATCACATCCTGCGAATTGAAAGGCGCCCAGATCATAGGATCTGAACTCGCTGACACAGGTGGCGCATCGCCAGCAAATGCTTCCACGCCGCCATAGGCAAGCAGAGGGCTCGCCGCCAAAAATTCTAAAAACCGCCGGCGTGAATGGCGCCGTAATTCGGAAGCTGACATCGCCGATCCCCTCTCATACGCGGGCAAGCGATCAGCCCCACGCCAAGTGCCCGCCTCATCCTCAGACGTTTTAAGCTATAGCGCCATGGCCCGCTATTCAAACGCGTGGGCGCTTGCTTTGCAGCGGATGCTGAACGTATTCTCGGTGTTCTGAGCGTCAGTCGGTAATGGCTTCTATTTTCCTGGCGGGGGATCAAGCGCCTACGGCAATCAAGGATACGTTGCATGCGAATAACCAGCACGGCATAAATGCCATAGAAGGTTGCATGGGCCATACATGTATCGGGCGGTACTATCGATCTTTTTCTGTGTCGCTCTATGCGGATTGGTTTTTGCAGAGAAGCGCGTCGCGCTTGTCATCGGCAATTCGGACTACGCAAATGTGCCAAGGCTTCCTAATCCGGTAAAGGATGCAGGCGCAATCGCAGATGCCCTTGCACGGCCGGGCTTCGATGTCACCCATATCGACAACGTTAGCGTTGCCGGAATGCGCAAGGCGCTGGCGGCGTTCGAGAATAAAACCAACGGGGCAGACTGGGCGCTTGTCTACTATGCCGGGCATGGCATGGAAATGGACGGAAAGAACTGGCTTGTTCCGATCGACGCTACTCTAGGAAAGGCGAGCGATGTCGCAGATGAGGCCATTCAATTAGACCGCGTGCTGGAAAGGGTGCACTCTGCTAATTTGCTTCGCATCGTAATTCTCGACGCCTGCCGAAATAACCCCTTTCTGGCGCGGATTATTATGGGGCAAGGGCAAACCCGCTCAATAGCTCGTGGCCTCGCACCTATTCAACCGCACCCAGGGGAGGTGGTCTTTTATGCGGCGCGTGACGGACATGTCGCGTTGGATGGCCACGGAGCGCACAGTCCCTTCGCGCAGGCCTTGTTGAACGCACTGAATAAGCCTGGGTTGGAGCTTGGTCTTTTCTTTCGAGAGGTTACAAGCGATGTCCTGGAGGCAACCGCTCCGGAAGTTCAAGAGCCTTTCGTGTACGGATCGCTTCCCCGGCAGCAATATTACTTCACAGCCCCCGCGCTCGTCGTGCCAAAGCTTTTAGAACCCGAGAAGCGGACTGAACCCCAAATAGCTGTTGTTGCGCCGCCAAAGCCTATGAGAGATGCGTGTGACGGCATCCTTGTGCCGGTCGCGCTCTCCCCTAAGAAGTCCTGCATCAGACCGGGCTCGGGCCAGAGCTTCAAGGATTGCCCCAACTGTCCTGAGATGGTGGTGGTCCCGTCCGGCAGCTTCATGATGGGATCGTCGGAAAACGACTCGGAGCACCAAAGCAACGAAGGCCCGCAGCACCAGGTGACAATCAGCGAGCCCTTCGCGGTTGGCAAATACGCGGTGACGTTCGCAGAGTGGGATGCTTGTGTTACTGGTGGCGGTTGCGGCGGCTATAGGCCCAAGGACCAAGGCTGGGGCCGTGACGACCGACCAGTCATCAATGTGAATTGGAATGACACGAAAGCGTATGTTTCGTGGCTGAGTGCCAGGACGGGTAAGATCTATCGTCTGCTTTCTGAAGCAGAGTTCGAATATGCAGCGCGGTCCGGGGCGACGACACCATTCTGGTGGGGAACGTCCGCTACAACAGATCAGGCAAATTATAACGGCAACGAGGCAGGCAGCCGCGAAAAAGTCGAGTTCAGGCAAAAAACAATGCGCGTTTTTTCATTCCAGCCAAATGCTTGGGGACTTTATCAGGTGCACGGAAATGTCTGGACCTGGGCACAGGATTGCTGGGTGGATAACTACTATAATGCCCCAATCGATGGATCAGCTAACGCAGCAAACGATTGCAGTCGGCGTGTTCTTCGCGGCGGTTCTTGGAACTTTGGTCCTGCGTTTTCGCGTGCGACCAGCCGCTACTGGTACACCTCAGACAGCCGTTACCCCAATTTTGGCTTCCGGCTGGCCAGGACCTTGCATCCCTAATCGGTCATTTTTTTTTACTACACGGGTACGCTATGTGCATTAAGGCATCGACAAAAACAATAGCGGACAACTTGGTATCTTCGGGAAACTTCATAAAATCCAGTTTGCTCAATTTTAGGAAAACAGACACCATCTTAGGACCTGATACACCGTCTGGCATACAGAAATGCGTTGGACTTCTTTCGACAAGCTTTCCGTCTGGCCCCAAGCTCGCGCTGTCTCCCAACCTAATCCCGCCTACCGCTCCAAGGATGAAGTAGCCGCAGCCCAATTTCACCATTTCATCTGTCGATGTGCAAAACTCATAGAGCTGTCCCGCGGTCACCTCTGCGCTCGCGGGTGGGCAACTGACTAAAAACAGTAAGAAAGCCCCGATGCCCAAACGATTGCGATTGTCACGTTTCACAGGAATTGCTCCAATGCCAGATTACCATGGCTCATCAGAGCATTTATAACCCTTCTTCGTTAGATAGAATCTCAGAACTGATGCAGTAGAAACAGTGTAATTGTGATCTTTACTATCGATCTTTTTCCCAAAGTAAATGTTTAATGATCTTACCAAATCCGCACGTTCAGCTTTCGTAATAGTTAGATGACTCATATGATTTTCAGCGTCGGGACGTTCGTCTATCAAAGATGCAAAAATGGCTGGAGTCACTTCGAACAATGCTTGGTCGACGGACTCAAGATGAGCAGTTATTATCGGTGCTTCAGCCGCCAATTTTCCATAATCGACATTGGGTTTCGGTCCATTAATAAAGGCAGTACAATTATCACTCATGCGCTGCAACACCTCAATTTTATGTTCGTACATTTCGCCTATGATTTTGATGATTTTTATAATATCAGGATTGGTAATTTTATGTTCAGCTATAGCTCTTTTCATAAACTTGGCATGAGAGCCCAAAGCCAATTGCATACGTGTATTGCCACGAATACACGTGGGCAAAGTATTTTTCGGTTCTGCTTGTAGTTCTTGTAATGTAGTGGAACGAAGACTCTCTATCTCGCCTAACTCCCGCACATACTCTGACACAAACTCGAAAGCCCCTTGCGCATACGCAAAGTCAGTCGGCAAAAGCGCAAAAAGCACAATTACAATAAATCCCTTACTGCTCATCGATTGCCACACCGGCTCCGCCCTCTTCGGTCCTCACCTCGGCGATATCGATGTGAAAATAGCCGATGGGGTACTTCTTGAAGGCTTTCTTGACAGGTTTACCGCCTTCTACCTCGGGCAGCCGGCTGATCCCATGGCGCTGGTAG
>JBAUNL010000504.1:0-14443 GCA_049579205.1 Rhodomicrobium sp. | reverse complement strand
AAGACGGCACAATCGCCGAAACTCGGCCTGCGACGCGCGCAATCCTTCAAACCTTGTCCGGGCGTGCGGCTGCCGCCCCTTTCGTGGCGATCGTTATTGATTACGGCTATTCCAAACCGTCGTTCGGAGATACCGTACAAGCCGTCAAGCAGCACCGTTTCACCGGCCTGTTCGACGCCCCAGGCGAAACAGATCTTACGGCGCATGTCGATTTCTCCGCGCTCGCGACGGAGGCCATGGACCTGAACCTCGCCGTTCATGGTCCCATGCCGATGGGACAATGGTTATTGAAGCTTGGCCTCGAGACAAGGGCCCAGCAACTGCTGCGTCGCGCGTCTGCGAGGGAGGCACAAGATTTAGTGAGCCGCATTGCCCGGCTTATCGATCCTGCGCAGATGGGCGCTCATTTTAAAGTAACTGCTCTCAGCAGTGGCGGTTTGGCTGCGCTGCCGCCATTTTCCTGACCGCTATTAGATGGGGCGATTATGATTGATGCAGTTGATCCAGCTGGCGCTCAAGACGTTGAGACCTGCCTTCCCGGGATGCTCACGGCATCGAATCTTGAGGCTCCGGGGCTCATTCACGGATTTTTCCTCCGGACCGGCGGAGTATCGGAAGGCGTCTATGCCTCTCTAAATTGCGGCCGGGGCTCGAAAGATCATAAGGATCATGTGGAGGAAAACAGGGCTCGTGCTTCGGTCCATCTCGGGGTTCTCCCGGCAGCGCTTGCGGGTCCTCGCCAGGTCCATTCTCCAAAAGCAGTGATCGCGGTGAAACCTTGGCAGCCGGGTGAAGCGCCGGAGGCCGACGCCGTTGTCACGAACAAGCGCGGCCTCGCAGTTTGCGTCCTCACAGCCGATTGCGTCCCTGTTCTGCTTGCCGATGCTAAAGCCGGAGTGGTGGCTGCGGCCCATGCTGGGTGGAAAGGAGCGAAGGCAGGTGTGATCGAGAATACCATCGAAGCAATGGAGAGCCTTGGAGCTCGCGCGTCTCGAATAAGTGCAGCCATAGGACCCGCCATCTCGCGTGAGTCCTATGAGGTTGGTTCTGAGTTCGAGGCCAACTTCCTTGCAACCTCGGATGCCAACGGCAAGTATTTTTCAAGCGGAGGCAATGGCCGGCCTCACTTTGACTTACCCGCTTACGTCAAAGACAGACTTCAACGCAGGGGCGTGCTCAACACTCAAGACATCGGCGTCTGCACTTACAAAAACGAATCAATTTTATTCAGTTACAGGCGGTCAGTGCACCGGCGCGAACATGATTACGGGAGACAAATTTCCGCCATTCTCCTAGGATGATGTGGATAAGTAGGTGCGATACCGCTAATTTTAACGTCATTTTGAAAAGTCGGCGGCTTCTAAGCTTCCGGAAGCTGGACGCGATTGGGCGCGCCAGCTAAATTTTGCCTGTTAAAAAGATTCGGCGGAAGTCGAGTGCCGGTAAAGTCAAGTGCCGCCGTGCTAAAGCCATAAAAGCAAGGAGTGGAAAAGTGACGCGCGAGAACAAACCGGCCGCGCAGAGCGCAGCTCGCCGTGCCGCGTCGCTCTTGACTGGAGCACTTATGCTAACCGGCCTCGCCGGCTGCAGCAGTAGCCTCTTTCAAAGCGCAACTGCCGATGCAAGCTTGACCAAGAACGGCAAGCCTGCTGTCGCCCTGGCTTCGCCCGAGGGCGTCCCACAAAAATATGCAAGCAAGGTCAACGATCAGCTTGCAACATCCATCAAAGCCAAAGGTGTTCAACTCGTCGAAGCAAAAGATGCCCAATATACGATTAAGACATCTTTCCTCGCTCTTCCAGAACCGAAACACGGCACAAAGGTCACATATACGATCGATGTAACCGACAAGGCCGGCAATAAAGTTCGGAGCATCGGGGGCGAAGAACTTGTCTCTACGAAGCAGGGGGGCGACTCATGGAGCCATGTTACCGATGAAGGGGTTCAGAAGGTCGCGGCCAAATCGGCAGCAGATATCACTTCCTGGATCGAGAATCCGAATGCACCTGTGCCTTCCGCTGTGGCCAGCGCTGAGCCGGCGCCGGTGAAAACGGCACACGCCGGGCATAAGGCTGGCGGGGCGAAACCAGTCGAAACGGCTTCACTGGCGTCCTCAGTTGAGACGCCCTCCCCTGCTCACGCCCATAAGAAGGCTGCTTCAGGCGAGGTTGTTGCTGTAGTTCCTGCCGTCATAGGGGCGCCCGGCGACGGAAAGTCTTCGCTCGCCGACGCCATGAAGAAGGCTTTATCCAAACAGGGTATCAAGCTGGCGTCCGCATCTTCAGCAGCGGCTTATAAAATTCAAGGCCATGTGGAGGTGGGAGCGGCCGCCGATGGTTACCAGCCCATCACAATCCGCTGGGTTGTCACAGACCCATCCGGGAAGCAGATGGAAAAGACTGTCGTGCAGAATAATAAAATTACTGCTGGAACTTTAGATGGAGCCTGGGGACCTGTAGCAGATCAAGCAGCAGGTGCCGCCGCATCCGAGGTCACAAAGCTGCTCCAAAAGCCCGCAGCTGGCCAAGCCCAGCAAGCGGGGAGTGGGTCGGCCGGATAAAATAACGAGCCGCTCGCAATCTTTTGCGAGCGGAGAACCCGCCTGAAGCGTTTACACAGTGAGAGCGCGCTGTTAGAAGCGCGCTCGTGCTGTTTGTTATTCAGTAGGGCGAGGATTCCCGCGTTATGAAACTCGTAGCCGGCAATAGCAATCGGCCTCTGGCTCACGCCATCGCCGCATATCTTAAGACGCCGATGACGCAGTGCCTTGTCCGCCGCTTCGCGGACATGGAGATTTTTGTCGAGGTACAGGAAAACGTTCGAGGTCAGGACGTATTCATCATCCAATCAACCTCCTATCCTGCCAACGACAATCTGATGGAACTCCTTATTCTTATCGACGCGCTGAAGCGCGCTTCCGCACGCCGAATCACGGCGGTAATTCCTTACTTCGGTTACGCCAGGCAGGATCGCAAGACACTGCCGCGCACGCCGATTTCGGCAAAGCTTGTGGCGAACATGATCACCCACGCGGGCGCGGATAGGGTGCTCACGGTCGATCTCCATGCGGGTCAGATTCAAGGTTTCTTCGACATTCCAACCGACAATCTTTACGCGGCGCCTGTAATGGTGCGCGATATCCGCAAGCGTTACACTAACGGGAATATCACCGTGGTTTCTCCCGACGTTGGCGGTGTCGTGCGCGCGCGCAATCTCGCAAGCCGTATCGATGCGCCCCTTGCGATTGTCGATAAGAGGAGAGAGCAGCCGGGCGAATCCGAAGTGATGAACGTGATCGGCAATGTCAGCGGCCGCACTTGCATCTTGATCGACGATATCATCGACTCGGGCGGAACGTTATGCAACGCTGCGGATGCGCTCATCGAAAAGGGCGCGCTTTCCGTCGTAGCCTATATCACGCATGGCGTTTTTTCCGGCGGAGCGGTTGCCCGGATAATGGCGTCAAAGATTGAGAAGCTGGTAATAACAGACACCATCGTGCCAACGGAGGCTGTCCGGGTCGCAAGCAATATTGAGGTGCTTTCTCTGGCGGGCCTGATAGGAGAAGCGATCTTGCGCACTTCTGGCGAGGAATCGGTTTCGAGCCTCTTCGACTAGGGCGTCAAAGCCGGCGGCGACTGTTGGACGTCCCGGATCGGGTCCGTATCAAGCTGCGGATTGCAAGAAATGTTTCATGGCTTCATCCAGCCAAAGCCATTCGCGGTCACGCAATTCTTTTCCATCATCGTTGCGAAGAATTGCGAGCAGCTCGCGATAGCGCGACGATCGCGCGTGATGCTTCCGTGCCCATTCAATGAACGTCAAATCCGGATCGCGCTTCATGAGTTTTGCAACTTTGCCGAGCCATTCCCGCGCGATGACGCTTCCAACCAGAGAGGCCGGCTGTTCTCCTTTCACGATCGCCTCCCCCGCCTTTGCTAAGATCTCGTTCGAGGCCTCGGCATAGGCGGAAGCGTCAATCCTGTCATTCCACATCGATGCCATCCCGGCCTTCATCTCGGCAATGTTTTCCTCGTCCGTGATCATCTTGACGATCTCGTTCCACGCGTCGATCTGTTCGGGCGTTGGCTCATCCGGAAGCTCTGGCGTGCCGGCCTCTATCCATAGCGCCTTCCAGGCATCGTCGAGGTGAGCGCCGCCGGATACCTTGGCCACGAGGTTCTCAAGCATCTCTCGCAACTGGGTTTTTGAAAGTGCTGTCATGGTCGATAGCCGCCTAAGATCGGATTCGGTGGGTTCAGGCGATCTGAGCGTTGCGCGGAGCACGGCCGCGATGCGCCGGCGCGACGCGATCTCGGCTTCTAGAGTCCCAAGGCGCATGCGCAGAACCTCAGTGAGCGTAAGCCGCCGAGAAAGCGTCTTACGGATGGTTTCGAGGCTTACGCCGGCATCCCGCAGCGCCCGGATTAAGTCGAGACGAGCCAAATCGGCTTCGGAGTAGACCCGGTATCCCGTAGCGGTCCGTGCTGTAGGAGGGAGCAACCCCTTGTCCGAATAAAATCGAATGCGCCGCACTGAGACGCGGCTGAGCCCTGAAACCTCACCGATCGTGTAAGTCTTCCCGTTCATGAAAACCTTGGTACCGTCTCCACCAAGCGGAGGGTCAAGCGCTTTTTTTGGTTCGCAGATTCAGGCGCGCACGCTGCCCCGTGTTGCGGCAGAGGTGCCTCTCGCGACGCCATGCCTTAAGAGATGTTGCAAGCTGGGCCGAGCGGTCTACTCAATCCCCGTGGCGGAGCTGAACCAGATATTCCACGATCGCGGGTACGTCCTGATCGGCGATGGGGGCCTTATAGGTCTTCCGCATCTTTTCGACTTCACCCTGCCATTCATCGCGCGAGAGCGTCGGCTGCGTAAGAACCATCCCAGCTGAATGGCAGGCAAGGCAGTTACTGTTCACCACATCGGCTTCCGCGCCACCAGCGAAGGAGCGGCCAATTGGAAAGGGCGCGATGCTAAGCGAGCGAAGCTCGATGCCGTTGACGCTGACTGTGCTGGGCTGGGGTGTTGCATCGGCGCTATATGCCAGACCGGCGCCCCAAAGGAAAAGGGTAATAGAGATCGTAGCTGCAGCGGCGGCGAAATGCTTCGATTTAGCCATGGAAGTTCTCCCCGTTCAGCTGACTTGGAGCCGGACGCGCTCAATTACGTTTCGCATATAGCCGCCGCCATTCCACTTTGCCTCGGCCGGCTGGCCTTCCCCTTTCTCGTTTGTGCAGCGCACCTGCAACTCCAGGGCGCCGGACTTCGGCGCAGTCACCATAGTGTTCCATTGCCGGAACCCGTATTTGCCTTCGTCGCGGCCAAGCGTGGCCGGGCGCCATGTTTGCCCCCTATTGGCTGAAAGCTCGACCGCACGGACGCCGCAATCCCCGCCGAACGCGATCCCTTCCACCTCGACAAGTGCATCAGGCTTCACGCTGGTTCCGTCGCTCACATTCGTAAAGAATGAGCGAGGCACCATCCTGTTGATGGGAACTGTCTTGAAGCCTGTCTCGCCAGGCTTCACGTTCGCATTTGGAGTGTCGGGAATCCGGTAGGCCGTCTTCATCCAGTAGTTTTCATCCGGCTTGTCCAAAACCTCGATATCGCTCAGCATTTTGACCCAATAGGTTGAAAACCATCCAGGAACAATAAGCCGGACTGGGAAGCCGTTGAGGACCGGGAGCTGCTGGCCATTCATCAGGTAAGCCAGCATCACTTCGCCGTCCCGGGCATGATCGATATCGATCGACTTCAGAAAATCTGGCCCGTCTGCAACGCTAGGCTCGTCGAGGCCGTCGAACCGAACGGCGATGGCACCGGCCTTCACGCCTGCCATATCCAAGACATGGCGCAAAGCCACGCCCGTCCAAAGGGCATTTCCCATGGCTCCGTTGCCCCACTGGCCGCCCGCCACTCGGGGCTGAAAAAGCCCGCGGGAATTGCCGGAGCACTGATTCACCGCCGCTAGCTCCACCCTCGGCATTGCCAGCAGCTCCTTCAAGGTAAGGGAAAGGGTGCGGTTCACATGCCCCCGAACCACGAGCTTGAAGGCGGCAACGTCCACTTCAGTTGGAATTCCGGCCCAGTGCCAGCGCACAAAGAACTGATCGTTGGGCGTGAAGACGCCGCGATCGAAGACCTCGAAGGGTGTTTCTAAGAGCGGCGCGCGTGTGCGTTGCAGGATCATCCTCCCTTTTTGAGGGAATGCGGACGTCAATTCCCGCTTGCTCGGCCCTCCTGGGAGATGAAGGTCAATGAACTCATTCGCCGAGGCAGAAGAGACCGCAGCCGCCGCCCCAAGGACACCCGCCCCTTTTATGAAATCGCGCCGGCTTGGTTTCAGATGTGTGGGGGAAGTCATGCCCAGACTCCTTCGCAGTAGGCGTATAAACAAGTGGTAAGCTCTCTTGGCGCGTGATCCTATTCGCCTTTCAGAGAAAAACGGTCCGGGTTCGCAGGGCAGCCTTTGACGGCCAGGCATTGCGGACGCCGCTTGAAGCGCTTATGAAACTACCATGAACATCTTTGCGATTTTTGAAGACCGTATTCGCGCGGTTCTGGAGGATTTGCTTGGCCGGGGACTGCTTCCCCCAGACTTGAAAACGACCGGATTTGTCGTGGAACCGCCGCGCGAAGCAGCGCATGGCGATCTCGCCACGAACGTGGCGATGGCGCTGGCCAAGGCATCGAAGAAAAATCCCAAGGAACTTGCTCAGCTAATCGCGTCTGGGCTGGCTCAAGGCGCTGATGTCGAAAAGGTGGAAATTGCCGGGCCCGGCTTCATCAACTTGACTTTGAAACAGGAATTCTGGCCGGAAGTCCTGCGCGCGGTCCTGACAGAAGGTGAGGATTATGGGCGCAGCAACATCGGAGCAGGCGAGCCGATCAATGTAGAATATGTTTCTGCGAACCCTACCGGCCCGATCCACGTCGGACACACGCGCGGAGCCGTATTCGGGGATGCGCTCGCAAATCTTTTGGAGTTTGCGGGCTTCAAAGCCGCGCGAGAGTACTACATCAATGACGGGGGCGCTCAGGTCGACGTCTTGGCACGCTCCGCCTATATGCGCTACCGCGAAGCGCTTGGGGATGAGATCGCCGAAATCCCAAATGGCCTTTATCCGGGCGACTATCTGAAACCCGCCGGCGAGGCTTTAGCCAGGGAACACGGGAACAGCCTGCTTCAGATGAACGAAGAAACCTGGCTTCCGAAAGTCCGGGAGCTTGTGGTTTCAATGATGATGGATCTGATCCGGGACGATCTTGCCGCGCTCGGTATCAGGCATGAGGTCTTCTTTTTCGAAAGCTCCCTATGGAAGGGCGGAAGCGACCAGGTTGAAGAAACCATCGAAGAACTTCGTGCCAAGGGCCTCGTCTATGTTGGACGCCTTGATCCTCCGAAGGGTAAAGTTCCGGAAGATTGGGAGGATCGCGATCAAACGCTGTTCCGCTCCAGTGATTTCGGCGACGACACCGACCGCCCTCTGCTGAAATCCGATGGCTCTTACACCTATTTCGCGCCTGACATCGCGTATCACCGGAACAAACTGCGGCGGGGCTTCAGGCATATGATTATTGTGCTTGGCGCGGACCATGGGGGCTATGTCAAGCGGCTTTCAGCGGCAGTGAAGGCACTCTCGGGCGGGGAAGCCGATGTGGATGTGAAGCTCTGCCAGATCGTGCGGCTGCTCAAGAGCGGTCAACCCTACAAAATGTCCAAGCGGGCGGGTTCGTTTGTCACGGCGCGAGACCTTGTTGACGAAGTAGGCGCGGGACCAGTTCGATTTATTATGCTCTTCCGCAAGAATGACGCGCAGTTGGATTTTGATCTCGATAAAGTCGTGGAGCAGTCAAACGACAATCCGGTCTTCTATGTGCAGTACGCGCATGCGCGGGCATGCTCTGTAATCACCAAAGCGCGCGCGGCCTTTCCGGGAGTGGGCTTCGAACAGTCTTCACTCGGCGGCGCGAAGCTTAGCCTGTTAACGGATGAAGCTGAAATGGCAGTCATCAAGAAATTAGCCCAGTTTCCGCGAGTTATAGAGGGTGCGGCACAGGCTCACGAACCGCACCGCATCGGCTTCTATGCTCATGACTTTGCCGCACTCTTCCACAGCCTATGGACCCGTGGCAAAGAACTGCCACATTTACGGTTCATCGTCGAAGGAAGCTGGGATACCACACAGGCGCGTCTCGCGCTGATTACAGCTTCCGCTCAGGTGTTGCGGTCCTCTTTGAATTTGCTTGGCGTCGAAGCAATTTCGGAAATGCGTTAGCTCGCCAACGTCCCAACTTGTGCACGTGGAGGATACTGATCGATGTCTATGAATGACGATTCGCCACCGCGCCGTGGACGCCGGGAACCGGAGTGGCCCACTCCTGGCCGGGCACCTCGGGACGAGAGGCGCGATCAATCATCGTTGCGCGATCGGCAAGCCGGACCACCGTACCAGGACCAGCAGCAAGGCGCGGCCCAGCAGCGCGCGGCCTACTCGGGATACACAAGGCCGTCTTATGGCTCCCGTCAGGAGCCGGCTGCTCCACCACCACCGCCAGCGCAAAACCGGCCTCCCGAACAACCGCAGGGGTATTACCAGCAGCCGGCGCCGCGGCAAGAAAATCCTAATCCGTATCCGTCTTCGCCTGTGGCATCTTATGTTCCGCCGCCTCAGCCCTATGATGCTGAGCCTCCGCATCTTGGATATGGCGATGGCACGCGCGATGACCTTTTTGGCCGTGACCACGCCCCTTTAGGTTACGATCAAAGGTATCCTTCGGAAACGGGTTATTCGCCTGAAAACTATGATGCCCCCGCCGGCCGCCAGAACGTGGCACCGCCCGCTGGGACTCGGCGGGAGGAGCCCGCATTTTACCAGCCCGACCCCGCTCCTCCTCATCCAGATGACTATCAGCGGGGTTTCGGTGCACGCTTTGCCACGCAGGAAAGCCCTTCCCGGTTTTTCTTACCTGAAGATGGCCCCGCCCACAGCGCTCAACCCGATCGTGGTTATGCGCCTCAGATGCCGCAAGCGGCTGCCGGCCAAGGATATGCACCCTCGCAGCAGTACCATCAGCCCGCATTCGATCCCCATGCACCGGCAGAGAATTACGGGCACGGCTACGATCCGAATTATAGAGGACAGGAGCAGTGGGCTGGAGACGCTCACGGAGGCGCTCTCCCACAGCATGCCGGTCACGGCGAGGACGTCGATGAAGACTTTTTCGCCGACGAGGATGACTTTGAAAATGACCAACATCTGGGTGCTCCGAGGCGTGGCCGAAAAAAGCTTCTAACACTCACACTCATCGCGGCAATCTTCGCCGGGGGCGGTGGTGTATATCTTTATAAGATGTTCAAGGGCGGCAGCGAAGACAAAGCCACGCCCTTTATCCGCGCCGATAACCGGCCCTCAAAGGAGATGCCGGGTAATCCGGGCGGCAGGCAGTTCCCCAACGGCGAAAAGGCGATTTATGACCGGCTGACGCCCGATGGACAGCAGACGCAGGTAGCTTTCAATCAAGCCGGGGCTGGACCCTCGACTTCCCAACCCGCTATGGGTAATTCCCTCGAAGACAGGATTGAGGAAGCTCTGAAGAACGCTCAAAAATCCGGTAATGCTCCCGCCACTGCGGCGCCAAGCGGGCGTCCCGGAACGGATCAGCCTACGGTCGTGCGCAGCGAAAGCTACCGGCCCGACGGTACACGGGTAGACACAGCGAGGCCAATGATCACGCCGACCATAACCGATGTCAGCAATGGGCAGTTGCCGCCGCCCTTCGGCAATGGAGTCCCCGCGGCAACAACCCAGGCTCCGCCTCCTGCTCCGTTTAGAACTGCGTCAGCGCCGTCAGCGCCTACGGCACCTGTCGCGCGGCCGTTCACAACGGCTTCGGCGCCCGCACAGAGGCCAGCACCCACCCGGATTGCGACGGCAGCCGCGGTCGAGCACACGCCTCAGGCTGCAGGCTTCTACGTCTCTTTGAAGTCCGCTCCAGACGAGAAAGCCATTGAACGCGATATACCCTCGCTTTCGGGCAAGTACAAATCCGTTCTGGGAGAGGTACAGCTAACCGTAAAGATAGCCGATCTCGGAGCAAAAGGCGTCACATATAGGGCGGTCGCCGGGCCGCTGGGTACGCGGCAGGAAGCCATGGACCTTTGCCAAAAAATCAAGGGCGTAGGCGGCGACAAAGCCTGCTTCGTGACTAATTAGCTCAGGTTCCGGTTCACTTTCACTTGCTAAGTAGGGTGGCAGGAAGCCAGTTCCTCCATGCCGCTTTTTGGTTCTCCCGAAGGCGGCTCCCCGCAATGGCCGCGTGAAAAGGCAGACTATCCGGGCTTAGTTAGAGACGGTGCATGGGTGCGGCTGTCGGGCGCCTTCCGTACCTCAGTGCAAGGGCCACCTTACGCCGATACCGTTCCCTTCGCCCGCGCACTTCAAGAAGCATCACCGGAGCGCTGCGTTTGGGGATCGGACTGGCCCCATGTCGCCAATTGGGGTCCCATGCCTAATGTTGGCGATCTGCTTGATCTCGTGGCTGACTGGGTCCCGGACGAGGCGGGGCGGCAGAAGCTCTTCGCCGACAACCCCCCGCCGCCTCTACGGTTTTGGATAGGCTAGGCGGAGCGCGGGTTTTGGGTAGGCTCGGCGGACCGCGCGCCCAACGCCGCGAAAATCAGGCCAAAGCCTGTAAAGAGGAAATTGATCCCGACATAAAGGCCAAGGATCCAAAAGGCTGTGCTGGGCCAGCCGGCGATGACGAGCGCCGCAAGCGCAAGGTCGATAAGACCGGTTAGGAGCAGGAGCACCCATCGCCCCGTATCGCCTTTGATGGAGAAGGCAAAGACGAAGCTAGAGACGCCGTGAACGATAAAATAGGCCGTGAGCAGCATGGTAAGCGTAATCGCCCCCTGCAACGGAAACAGTGCAAGCACCAAGCCAAGGATCGCGGTCAGGATCGCAAGCACCAGTGAAGAGATATAGCCTGGCGCGTGTGGCGAGCGCACGAGCGATACAGCTCTGAATACGCCGGCCAAAAACAAAAACCAGCCCACAAATGCAGCGCTGGCGACGGATGCGATGACGGGCCATAATATTGCTAAGGCCCCCAGAATGACAAGAATGATGCCCTGCACAACGAAAAGCTGCCAATGGTCTTTCAGGCTGCGCCGAACGGCCCCTAAAAGTTCTTCTTCATTGATAGTTGGCGAGCTCATTAGGTGCTCCTTTTCAACAGAAAGAGGCTGACAATCGAAACTGTGACAACGGCGCAGCTTGAAGGAGGTTCCACGCCCTGCCGGAGATAAAGGTTACACCTCGATATGGTGTGCCTGTATGACGATTGTCAGAGAACGCATTAAACCGAGGCAGCCGAGCCAACGGCGAAAATGGCAGATGGCACTATTTTAGATGCAATTGCCCGCCGGGGTGTTCGCAAAAAAGGGAAAAATAGGCACATTCGGCAAAACGCCGTCTCGTACCATCAAGATGCGCAAATCATGAACTATCGCCATGCCTATCACGCCGGAAATTTTGCTGACGTTCTGAAGCACATTGTTCTCCTTAAATGCGTTGAATATCTACAAAGAAAAATAGGCCCGCTCTGCCTTATCGATACCCATGCCGGTGCTGGTCTCTACCCCCTCGATTCGGAGGAGGCTGCCAAAACGCGCGAGTGGGAAAAAGGCATAGGGTGCCTCTTGGGCAATGGAAACGCTCCTGTCCAACTCAAGCTTTATCTTGATGCCGTCAGCGACGATCTCGGTGCGCTTCGCTATCCCGGCTCGCCCCTGCTGCTAGCCCGGCATCTTCGCCCGCAGGACCGGCTCCTGGCGAGCGAGCTTCATGAGCCGGCATTTGAAGCCCTCAGAGACTTATTACAGCGTTACGAGAATGCGCGGGCGATGCACCTAGACGCTTATCAATGCATCCGGGCTAACATTCCGCCGAAGGAACGCCGCGGACTCGTGCTGATTGACCCGCCTTTCGAGCAAAAGAATGAGTTTGAAATCTTGGCCCGGCAGATGGGCGAGTGGAGAAAGCGCTGGGCCACAGGTGTCTATGTTATTTGGTATCCGATTAAGGCACATCTGCCCGTGGAAGCGTTGAAAGATGCCGCGCGGCGTCTGTCTTTTCCGCGGACATGGTCCCTCGAGATTCTGGTTCTTCCCCGGAACCAGCCGGACACCTTGAATGGTTGCGGGCTAATTGTCTTTAATGCGCCCTTTACGGCGCCGGAACAGGTGGAGGCGCTCCTCCCCTTCCTGAAAGGCGCCATGAACCTCCACGGCGTCGCCGCCGACTGGCTCACCCCGGGCATGTAAGCTTATTAGCCAGCCCTTCAATCATGTGAGGCGAGCCGGCGTAATGGTTCTAGCGCGAAAGGCTTAGGTTTAGCTGGCTATGCGCACGGGCCGCTTCAGAAACTCCGGAACATGATCGCCAAGCCCCACAACCGGCGCTGAGGTTGCCGGAGGCAAAAGCTCCCGGTGGTAGCGCGAAACGCTGCTGTCTTTGTCGCGGCGCGAGGACTTGGCGCGGAACTGGCGGACTTCCCCATCACGCGGGCGGCTGTCCTTTCGATCTTCGCGAGGCTTGCGGTCGCGGCGGCCCTGATCACGGCCCGCGCTGAAATCGGCAGAGGTTAAATTCTCGGTTGACGGCTCGCCGTCGATCCATTCGATCTTCGCCTTACAGAGCGTCTCGATAGCTTTCAACGCCTTCATTTCTTTGGGGGTCACGATCATCGCGGTGTAGCCTTCGCGGCCCGCGCGCCCGGTTCTTCCGATTCGATGTATGTAATCTTCTGGGCTAACCGGCACGTCGAAATTGAAGACGTGACTGACTTCGGGAATGTCGAGGCCGCGGGCGGCAACGTCGGAGGCGGCGAGATATGTGATTTCGCCTCTGCGAAAGGCGTCAAGTGTTGCCATGCGCTGGCGCTGATCAAGGTCACCGTGGAGCGCAGCCGCGTTGAAACCATGCTTGACGAGAGACTTATGCAGGATCGCAACGTCTTTCTTACGATTGCAGAAGATGATTGCGTTCTTGACGGACCCGGATTCGCTCAGCATGAGCTGACGCAAAATGTCTCGCTTTGTCTTTGAGTCCGAAGGCGAAAACTTCAGCTTTTGAGTGATGAGTTTGACAGTGGTGGCAGGGGGACTGACCCTGACTTGCTCGGGATTTCGAAGGAATTGGTCCGTAAGCTTTTGAATCTCCGGCGGCATGGTCGCCGAAAAGAACAAGGTTTGGCGCGAAGGCGGCAGAAGCTTACAGATACGCTCGATGTCGGGGATGAAACCCATGTCGAGCATGCGGTCCGCCTCGTCAATCACGAGATAATCGACCGCGCTTAAGAGGAGCTTGCCCCGGCCGAAATGATCCAGCAGTCTGCCTGGCGTGGCAATCAAAATATCGGCGCCACGCTCCAGTTTGCGCTCTTGATCCTCAAAAGATACCCCACCGATGAGAAGAGCGATGGTGAGCTTGTGCTGGGCGCCAAGCGTCTCGATCGCTTCCGCGACCTGAGCAGCGAGCTCTCGCGTCGGCTCCAGAATAAGAGAGCGCGGCATTCGCGCACGGGCACGCCCTTTCTCGAGCATCGTAAGCAGCGGAAGGACAAAGGACGCCGTCTTGCCTGTGCCGGTCTGAGCAATGCCGATAACGTCACGGCCTTCGAGGGCAAAGGGGATGGCTTGGGCTTGAATTGGGGTGGGAGTTGTGTATCCGGCCGATTCGATTGCAGCGAGCACTTTGTCGCTGAGTTTAAGTTCGTTAAAGGTCATATCCCGTTGAGTTTTCTTGGAACCATGTTCGAGGCTCAGAGTATCATCACGCGTACTGCGAAATGATGACAGCCAGACGTCAGATACGAAGTCATTTCTCATGCCAGCAAGCCGCGGCACATCGGAACGGACTGTGCATTATCGGAAGCTGAGCGGTAGGCAGGAAACTGATTAAAGCCTGACGCTTGGGACATATATGATCGTAACCGCGCACACCGTCAACCCTGGCCAGCACGTTCGCTCCTTTTGCCGCAGGTTGTGCGGGAAATATCACAGCGGTGCGTCCTCGAGCGTTGTCGCCACGAATACTGCGTCGCCGTAAGTACTTCCTTTCCGAAGACAGGGCGTTCGATGCTGACAGGCGACAAGTAGTTTCGGCCGGGCTTGCAGGAGGTGCCTTATTCGCTATAGTGCGTTGATTCTGTCTCAGGGAGAGGTGGCCGAGTGGTTGAAGGCGCACGCCTGGAACGCGTGTAGGCGGGCAACCGTCTCGAGGGTTCGAATCCCTCCCTCTCCGCCAAGCATCTTTGGTTTTACAGGAGTTTTCTCCATTTCAACGACAATTTCCGACAGTTTTTCCTACACTGTGGCGCGGCTCGGGGCGAACCTCGGCGCATGCTAGCGGACGTTTTGACGTCACCATACGAG
>JBAUNL010000503.1:0-1618 GCA_049579205.1 Rhodomicrobium sp. | reverse complement strand
CACTGGAGAAAGGTCATGGCTGGGCCCTCTAAAGCGTTGATTCGACACCTTCACTTTAGAGATTTGCTGCCTGGCCCTGACCGCCTGCTTGAGCTTGATCCTCCGCAAGCGATCAGGGCCTCCGTCGAGTGGTTCCCAATGTGCTATGGCACCCACTTCACTACACCCGGCAATGTCTGCTCGATGGCACAAGAACTCAAAGAATGCCTGGCAAGAGGCGAACTTTTCTGGGCTCATGCATTCGAGCTGGCCTGCGCAAAGGCGGACATCGATCACCGCCTGACAAAGGCATCCCTGGACCAACGGCCAGGTTGAGCGCATGAACCGCACACTGAAAGAGGCCACGGTCCGGCGCTACCACTACGAGAACCACAATCAGTTGCGCCACCACCTCGCAACTTTCCTGGCTGCCTACAACTTCGCAAAGCGCCTCAAGACCCTGAGAGGGCTCACCCCCTACGAATATATTTGCAAATGCTGGACAGAAAATCCGGATCAGTTCAGACACGATCCTATCCAGTACATGCCGGGACTAAACATCTAGCTACCAGCCCGGCTCGCTTGTCCAACTCTGGTATTGGGTGATGCGTTTCTCTTGAAATGCTCCCGCCTTCACCGCGGATTTGGCTTCCGAAGGCCGTCCCCGCCGGCAAGAATTTCTCGGGAGCTTGACTTCAAACCCGGAATTAGATTGATCGCGGGTGCGCCCACTCAGAAAGAGGACAAGTTTCAATCGGTGCTGCGGCGCCGATACTGCATGAACTGATTTTCGGGGTCATGTTCCGTTCGCGGATGCGTCATCAATGACGATAATGTGGAGCTCACGCGGGCCGTGCGCACCGAGCACGAGATTGCCTTCAATGTCGGTTGTCCCGCTCGCACCAGTAATCAGGCAGGCGTTGCGCGGGGCTGGATCGCCGGCCCGTCGCGCGGCCGCGGCATAGTCCTCGAGATGAGACACGATGGAACGGGCATAAACCGCCACGATATGCACCGCCGGAAGAAAATTGAGCAAAATCGGAGTATCGGCGGCGGAGTGGAACACCAAGGTTCCGTTCTCGGCGACGCCCCAACGCGCAAGTCCCACAACGATGCCATCGCCGGCAGCACCGTCGCAGGCAATGCCAGTCGCAGCCCAATCGAGGGAGTTTAAAAGAGGCGCCGGCTGCAGCGCAATTCGCATGGGCAGCTTCCTTGATGCCCAACAAAAGCCCATCGCTCGTTCCTCTCCCTCTGGTGGCGGCCGTTTGAGGAGGGGGGCCGATTCGGTACAAACACGAAAGGCCATTGGGTCCCGGTCTCCCCCTAGCTCGATCTTTAAATTTTTCGGCCGTCAGATCTTTGCGCCCAGGATTTGCATTTCGTAGGGATTGAATTTTTTCCAGGCCCATGCTGAAGGCGATAGGCTATGTCATACTGTGTAGGGGTGGGATCGGGTAATCCGAGGTACTTCCGGAAGTTCCAGAAGTCCCGCTTTAGGGGCGCTGCACTGATTTGAACAGAAACGCTGCTTACTTGTTCGATAACGGTGCCCAAGGAACTGTACGCGGCGTCACCAACTTCCGGGCGTAGCTCAGTGAACACACAGCACCTTAGAGAGTGATTACCACTTTCTGGT
>JBAUNL010000502.1:0-3041 GCA_049579205.1 Rhodomicrobium sp. | reverse complement strand
GGACCGGATCGGCAAACTCTTGGAGGGCTTCGCGCCCGTGGAGTGCTTAAACTTCTTTCGTCACGCCGGATATGCGTAAACTAAAACGGGAACCGCTCTAGTCCCACTGTGTGATGGAATCAGCGGTTTGCGGCGTTCGAAGCCAAAACCGCAGCGACCGTCAAGCGAGCGGAAGCCTTTGATTGAGCAAACGCAGCGGGCGGCTACCGAGCCGTGGTGCCATACTGCTTTGCTGTTCCGGTTTCTTGTTTTTGGGGTTCGGCCTTGCCGCTGATCTGCTGCTCCGCCTACTTTCGCGCAGCATCTACCGTTATGAAATCAGTCCTGATGCAGGTGCGCCCGACCCATAAGCCCCAAGTTCCATCCCTGTTTTGCCCAGCTACAATCTCTGTCATAGCGAGCCTTCGTTTTTAAAATAGCTCGCAAGTCTAGTTAACTCCTGTCTTGATGCATTGATCTGAAGCAAAGGATCGAAGATTCGGACTAGGCAAAAATACCAGCCAAGGCAAACGGCCGCTCACGCGCGCCTGGGTTCAGATACGAAAATGGCACCTTTTCTATGGCGCGATACGCGCGTGCGTGCAGGCGAGTTTGCCCGCCGATGCAACCGTCAAGAAAAGCCGACGCGCAAAAAAACCGCCCCTCCGGGTGAAGGGCGGCTGAGTTGGATTGTGCCTTTCCTCAGGCTCAACGACAACGGGACCGGCGCCTGGATTATTCCACCCCATGAACGGAAGCGGGCGACGATGCTTTTTTAGGGAGGTGCCCGCCTCCGCCGTTCGCGGCGATCTCCAAGACCGAGAACGATCCGCAACGCAAACCCTCGCCAAATTGTTCCATGCCGGGAGACAGGAAGAGATGTGTGGCGTGCCGAGCGAGTTTGTGACGCTTCGGTTGATGGCGATCAGCGAAGCGTCACCGTGGAAATACAAAACAGAATAGCCGCGCCGTTCACGAGCTAGGGCCGGAACATTCGAGGATGTGGTAGTCTTTAACTAGCGCAAGCTGTGCGCCGCTCCCGAAAGAGGGGGCGCCCGAAAAGAACAAACAATTTGGAGGAGGAAACCATGCTTCGAAATATGCTTACGGCTGCTGCATTCTTGGCAGTCTCGACAATGGCGGCCAACGCGCAAAAGGCCGAGTTTGGGACGCCGGCCGAGGCGAAAGCCATGCTCGAAAAGGTCGTTGCGGGCATGAAAGCGGATAAGGAGAAGACCCTCGCTCAAATCAGCAAGGGAGAGGGAGGCTTTAAGGATCGCGATCTCTATCCCTACTGCGTCGGTCCCGACGGCAAATATGCTGCTCACCCCAACGCGTCGCGCATCGGCCTGGTCCAGAAAGATGTCAAGGACAAATCCGGCAAGGCCTATGGCGAGGAGATGGCAAGGGTCGCAAAGGAAGGCCAGATTGCCGAGGTCAGCTATGTGTTTCCGCGTCCTGGCGGTGACGGCTCCCCGGTGCCGAAGGTAGGCCTGGTGACGAAGGTTGCAGGCTATATCTGCGTTGTTGGTTATTACAAATAGGCTGTGATCCCGCGGGCAATCCGGCCGGGTGGCCCCCGGAAATTGGCGCGCCTGCAGTTGAGCGGGGTTCCAGCCGCAGGCGGCGCCAAGTGCAAGCGCCTGCGCCATTGCGGCCAGCCGCTCAAGCCTTTGCTTCGCAAGAGCAATCTTATGATCGCGATAAGCGGGGTGCTTGCTCTTCGAAAATGACGGGACATCCTATTATTATTTGGTTGCGACCTTTAAGCCATAACCCGTCCCGCACCTGAGCAACCGCTCCTGCATGATCCCTCTCTGCTATCGTCGCAAAGGGCCACGGTCGCGAGGTTTGCATGCCTGGAGAAGCGCCTGGCCTTCCGGACGTCGCCGTTGAAGACGTCGAGCGCCGATAGCCGTATGCCGAAGGCCATGCGGCTTCGCTGTCACGCCAAAGCAACAGCTGCGAGCACCGTGGAAAAAGTGAACACACTGACTCCCCAATCTATCGTTAGCAATCATAAGTGGCGAAAACCATTCCGGGAGGGATTAGTCATGAGAATCACATCAGCCATCCGCATTGCGCTTATTGCACTCGTTGCTTTCATTGGCTTGTCCCCCGCCAGCTATGCCGACGACGGAACAGTGACACTCACGATTTACAAAGGAGGGTGGTTCATCGGCGGCTCCGGGGGCGGCGGTTCACTCTATTTTCATGGCAGGTCCTACCCTCTGTCGACCGGTGGGCTGGATTACGGCCTTGTCTTCGGCGGTTCGAAAACAGTGCTGCACGGAACGGTAAGAAACATCTGGTCGCCATCTGATGTCGCGGGCGTCTATGGCGCCGCGGGGGCGGGGCTTGCGGTTGGTAGAGGCGCACGCGCGATCGTGCTTACCAACCAGAAAGGTGCGGTGCTGGAACTTACCGGGAGGCAAGTTGGGTTGCTGGCGAACTTGGATCTGAGCGGCCTCGCGATTACACTAAGATAGCGGGTCGCCAAGGCTCCAGGATGCGGTAGACCCTCCACGGGACCCTCGTAGTTCCCTTCGGCTTTCGCCTTGGCAAATCAGAGCTCCCACGCAATCAACGCAGCTTCCGCGCCCGCCTGATCGTCCCGGATACGATACACGGCCCGGCGGGACAGCCCGCCTCCTTGGCAATCTGCGAAATCCCGTGCCGTCCCAGCCTGTCGCGGACCGTGTTGAGTTGCGAGCGGGAAAACGATGGCTTGCGGCCACGGTACGCCCGCTCCTCGAGAAGACGACATCGGCTTGCCGGAGCGGGTATACAACCTCGCCTTCACCGACGGGTCGACCATCAACGTCAACGACGGCGTGATCATGGTGTCGCTCAAGGATGGCCATGCACCGACTGCCGATTACGTGCGCCGCCTACGGGAGGCGTTGCCGGCTGCCTTTTCGAACGTGATCTTTTATTTCCAGGCCGCCGACATGGTCACCCAGATCCTCAATTTCGGGCTCCCGGCGCAGATCGATGTCCGCACCGTCGGCCGCGATCGCGCCAACAATTTGCGCGTGGCAAAGGAGTTGCGGCGCCTGCTT
>JBAUNL010000501.1:0-14705 GCA_049579205.1 Rhodomicrobium sp. | reverse complement strand
TTTTCGACAGCAATGCGATCCTTCTGTATCTCGCAGAGAAGACAGGTAAGTTTCTGCCCGAAAACAAGGCGCGCGGTGAGCTACTCTCCTGGCTAATGTTCGTTGCCACCGGCGTTGGACCTTTTTCCGGGCAAGCCGTGCATTTCAAGCACTTCGCGACCGAGAAAGTGCCCTATGCCGTAAAGCGTTATCTTTATGAGACGGAGCGCCATTACGGGATCTTGGATGCCCGCTTGGCAGATCGGCGCTACATCGTTGGCGGCACCTACACGATCGTGGACATGGATGCGTGGGGATGGGCCCGCATGATCCCCTTCATTTTCGGCGACGGAGGCTGGGAGAAGTTTCCCATTCTGAAACGGCATCATGATGAAATCAGCTCGAGACCCGCGGCGGCGAAGGCCATTGCGCTAAAAGATCGGTTCCCGTTCAAGGCCGAGATGGACGACGACGCGCGCGGACATATGTTCAAACACCTGGCGGCTTAGGCGCTCGAAGGACTTCCGGCGACCCAGGTTTCATGGATGTGCATGCTGTCTGGGTCGAAGGCGGTCATGTCGGCTCTGTATCCGGGCTTAAGCCGTCCGAGCTTCCCGCCCAAGCCAAGAAACCTGGCAGGTTCTAGCGACGCGTAACGCAGAGCCTGTGTGAGGGGCGTTCCCAAGAGCGTGACGCAGTTCCGGACGGCGCTTGCCATATCCAGGGCTGCGCCCGCGAGCGTTCCATCCGCGCGTGCGCAGAGGCCGTCCCGAACGTTGATTTTTTCACCATTCAAGACGAAGGAGGGCTTTTTCCCTCCCACAGGCGGCATGCCATCTGTCACGAGCATGGGATGGGCCAGTCCTCGAAGCGCGAGGCGAAGCATGGCGGGATCGACATGCTTGCCGTCTACGATCATGCCGAACCACGCGCCCGGAGTCTCCAGCGCCGCGGCGATGGGCCCTGGATCGCGGCCCGAAAGCTGACGCATCGCGTTGAATAGGTGCGTGAAACCGGCCAATCCCTCAGCCAGCGCTGCCTTGGTCTCCTCATACGTGGCCATGGAGTGTCCGAGGCAGACCCGCACGCCGGCCGCGGTAATCTTGGATATGAAGCCATGAGGCATCCGTTCAGGCGCAAGTGTCACGAGGGTGACGCCTTTTCGCGGCCCGCATAGAAAGTTCGCGTCTTCTGGGGTAGGTGCGCGCATAAGAGCTGGATCATGAACGCCCGGCTTTTCCGGCGACAGAAACGGTCCTTCAAGATGGATGCCGAGAATGCTTGGATTTTGCAGCGCTGCTTCCTCCGCTGCCCCCAAAGCTGCATGCATCGTTTCCACTGGGCTGGTTATCAGTGTTGGAAGCAGCGAAGTCGTGCCAAACCGTCGATGCGCGCAGGCAATCGCCTCGATGGACTCCACACTTGGCGAGTCATTGAAGAGGACATCGCCGCCGCCATTGACCTGGCAGTCGATGAAACCAGGGGCAAGCCATTTCCCCGCAGGAAGGTTCACCATTGATATCTGCGTCGGGAGGTCGCGGCGCGGAACAATCCTCGAGATTTGAGCACCCTCGATCACGGCGGCGCAATCGCGATGACAGCTTTCACCGTCGAAAACCGTATCCGCAAGCACCGCGTGCTGAGTTCCAAGGGTCATCTTGTCCTTGTAACCTTGCTCAAATGCCGCGGCCGACCGGCATCCATGCCGAGCTTATTAGCCAATGCCACCGCCATGATGTAAAAGCTCTGTATGAGGCAAATCGCATCCGCCTCGGGCTGATCTGCCGGCAATACCGGTAGAGTCCCGGATTTCCCTGCCCCCATACCCGCGGCAAACAATGCTGTCCCCTTTTTGCGCAGATCGATGGCTAGGTTCAGCATTCCTTCGGCGGCTGCGTCTGAGGGCACGAACATCAGAATAGGATAGCGCGAGGAAACAAGCGCAACCGGGCCATGAAGAAACTCAGCACCGCTAAACGCTTCAGCGTGGAGGTTGCATGTCTCCTTGAGTTTTAGCGCGGCTTCCCGGGCGATGGCGAAAGTCGGCCCCCGTCCAATTGTAACGAGGCTTGGGGCCCGGGCTAGCGTGCCGATGGCCGAGGTCCAATCAAGATTGGCGGCTTCGCTGAGACGGACCGGCAAACGATCGAGAGCGCCCCGAAGGTTGCGGCTTCCGGTCCACGCCGCGGTGAGCCGCAAGAGCGCTGCAAGCGTTGCCACGAATGTCTTCGTGGCCGCGACGCTCAGTTCCGGTCCGGCGCCGATCGGCAGAACGAAATCGCAAACCGATGTGAGGGGGCTTTCAGACGCATTCACGACCGCGGCCGTGACTGCGCCGGACCTTTTCGCGCTCTTCGTCATTTCAAGAAGGTCATCGCTCCTGCCGGATTGCGAAATCGCAAGGAAAAGCTGATCCTTCAGCGCCAGTTGGCCCTTGTAAATGCTGGCAATGCTGGGCGCAGCCGCCGCAACCGGGACCCCCAAATACCGTTCGAAGAGATGCTTCGCGAAGACCCCAGCATGCCCCGAGCTGCCCCTGGCGCATGTCACCACGACGTTCGGGGGTTTTTGCTTCAACCGTGCGACCAATTCCTCGATCGGCGGCGTCAAGCTGAATTCCTGGCGGCCCAGCACCTCGGGAGCTTGCCGAATTTCGCTCTCCAGCTGCAGATTAAGCATTGTCACGGCATGCTTCCCGTGTGGCGGCGGCGCGCGATCTCGATTGCACCGCTTAGTGCATCCGCGGCCGGCTCAACGAACCAACTCCGGATTTCGCTGCTGAGCCAGGGTGCAATTGCGGTAGAAAGGCCGCCGCTTAAAGCCAGCCTTTTTACGCCATGTGAGCGCAGAGTTCGGGCAAGCGTTTCAACATGCAAAGCGGCCGTTCGCATCAACTCGCATCCGATGGGGTCGTCCCTGGTAGCATACTCCGCCGCCAGCGATGCCAGCGTCGCGAAATCTCCGGGCCTTGCGTCCGTCATCCAGCGCACGATTGCGTGCGGATCCGAGGCAAATTTTCTCGAGATGCGCAAAAGTAACGGCGTCCATTGAAGCCGCCCATCCAGCGCCTGTAACGTACGCCGGATCAGCTCGCAGCCAAGCCACGCGCCGCTGCCTTCGTCCGAGACAGGAAATCCCCAGCCGCCTACCCGATAATGGTTGCCGGCAATGATGCCCTCTCCGATGCTCCCAGTTCCCACGATAATGACGCCTCCGTCCTTGCCGCGATGCGCGCCAATGCAGGCCGCGTAGGAGTCGGTCACAAAGGTCACGGCGCGGAAGGGGAAGCGATAGTCTTGAAGCCGCTCAATAATGGCCGGATCGCTGGCGCCGGCCAAAGCAAGGCAGGCGAAGATGGTGCTGGGCTCAGAAATGAGCGCGGAGCTCTCCAGGCATTGTGCCGCAGCAGCCAGGATAGCTTCGCAGCTTTCTTCCAAGTTGACACGGACATTCGCGGCCCCTGCCAAGCCTTCCCCGACGGTCGCACCTGAGAAAGTGCACAACCGCGCCCGGCAGCTAGTACCGCCGCCATCAACCCCGAGAAGAAGGAAATCGCTATTCACCTAGAAGCTCTGAATTCGTTCCTTATTTAAGGGGCATCGCCTGAGAGTCCAGGGCGGCGTAGCAAGCTCGTCAATCGATGGATACTGAACGTCCAAGCCCGCGCTATTCCGATATCGACCTTTGGGAACCGCTCGACATCCTCGATGCGATGATCGAAGGACAGTTCGCGGCTGTCGCCGCAGTCCGGGCTTCCCGCCGCGCTCTGCTGCAAGCCGCTCTTGCGATGGAAGGCCGCCTCCGGGGCGGAGGAAAGCTTGTATACGCCGGAGCAGGCACTTCCGGCCGGCTCTCGGCGCAAGATGGCGCTGAACTTCTGCCGACGTTTAGCTGGCCTGCGGACCGGCTGCTGCTTCTGGTCGCGGGCGGGGATAAAGCCATGGTCAGCGCCGTTGAGGGCGCCGAAGATGAGGGAGAGCAGGGAGCCAGATTGGTAAGAGACCATGCGATCGGCGCCAAGGACGTGCTGATCGCGGTGGCGGCAAGCGGGACGACGCCCTTCACGCTCTCCTGCCTTCGCGAGGCCAGAGAGCGCGGGGCTCTGACTATTGGTATCGCGAACAACCCCGGCACTCCGATTCTCACCGAAGCGGAACACCCCATCTTCCTAGAGACGGGCCCGGAGCCGATAGCCGGTTCCACTCGGATGAACGCAGGCACCGCCCAGCGGATCGCGCTGAGCCTGCTTTCCTCGCTCGCCATGATAAGGCTCGGCAGGGTCTACGCTGGGCTGATGGTGGAGGTGCAAGCCTCCAACGCGAAGCTGGCGCAACGCCAAGAGAAGATGCTAATGCAGCTCACCGGCAGAGACCCGGCCGAAGTTCGCAATGCGCTCAAGCGCGCTGATGGCAGCGTGAAGCTCGCCGTGCTGCTGCTGAGAGGCTGCGAAATAGCTGATGCCCGTGAGGCTCTCGACCGCGCGGGAGGGAGGCTTAGAGAGGCCTTGGAGATGATTTCATAGCCAGCCACGCGAGCCGGGCGGGCCTACGGGTTTTCAATTTTGATGGGAGATGGTGATCTGGCGAATTAAGCGTCAAGCAGCGATGGTAAGCGGGATCGGCGCCGGGTGAAATACAACCTGCTTCTTAGTTCGCTTCTGCAAACCGACATTAATTCTTTGTCTCAACGCCTTCGGTGCGCCGGGTATTTCCCCATTCATAATCTTCGCAAGCGTTGGAATTTCCTGGCCGAGATAAATGTCGGTTGGCCAACCACGCTCAGCCATCAAGAGGTATACTGCTATTTCTTGTTTAATGTAATATTCGGATAAAGTAACTGCCTCATTTTCGCTAATCTTGAGTCGGCCATGCTTATGCTGGCGATCGACAAAGAATTTGGCATCAGAGTTGACAGCTTCCTGGAGTATGGTGTCTGTGCGATAGAGGTGATCAATTCTTTGGTATGTTACTATAAATTCTGGATCAGTAAACAAGTTACTTGTCTTGAAAACTTCTAAATGACGCGCTTTCGCGGAGGCAAGAAATTCTTCTAGAAATCTATTTCCTACGACTGCTGCCTTTTCTCTTGCTGCTTGCGGTGCGCTGGCATTGCATATTCTTAGTGTTATTCGATATAGACCGTCGCCGACAAGCAAGCCCTGAATATCGTATCTGTCTTTTGCCCAGAAATATGCACTGACTAAATCGTCAATTGTTTGATTGCACGCGTTTACGCTTATCGTAAATAAGCAACGACTGCCCGGCACCAGCGGCGCTCCTCTCGGCGTCGTCGTCTTCCTGAATTTGATCTCACCAAGAGGTTCCATTTTTCTCAATCCCCCATGTTAACCAATTATTTCGCCGGTAAGTTCCCACCAAGTGCGGCTATCTTCACGATCCAGGAAAACGCCGAATGAAGACAGCTCGTTATCGTTGTATGCACCCAGGATGGCAATGACCTTCCCTCCAGGCTGCGCGCCACCATAGGACCTCAATTCATAAAGCCAAGCATTATTGAATTGATAGAATCTTTTCTGGTTGAGAAGTTTTTTTCCTGGAGATTGCCAAATTGCTTCACTGACGAGCTGGCCTTGGGAAAAATCGTAGACAAGACCGCGGCTTATATCGTTTTCCGAATTTTTGGATGCAATTCTTTTAAATCGGATCTGGCCTTTGACGCCCGCTAGCTGCGACTCGCTCCGGTTGTAGAGGGGGATTTGCTCATAAAACTGCTCCGCAAGTGCCTCTTCGGACAAGGAAGTTTTTCCGGGTACCATAATGCTGAGGCGGGGCCGGTGGCTATTCAGAAGTATCGAGTGCCAATCAAATTCAGGAGCATCCTCAAGAAACCTGTCTACATCATCGACGTAGGCACGGACTTCGTGCATCCGGCCGGCGTTGAGGCGCTCCCATGCCTTGAACTTGAACCGGCTTATAAGCGGCGTTACAAGCGCAAGACCGCTGGATACCGTGTCCAGCATGTCTTCCATCATCGGTGAAAGCGCCTGGTGAGGAAGAGATGTTTCTGTGTTAGCAGTCTGATCGATCGGCCCGGGGGATGATAGTTGGTTCAGGCTGTCTTCAAGAACGCCTATCCCACGGGCAACATTTTCAGCGTCACCACCGGCCTCATTGCGGAGGGACGCCAGAACCCACTCAAGAAAGGGGAAAAAAGCTGGGATCGATGGGCTAGAGAGAAGACCTTCTACCCGTAACTGAAGCTCCGTAAGATCATACATCCTTGAATTCGGAATACGGCAATCAAGGTAGCTGATCATCGCCAGCAACGCGCTCGCGGCAAGAAAACTCAAGCCCAGGTCACCGAGACCAACCACCGACTTCGCCGGCAATGCGTTAGTGCCCGCTTCAATGGCGTTCAGATAAGCAGGCGATACCCCGAGGTTTGGGGCGAGTTGATCAAGGTGCCGCCCTGAACGCTCCCGCAGACGCTTCAGTAGTGCCCCAGCGGCAATATTCACTGGACTCTTAACAGGCCCCATGGGGGGGGCGCGCCGTGCCATACGTCTTCTTTCTTTTGTTTCAGCGACGGATCGGCCGGATGCTGCCCCGTTAACTCAAAATTCGTCAATCACTTAGCCTACGCCGAAGACTGAGCGACCGCCGAGATTCGTCATTTAAATTTTTTAATATTGGAAATTCCACGAGTCAAGAAACTTTCCAGGTTTTTGAGCTGTATCTAAAAAGTAGTATAATAAGCCTATAAAACAAAATTCATGTTCAAACTAACATATTTTTAATGTAATATGAAGCTTGAGAGTTGAATGGCTCTCGGAAAGCGAATTGGAGGATCGGCCGTGACCTGAAAAGCAAAAGAGCGGCTGGCTCGCCCTGGAAAGCAAAAGCCATACCGCTCTTCTTGATCGACGACGCTTTTGGTAGAGCCCGCTGGCTCAGCGCCGGATCAATCTATATAGCTGAAAACCTTCAGCAAATCAAGAGTTCCATCCCGCGCTGGGACAGCAGGCATTGTAGAGGTAAACGCAATGCCTGCCGTAGAATCATGCATCGGCTCGCTTGTGGCCGCGGTGTATAAGCTTGTGTCCTTCGCAGGAAGTGCCGAAGGCCGTCTGCTTATCATAGGTTTCGCTGCAGTTCAGTTCACGGCTCGCTGGCTGTGGCGAAAGCAGGTGGCGGAAGCGCGGGATCTTGCGATCGCCATTTGCGCTGTGTATGCGGCTGTTTGCTTGGCGTTAGTTAGTCAGGCCGGCGTGCCGGGCAAACAGGTTATGCAGATGTGCTATCCGGCTAAGGACCGGGCGGCCCATAACGCATACAGAAGACCCCAAGACAGAAACCTGTAATGAAGCATGAAAGCGGAGTAAGTACCGCTCCGCTTTCAAAAAGAGCTGCCGGACGTGGAACCGATTGCTTAGCTTCGAAGCCAAAGGACGACTCTTGCCAATGCGGCCACAATAACTAATCTAACGCGGTCTCCTCCGCCTAAAATCTGAAAACCAAGACCCATCTTGAGGCCCCTTCTGGGCGCCGCTCGGAGTTATTTGGATGCTTCACACTTTGAAAGCCGGCCGGGGAATGGTGGTGGCACCGCACAACCTTGCGGCCCAGTCGGGGCTCGCCATCTTGTGGGAGGGTGGCAATGCAGTTGAAGCCGTTGTGGCGGCAGCAGCCACGATCGCACACACCTATCCGCATATGAACAGCATCGGCGGCGATGGCTTCTGGGTCATCGCAGAGCCCGGAAAGGCGCCGCTCGGGATTGATGCTTGCGGCCCCGCGGCAATGGCCGCGAGCGTGGATTTCTATCGAAGTCACAATCTGACTGAAATCCCCGCACGCGGCCCACTTGCCGCCTTGACGGTGGCGGGGACGGTTTCAGGCTGGGCGAAGGCGCTTGAGATTTCGGCGAAATGGGGCAAGCCGCTCCCGCTTTCGCGGCTTCTAGCTAGCGCGATTGACTACGCGGAAAATGGCGCGCCGGTAACGGACAGCTTCCGCCAGATGATCTCCGAGAAGCGGGAAGAACTTGAGGAGGTGCCCGGCTTCAAAGCGGCATTTCTGCGCGGTGGAACATGGCAAAGCGATGGAACTCTGAAGAACCAGGCATTGGCGAAGATGCTTCGACAACTTTGCGAAGCTGGTCTTGACGATTTCTATCGCGGTGAGGTAGCGCGGAGCGTAGCCGGGGACCTGGAGGCTGCCGGCAGTCCGCTGCGGCTTGACGACCTCGAAAATCACCAGGCGCAAGTAGTTACTCCGCTCTCGGTGCGTCTGCGCCATGCCGAAGTGTTCAACATGCCGCCGCCCACCCAAGGCATCGCCTCTCTTCTAATCCTTGCGCTCTATGACCGGATGGCGGCTCGCGATGCCGATGGATTTGACTACGTTCACCGCCTCGTCGAGTGTACCAAGGCCGCCTTTCGCGTCCGTGATTTAGCTGCCGTCGACCCAAGAGATGCTCCGGCTCCTGCAAGCAATTACCTGACTGATGAATTCGTCGCGGAGCTGGCTTCTGGCATTGATCTCAAGCGTGCGCGGCCCTGGCCGGAACCAAAGACCCATCCAGGAGACACAATTTGGATGGGCGCCATCGACGGCGAAGGCCGCGCGGTAAGCTTCATCCAAAGCACTTATTGGGAATTCGGGTCAGGCGTAGTGTTGCCGCAAACGGGCGTCAATTGGCAGAACAGGGGGGCGAGCTTCTCGCTGGACCCCAGCGCCCCAAATGCGCTCGCAGCTGGCCGCAAGCCCTTCCATACCTTGAACCCCGCTCTCGCCCGGCTCGATGATGGCCGCGTTATGGTCTACGGCACAATGGGCGGCGACGGCCAGCCGCAGACACAAGCTGCGGTCTTCACCCGCTACGCCTATTATGGCTACGATCTGCAGCCGGCAATCACAGCGCCGCGCTGGCTTCTAGGCCGGACCTGGGGCAGCCGCTCGATTACACTGAAATTAGAAAAGCGGTTTCCTTTGGCTGTAGAAAAAAGACTGTTGCAAGCCGGCCACATAGTTGAACGGGTTCAAGAGTTCTCTTCTTTGATGGGTCATGCCGGGGCCGTCGTTGTTGATCGAAACGCCGTGATTTCAGGAGCTTGCGATCCCCGGTCGGACGGAGCGGCTGCTGGCTTTTAGACTCTAAGCTCCTTTGCCACGAGTGGTATGTTATATTATAGTGTTCTCGTTGAAAAAGCGTCCAATTTGTATGTTCTCTCTCAAATTGAGCATGTAACTACCAATCCGTTCTTAAAGCTTTCCCGAATTTTGCTCTTTCGAAACCTCCTCTCCTTCTTGCGGGGGCGGGAATTTTAGTGCAGTGCGGCATGGAGGCGCGGAACATACGCATGGCGTTCAAACGCCGTTTGGCAACTATCCTTTCGGCAGACGTCACCGGGTTCTGCCGCCTCATGGGCCAGGATGATGAGCTGACGCTTGGCCGCCTTATAAATTATCGCGAGGTCCTCAGCGATTGCGTGGCGCAAAAGGACGGACAGTTGTTTGGCGTCGCCGGCGACTCCAGCATGGCGGAATTCGCAAGCCCCGTTGCGGCTGTCCGGTGCGGCATCGAGTTTCAGCGTGCGATCGAAGCGCAGAACGAGGACCTTCCAGAAAATAGGCGCATTCATTTCCGCGTGGGGATCCATACCGGCGACGTGATCGTCGAAAACAGCGGCCTCTTTGGCGATGACGTCAACATCGCCGCTCGCCTACAAGAACTCTGCAAGCCAGGACATTTGGTCCTATCCGAGGCTGTGTTCCGCCTGATCTTCGGTAAAGTAGACTTGAAGTTTAAGGCCCTCGGTCCTCAGCAGCTGAAGAACATCCCCGTAGCGGTTTCCGCTTTCGCAGCCGAGGCCGCGAACGTTCCGTTGACAGTGGACGATCTGTTGCCTCCAGTCAGCTTGTCGCAGCCGGTGCCGGGTTTCCATGGAAGGCCGGCAATCGCTGTGTTGCCCTTTGAAATTTATGGCGGGAGCGGCGCAGATGAATATTTGGGGGAAGGATTTGCGGATGATCTGATCAACGGCCTTTCGAACGTACGCACTTTTCCTGTTATTTCCAGAACTTCCAGCTTTATTTTCAAGCACCACGCGCTTGATGCCCGATCGATTGGGGTAGCCCTCGGTGCGAGGTACCTCGTCACCGGGAGTGTGAGGTTTGCTGGGCCAAATCTCCGGCTAACCGTCAATTTGATCGATTCCGGGAATGGTCTAAATCTTGCCACACGGACTTACCGGATCGTCTTTGGTAAGCTCTTCGAGGTTCAAGACGAGATAACGGCAAGCATTGTCAGCATTCTCGATTCTGACGTCGAACGCGCTGAGCGATCCCGGTCATTTGCGCGAAAGCCGGAGGATCTTGATACTTGGGAGCTTATTCGCAAAGGAACCTGGCATCAGTACAAATTCACCAAAGAAGATGCGGCACTCGCCCGTTCGATGTTGGACGAGGCATTGAAGAGAGACCCGAACTCCACCGAAGCCAGAATTCAACTTGCCTGGTGGTACTTTTGGGACGTTTGGACAAAGAGAGGGGACTTGTCCGTCTTGAGCAAAGCCGAGGAGCTCGCCCGGCAAGCGGTAAGCTTGGACAGGTTCGACGCCCGGGCTCATGCCCTAACCGGTATTGCAATTATGCTGATGGGCCGGCCCGAGCAAGCCCGCCCGCATTACGAAACCGCTATCGAGCTCAACCCCAGCCTGGCTGTCACACATGCCTCGCTCGGCAGTTCCTACATCCTGGGCGGCGAACCGGAAAAGGCAGTTGATCCTCTTCTTCTGTCAATTAGGCTCAATCCGCACGATGTGTACAGCTTCCATACGTTGGGAGAGCTGGCTGTTGCCTTTTATATGCAGGAGGAATGGCTGAAAGCTTGCGAATTCGCGGAACGTTCTCTCCAATCCCGCGCTGGTTATTGGTACGCCAGGGCCATCCGAATCGCGGCATTTGCCCGAAGCGGCCGCCTCGCATTCGCTCGGGAGCTTGCCACCAGAGCCTCCCCTGACTTGACAAGAGAGAAAATATACTGGCTTCCGTTTGTTGACAAAAAATGGAATGATAATCTCCTGGACGGACTGAAGCTCGCCGGACTTACCGAAATCTAAAACCGGCTAGCTGCGGCCCTGTTGCCAGGCGTTTTTGCAAACTATTGCTGTATCGGTAATTTTATGGCCGTCCCAAAATATTACGATCGCATTCGCGAACTCCAAGCCGATCCCAAACCTGCATCAGCTTTCAATTACAGTGACCTCGAAGACGATAGCCCTGCGGCTCGCATAGGTTTCTGGCTGTTCCGTAACCCCTCACTGCCAACCAAGCTTCTCCGCCGGTTTTTCCCTGTTTTGAAGCTCGGAAAATTCGTTGTGGTGACGCGGTTTGAGGACGTCCGCGAGATACTCGATACGGACCAGGTTTTCGACGCGCCTTTTGGCCTCGAGATGAAGGAGCTGGGAAGCGGAACAAATTTCATACTTGGTATGAAAAGCGGAAACGAAGGCCAAGCATACGAACGCCAGAAGCGTTTCATGAATGCCGCGTTTCTCCCAGTCGATATTCAGACGATCGTCAAGCCGATGGCGGCTCGCTTCGCAAACGAAATCCTGGACAAGTCTGCCGGGCGAGTGAACGCGGTTCGCGATCTTATAACCCGTGTGTCCGCAAAGATTTGCGAGGCCTACTACGGTATTCCGATCCCGGATGAAGATGCGTTTGCAGAATGGGCACTCTCAATGAGCGTCCTTTTTTTTGGAGACCCCTTCGGAAAAGAGAGCATCCTCCGGCTTGCGCTTGCCGCGGCGCCTCATATGCGCCGGCTCATCGGCGATGCGATTGCGGAAGCAAAAGCAGGCAGGGTTGGTGCTAATACCGTCCTTGGAAGGCTGGTCAAGCTACAACAGACACAGCCGGACCCACCGGACGACGCTGAAATTCAGGCGATTCTCACCGGTATGACGACTGGATTCACGCCAACGAATACGGTGGCGGGCGGCCATATGCTTTCCGTCATCCTTGAGAAGCCAGAGGCTTTGGCACAGGCGCTCAAGGCCGCGAGCGAAGACCGGGACGGCGACCTTTGGCGCATCCTTCTGGAAGCAATGCGGTTCAGGCCACTCAATTTCGGTCCCTTCCGCTATTGCAATCGCGATTACAAGCTTGCAAGCGGGCGCCGGATTCGCGAGGGCTCTACCGTTCTGGCCAGCACTCTGTCAGCAATGCTTGATCCACGGCGTGTGCCGAACCCCTCCAAGTTCGATGCTTCGCGTGGCCCGGATCAATACATGCTGTTCGGGCATGGGATGCATGCCTGCTTCGGAGCCATGATCGCGGACGCCCATATCACGCAGACCTTGAAGGCGCTGCTAAAAAGGCCCGGTTTCCGCGCAGCACCTGCACGCGATGGCATGCTTCAGCGAATAGGCCCTGTCCCCGACCGGCTGATGGTGGAGTTCGACATTTCCTCGAACGAGATCGCCACGCAGTCGATGATTACGATCTGCGCACCCCTCATTCACGCTAGCGCCGCTAGCTCCCTCGAAGCTGACATCAAGCAGCTTCGCAATCCGGCTGCGCAGGCGGCAAGGAAAGCATTCGAGCACGCCGGATGCATTCATTTTTCGAGCCTCTCCGTTGTCAGGGGCGGAGATGCAGAGCCAACCTATGCGGTTTTGGAGATGTCGGCGGATGGTACTCAAGAGGATGCGATCAAGGCCCTTGCCTCCAATGCGGACGCATTGCTCCGACCTATTTTTGAGAAGGGTTGCGGGCTCAAGCCGCAAGAAGACTTGGCTCGCTTCCTGTCCAAGCATGCGGTAGACGTTGGCTACCGCAAGAAGAACCTTGGCCTTCTGTTCTGTGGCACCCCAGGGTTAAGACTGCAGCGGATCAAGGCCGAGGAAGCGCTTTCCGCCAAACTCTCGGAGGTCCTCGATGCAAAACTTGGCCGTCACCGGGACGGCGAAGCGTTGCGGCTTCTGTCCGATGTACGCGAGGAACTTAGAAAGCAAGGCGGATATGATTGGGCCTTTCTTTCGGAACCTGCTCCCTTCCTTGCCAATCCAAATAAGCCGATCGAAATCCCGAAAATCTTCGCTACACGGCCGCTCCTGGCTGGCGTAGGCACGCTTGTGCTCGGCACCGCGCTCCTGATCTGGCTCGCCTTCGCCGAACACCACAGCATAGTCGTAAACGCCTTTTCACTGCTGGCCTCGCTGCTCCTCGGCGCGGAGCTATCGATTTTCTTGCTTGCCGGACTTATCGCAGGGTTGATCTTTGCTCTGCAGCAGCGCGAGCGGGCGGATGTCCCGCGGGACTTCGATCCCGATCCTGCAGCCGTTCAAGCCATCATGGCGAACGAAAACAAGCATATACAAAATCACATGACCGGTGTTTCGGTCATGAAGCCTGGCATTTTGCGCAATTTCATGCTGCGTTTCATGTATTTCTATGTCACGCGCAGGCTCACACTTTTCTTCCGCCCTGGCTATTTGAATGAGATTGCCACGATCCATTTCGCGCGCTGGGTCCTGCTGCCTAAAACCCGCAACCTGGTCTTCTTCAGCAACTACGCCGGAAGCTGGGAAAGCTACATGGAAGACTTCATCACAAAGGCTGCCCGCGGGCTCACCGGCGTGTGGAGCAATACCGTGGGCTTTCCCGCCGCGCACAATCTGCTGTTCGGCGGCTCGGAAGATGGCGACCGGTTCAAGCGGTGGGCACGCCGACAGCAGATCCCCACGCTCTTTTGGTTCTCGGCCTATCCCGATCTTGCCTGTGAGCGCATCCGGGTCAATGCGGCGATCCGCGACGGCTTCGCGCGTGCTCGCACGGAGAGCGAAGCCGTTGCGTGGCGGTCTTTGTTCGGCTCGCAGCCGCGTCCCGCGAAGCTGCTTGAGGACCATGAGGTTCAAGCAATTGTATTCAGCGGGCTCGGAAAGCTGCTTGAGGCCGAATGCCTGCTTATCCGTCTTCCCGGCAATGCTTCAGCGGCGCGCGCATGGCTTCGCGATTATTTTAGCACCGAGCGCGCCCCAGATGCCCGTATCACTTTCGGCGACGACATGCCGGCAGAGCGCGCGAACATCCTGGCGTTGACGGCGACGGGACTAGAGAAGCTTGGATTACAATCGGGCGAGACGAGCGTCATGAACTCGTTTCCGGCCGCCTTCACGCATGGGATGGCGGCGCCTTGGCGCTCGCGAGTTCTGGGAGACGAAGGACCAAACGCACCAGAAAACTGGGTATGGGGCGGCCCAGGCAGCAGCGTCGATGCCGCAATACTTCTCTATGCGAGGACGAAGGAACAGCTGGAGGGCGCTCGCGCGCGTGAGCTTTCGAAGCTCGAAATGTCAGGCGGGGTGCTCGTCCATCGCGTTGAAACGAGGCTGACGCTCCCGCCCCACATGGAAGGAGTTTCACAAGAATTGAGGGCAGCCGTTCCGTATTTCAGAGAGACCCCGACAATCGAGCCATTCGGTTTTGCCGACGGCATCTCTCAGCCGCTCATCAAGGGCACCAGGAAGTGGTACGAGGACCAGAATGAACTCCATGGCGTGGAAGCTGGCGAGTTGATCCTTGGCTACCCGGACAATCGCGGCTACTTCCCACCTACACCTCAAGTAACAGCCAAGCAGGACAAATTTGACGATCTACCGCTTACGCCGGCGTGGCTGCCTACGCGCTGGCCTCAGTTCGGTGGTGATTGCCTGAACGCTCCTCGCGATCTTGGCCGCAATGGCAGCTTCCTCGTCA
>JBAUNL010000500.1:0-3712 GCA_049579205.1 Rhodomicrobium sp. | reverse complement strand
ATCAAGATGCTTTGGAGCCCGAAGATCTGCTGCAATATGCCGCCGATTTGGACCTCGACGTGGACCAATTCGCCAGCGACTTGTCATCCCACACCTTTGAACGCCGGGTCCGCGAAGACTTTATGAGCGGCGTGCGCAGCGGGGTTAGCGGCACGCCTACATTCTTCATCAATGGCCTCCGGCACGACGGGCCCTGGGACTTTGACACGCTCGCAAGCGAAATCCTCGAAGCCGAAGAGCCGCGCCTTCGTAGAATGAGGGCCTAGTTACCCGGAGATATCGGATGGCCGAAGCACTGCTCGTGGTCTGTCCATACTGCAACACCACAAACCGTTTGCCAAGGGAACGGCTGCGGGAGGGAGCGAGGTGTGGGCGCTGCCATCGTGCCCTGTTCGACGAGTCTCCTGTAACCCTTGATGATCCCGTCCGCTTTACCAAGCAAGTTGAAGTCAGTGATATTCCGATCCTGGCTGATTTCTCTGCCGGCTGGTGTGCGCCGTGTCATGCGTTGGCGCCAATCTTCCAAGAAGCGGCAGCGGCATTGGAACCCGAGGTGCGGCTCGTCAAAGTCGATGTCGACAATGTACCGGGTCTAGCGGCCAGATACATGATACGGGGTGTTCCGACGCTCATTCTGTTCCTGCATGGCAAGGAGCTGGACCGCTTCTCTGGCCTCATGACCCTTCATCAGCTCCTCCCATGGGTGCGAAAGCACCTCCAAGCTCAACCGGCCGAAGCTTCGGCGGCTCAAAGCTAAAGGACGCCGGCAAAGGCAGCAGCCTAGAAGAAGGCTAGAGGAAGCCGGAAATGATCAAGGACATCCTGCTGCGCCTCGAAGACAACGATGCCGATGGCGTAAAGCTCACAGCTGCGACCGAGATCGCTCAACTATTCGATGGTCACGTCACAGGGCTTTTCCTGAATGTATTACCAGCGATCGTTCCAGAATTCGGTCAACCGAACGTTGAGCTCTTGGCCATCGCGCGGGAAACTGGAAACACTATCGAGGCCAGGCTCCGTATAAAGCTGGTCGAATCTGGAATGCCAGCGGAGATGCGGCGCTTTGATGTCTTTCCGGAGGAAATAACCTATGTCCTTGCTCGGGAATGCCGGGTCGCCGATGTCTTCATCTCTCAGGCCCCTAACGGCGATTCTGGTCTCCGGACTATTGTGGAGGAACTTCTTTTCCGATCTCCTCGCCACCTGATCCTGATCCCGAAGCTGGGCTGGACCCATTTAGCCTTTAACCGCATCCTCGTTGGCTGGAACAAAAGCCGCGAAGCGGCGCGGGCTGTGGGAGAAGCGCTGCCTTATATGTATAAAACGAAGGCAGTTACGATCGTAGCCGTCGTCGACTCTCCCCCGGTCGATGAGGACGCCATCATTGGGAAATATCTTAAAAGACACCTCTGGCATCACGGTATCCGGGCCATTCTCCATCATCAGGTCCGGAAAGAAGGCACCGTGGCGGAGAATTTGATTGAAGCAGCACAACGCCATGAGGCGGGTATGATCGTTATTGGAGGGTATCACCATTACCCGCTTCGCGAGCACTTGCTTGGCGGCGTGACAACTAGCCTGCTCGATAACTGCCCGCTCCCTCTCCTGGTCGCTCACTAGCGCCCGCTTGCGCAAAAGGGGATTGGAAATTTCTGCGGCTGTTGCGGCCTTAGAGCAAAGCTTCTGGGCTGAGGCCGGCCTCCTCCGCAGGAACACGAGCGAGACCGGCCCAGTCGAGATCGGCGCCCCCGTGTGCGATGCCACTTATGAAGTGATCGCGAACCACGCTCGCGACCGCCATAGGCACGGACTTGGCTTCGGCCGCTGCCAAAACCGACCGCACATCCTTTAGGCCGAGTTCCAACCGAAACCCTGCCGGCTGATATTTCTCATCGGCGATCAGAGCGCCGTATGTTCTGTAGACGGGCGCAGCGAATAGACTCTCCGTCATAATTTCGAGAAAGCGGTGGGGATCGACCCCATATTTGCGCATGAGCGCAAAGGCTTCACCCAAGCATTCAATCATCGACGCAATTAGGAAATTGCCGCTTAGCTTAACGAGATTGGCTTCGGGCGGATTATCGCTGAGCACAAATGTCCTCTGACCAAGCGCTTCGAACAGTGGCTTGGATTAAGCGATCACATCCGTCTCGCCTGCGGCAACTATGAAGAGTTTGGCCGCGGAAGCAGCTTCCGGACGCCCAAACACCGGGGCCGCCAAGTAATTCTGTCCGGCCTGACGATGGGCTTCGAGCAGCCGTTCGGACAAAGCGACCGTAATCGTGCTCATTGAGATGTGCGTTCCGCCCTTTTGAAGGCCTTGGAGAATCCCCTGGTTTCCAAAAACAACCCCTTCTACCGCTTCGTCATTGGCCAGCATCGTAATGACGATGCCGCCTTTGCAAGCGTCTGCGGGACTATTTGCGGCAATAGCGCCGTCCTGCTTCAACAGTTCCGCCCGGCTACTCGTGCGATTGTAGACGTAAAGACGGTGCCCAGCCTTGAGGAGGTTTCGCGCCATCGGAAGGCCCATATGACCGAGGCCAATAAATCCGGCATCCATATCTCCATCTCCTGACTTTGCTGCCTGTTTTATATCCTCGGCGAAAGTTGTAACGCCCCCTATAGCGGACGCCCTGATCCCCGTCAGATCCCTGTTCCTGTCTTTGGCAAAATCGTCCGCCGCGCCTGAGCCTAAGGCCGAGTTTATGCTTGGCGCAACGACTTTGGATGCGTTGGGGGTCCTTACTGATGGCTATCATCGATAATGCTCGATCTTTGTTTTACCGTGAACGGGATGGCGCAAAACCGAGAGGATTCCGTCATGCGAAGAGAACTCGATAAAGCTGAATGGGTCCCCTTTCTCGATGGCCTTTCCAGGCAACTCTCAAGCTCTGATCCTCAACTACAAAGGGTCTCTTTGTTCATCGTCAGGCGCGCCGTGAACTCGGAACCGATGATCGGCGTAACCTATGATCCAAAAGACGACGAGGTCGACATCGCAATCGAGACCCTCGATCACCTCGTCCATAAACCCATTGGGATCGTGGTCGACGAAAGCTTGGACGGCCTCAAAACGTTAGAGGTCATCGATGCAGAAGGCACTAGACACGTAATTGAGCCCGCTATTCCGCTGCCGGTCCCCGACATGGTCCCCTAGCTTAGCTTGACACCCTCATGGTCGAGCGCCGGTGCAGCTGCCTTCAGGAGAGGAAAGATGAAGCTACGTTCCTTCCGCGATCGCCGGCAAGCGGGGCAGCTTCTCGCGGCTAAGCTCTCCGCTTACGCGAAGAGGCGTGACGTGATTGTGCTGGCATTGCCTCGCGGCGGTGTGCCGGTAGGCTATGAAATCGCAAAAGCGCTTGGTGTACCGCTCGATGTGTTTGTTGTGCGCAAGCTTGGCGTCCCTGGCTATGAAGAGCTGGCGATGGGGGCGATTGCAAGCGGCGGTGTTCGTGTTCTGAATGATCACCTCATCGACCAGCTCGGTATCCCTCAATATGTCATTGACTCGGTAACAGCCCAGGAGAGGAACGAGCTAGAGCGGCGCGAGCGCCTCTATCGAGGCGGGCGGCCACCACTCAATGTGTGTGGACGGCCCCGTTCCGGGGCAAGACCTAAGATCGGAAAATTCCGGCGCGCAATCCCGTGCTGACGTGTGTCCGGCCTTTGATGCGCCGGATCGCGCCGGCTGGCCCTGATGGGATACGCG
>JBAUNL010000499.1:0-2235 GCA_049579205.1 Rhodomicrobium sp. | reverse complement strand
CGAAAGGGGCCGCACAGGTGTTGTCCCGACCGCCCTTGGCAGCGCCCTCCTCCATCATGCTCGCATCGTACTCCGCCAAATCGAAGAGATGCATTGCGATCTGGGAGAGTATTCCAAGGGGTTTAGGCGGCATATCCGCTTGCTGGCGAACACTGCGGCAATGACCGAGTTCTTACCTGGTCCGCTCGCTACTTACTTAGCTTCGCGTCCTAATGTCGACATTGAGCTCACCGAACGGCCCAGCCTTGCTATTGTGAAGGCTGTTGAGGGAGGCTTCGCGGATATCGGTATCATTTCCGACACTGCCGATTTTGGCGCTTTGCATCTGTTTCCCTTTGCAATCGATAGGCTTGTCCTGGTGGTGCCTAAGGAAAGCCCTTTAGCGGCTCGTCGAAGGGTTGCTTTTCGAGAGGTCGCCAGCCATCCGTTTGTGGGATTAAGCGCAGGAAGTGCCTTGCAAACCTACCTCGCGGAACGCGCAGTTGGCATTAGTCACCCCCTTTCTTACCGGATTCATTTGAACACCTTCGAAGCTGTCTGCCGGATGGTTGAGCACGATGTCGGCTTGGCCATCATGCCGCAAAGTGTGGCTGGGAGATGCGGGAAGCGGATGGCGATCTGCATGGTCGGTCTCAGCGACACTTGGGCAATTCGCCATCACTCTCTGTGCGTTCGTAAGCTCGATACATTATCTCCGCACGCCCGCGAGCTGGCAGAGCATTTGATAGCCCCGGGCGCAAACAGAAACTGAAACGCAGCCTTGGGACGTGAGATAACGCCGGCCTCGCCGTTCGGGCGAATCTGTTTCTTCACTTTGTTGGCTTCTTCAAATCGAAGTATCGCCGTGATAGGATTGCGTCACTTGCATGGGAGATTGTGTCGCATGATCACAGAAATCGTCTTATTTCGGCTGCCCGACGGGATGAGTCGCGAAGATGTGATCGCTAAATACCGGCTTTCAATCCCGACTTGGCAGGCTAACCCGGATCTGATTCGGAAGGCATTCTTGTTGGACGAACACTCCCGGCGCGGCGGCGCGGTGTACCATTGGAAAAGCATGGAAGCGGCGAAGCTAGGCCATGGCCCCGAATTTCAAAGGCGAATTGAGGCCACTTTTGGAAGCAAACCAGAGTTTCAATATTTTGAAACGCCCATCATACTTGATAACACGACAAAACAGGTGGTCGACGAAGCGGCATAACGCGCGTCTTGATAAGATGTCGGCGTCGTTCAAAGTGAGCCTAAGAACCTCATTGATGAACAAGACCGGGCAGGCGGCTGATTTCATCGTAGAACGTTTCAAGTGACGTTATCTGAGAGCCGTCGATGACGTATTCAGTGCCCATAGAAATGTTTTAGCTCAATTCAGGTGCCCGGTCTGCTGTGGGTCAAGGGCTGTCTTCTCATGTACCTAATTGACCGGACGGCCCTTGCCTATCCCGGCGAAATTTATGCCCTTGGATGCTGGGTCCGGTTTTGGAGGTTCAGCTGCCTAGATTTGCTCAAAACGAGCATTTCCGGCGACCCGACCCTGAAATTAGCGATTTGAACGCGACCTTCCGCCTTGGGTCAAAGTTCACCGTAGGTGGGGGCGCCCGCGTCAGCAATGGCTTGAAACCGGAACTTGAGGAAAAGTCTATCCTGCCCTGGCCCCCCTAATCGCGGCTCGTAGAGGCCGCTTGCCTTGGGGCGGGGATGACCCGCTTGTTTGGGTCGCTGCTTCAGTTTGCGATCGAAAATAAGCGCGGGGGATCTGCTCCGGGGGCGAGCATGAGCGACAGTGCCTGTAACTCGCGTAAGATCGCAGCAAGGTGAGAAGGCGCAAGCAAATGGGCAGCTTCCAAGCGCACTTGGGCTTGGCTCGCTCCATTGCCAAGTTTGGCATGCTAGATACCACGCCACAACAGGGTTTTTTTGATTTTACTTAATATTTCAACAGCGCCATGTATCCCAGATCGTGGTTTAGTGATTTAGCAGCTTGCCTCCAGCCAACGGGCCGCCCTCACCGCGGAGGCGCAATCCGCATGCTCGCTATGCCTACCGGCACCTGGCTTACGGACGTACGGTCGCGGCAATGGCTTCTTGATTTCCTCTCCGGACCGGAGGGATGGGCTGCCAGGATACAGGCTGCTTCTTCTTTAGCAGCGCCGCTCTGCGCATCGCTATCCTGCGGCGATGGTCAAGCGATGCTCGTGTTGCCGCCTGCGATCTTTTTGCGGCGGCTTCTTGGGCCTT
>JBAUNL010000498.1:0-6970 GCA_049579205.1 Rhodomicrobium sp. | reverse complement strand
CGCCTATCCGCTAATTTCTGCTTTTTTCGATCCGATAGCGGTCGACCTCTGCGAGAACCGCAAACGACGGGGTCGAGCGAACAGCCGCCGATCAGGCAATCCGGGCTGAATGCGTACTGCAGGCCGACAGCGGACCAAGCGGCCTAAAAGCGTCGTTAGATCAGCATGACCGCTTTCGGATCCCATTGCGGGCTACCATTGATTGAGCTTCGGACGGTGAAGGTGGGCCACAAGTTGCTTTCCGTAGGCAGCCTATTTGAAGGAAAAGCCTTATTGGCGAAGTGCTTTTCTCGCTCAAATCCGGGGCTCGCCAGGCGGATTTTCTCGTTAATCAAAGGAAAAACTGCGTCATCCGGCTAAAGAGCAGGACGCTGACGGTTATCAGGAGCAGCGATAAGGCGCGCCGTAGAGTGGCCCACGCGGCAGGGAATGCGCAATCTTGGAGCCCAGCCAGTAAGCGGGCTGGATTATCGCGGACGATTACAAGACAATCGAACACCATATCTGCGACGGTTTTCCACGATGCTCTTGCAAACGTCTCCAAAAGAGGCAAGAGCTGGTTTGAGGAGTTAGACGGCCTCCACGTAGAGAGATTCGTTTCGCCTATTTGCGGAGTCTCTCAGCAACTTTGCATCAGCTCCTTCACGAAAATCTCGTCTACGGACTTCAGTAAACCCAGGGGCAAGCAGGACGAGTTCAAGGGTTTCAAAATCCCAAATAAATTGGTGACCATAACTTCTGAATATTCGGTTCACGTCAATGATCGGCGTAGTGAAACCAAGCTCTGGCCCAGAGTTCGGCATAGAACACGGCTTGCCGGCAACATGCTTGGCGTATTCGGAAAGGTACAGCCCTCCGTCAGGGATTACGATCCGGAAGACACCTCCGGGCTGGAGAACACGTCTGCAGTCAGTGAGGAATTTAACGGCATCACTAAATGGAATATGCTCAAGCGTATGCTCTGTGAATATTCCGGCAACGTAGCGATCCGGGAAAGGCAGTCCTCTTGTCACATCCCAACACGCATCGATACCTGGATACCAATTATAGTCGAGATTACAGAAGCCGGGGTCATTATTCCGGCCGCAACCAATGTCTAAGTAGCATCCAGGCTCTTTCAGATCCGCAAAAAATCTGCGGTTTCTCGAAATTTTGCTGATGAGTTTTTTGGGTAGTCCAAGTTTACGCCACATAACAATTCCATAAAATTAGGGCGGCAGTACTATCTATCTGAAACGTTTGCGTTCAGGATAGCTAATTTCGGAACAACGTTAGCTCATCGAAGCTTCTTTGCCTGAAGCCAGCAAAGCCAAACTTCTTCAACTGAAATATACGTTTGCGCACCTTGTCGTAATTCTTAGGGATAATCCTCACCATACGCATTGCATGTTTTTCAAATCTTCTGTCCTTCTTACCGTCCCTGTCCGGTATGGTGGTATCAATTCTTGACTGGCGCGCAGGATAGGGAAACAAGCTGAAGATCGTAAGACCATTCCGCCAGTTGCAGAAAAGAGCATCGTCGAAGGGGTATCTCATACAGGACAAGCGCTTCAGGGCGCGCTTGGCCGCATCGGCGGTTATAAGATAGGCCCCCGCTCCAAACGAGGTGAACACAGCAATCAACTGCTTGTCCGCGCCGGAGTTAATTTCGAAATAGACTTGCTTTTTAGGTACACGGCCTTCCAGCTTCAATATATCGAAATTCAGCTGTATACCATATTGTCTCAGGGCAACTTCATGGAATTCTTCCGAGAACTCTAAGTCATCTTCAAGAATAATGGCTCTATCCATGCCCCGTCCGAGCATATAGCGCATCGCCTTTAGGTGACTTAGATAGCAGCCGATCTCGCCCGACACCAATTCCCGCCGCCAAAATCTTCGGCGGTAAACCGCGCGCGTCTCTTCGCTGCTAAGGTCTCTTCCATCTTCAGCAGCTATGCGCTCAAAGGCAAGCCCCAAATCATTCAATTTGCCTGTCATTTGCGCAAGCCTGTCGGTGGAGCGGTCCAGGTTGATTAGGAGAATAGGAATTTGCACTGCACGGCCCTGCATGATGCACCTAGGTGTTTGTTTTGCAGGTGTTAAAGCTCATTTTTTTGAAATAGCAAAGGATAAGATAGCGGCGCCTCCTCCCGAAATCATCTCCGGCGAAGAGGCGCCCATCTGCAAACGCGATGAGGCGCCAGACAGCGGCATACACGATTAGTGCCGGCTTGGTGCCGCGTTTGAAGCCCAAAGCTCGATGGTGCTGTCCCAGGAGGCCGAGGCGCGGCGCCCGTCGGCCGGCATAGCCAGCGCCGTCACGGGCGGCTCGTTATCAGAATTCCCCCGCGTTGCGTTCTTCAACTGCAGCAGCTGACCGAAGGCTCTTTATAAAAGATTAAGACCTCTGACTGCATCCTCAAGGTGATTTTCGCAGGAAGTCGCCATGGTCTATAGCCTGCCGCAGCTGATTGTCTGGATCATAGTTGGGCTGACGGGGGGGACACCGGCCGGCGTGATCGTAAAGCGCGAGGCGAAGGGGTTCGGGTTTTTTACAAATCTTGGCCTTGGCTTGGCGGGCGCTGTGATCGGAGGCGTATTATTCCATCTCCTCGGCCTTCTTCCCAATTTGGATAAAGTGTCGGTGTCGATGCGAGACGTGGTGGCCGCACTCGTGGGATCGCTCCTCGTTCTTCTCCTGCTCTGGCTGTGGCAACGGAATAAGCCGGCCCGCTAGATGAGATCGAGGCGAAATCCTATTCTGGTCGATCTGGCGCTTCAGGGTGGTGGCTCGCACGGCGCTTTCACCTGGGGGGTGCTCGACCGTTTTCTGCAAGAACCCTGGCTCAGGATCGAAGGGATTTCCGGAACCTCGGCAGGCGCCATGAACGCCGCAGTTCTGGCACAGGGTCACGCAAGAGGCGGAGCAGACGGAGCCAGGGCGGCCCTTGATGAGTTCTGGGGCCGCGTCGCACAGGCTGCCCTTTACAACCCCATCCGGCGAAGCCCGCTCGACGTGCTGATGGGGCGATGGACAATGGATACGTCGCCGCTGTTCATGGCTGCGGACATGGCGGCGCGTTTGTTCTCGCCCTATGATCTCAACCCTGAAGGGACAAATCCCCTCACCGAAATTCTGGCCGAATGCATCGACTTTGGAGACGTTCGCAGGGCTAAAATCCGGCTTTTCATCACGGCGACCAATGTGCGCACTGGGCGCGGGAGAGTTTTCCGCAATGCCGATCTCACGCCGGAGGTGCTGCTCGCGTCAGCTTGTCTTCCGACCATGTTTCAAGCCGTTGAGATTGACGGCGAGCCCTATTGGGATGGCGGTTATTCCGGAAACCCGACAATCACGCCCTTGGTGCGGGAATGCGCTTCAAGGGACACCCTTCTTGTGCAGATCAATCCCGTCGAGCGGGAGGGCACGCCGCGTTCGGCCCGGGAGATTTTGAACCGGCTCAACGAAGTTTCCTTCAACGCCACTCTCCTGAAGGAACTGCGCATGATTGCGATTCTGCGTCAGATGGCCAATCCTGGAAACGTGGAAGGCGCGCAATGGGCTGAAATGCGCATCCACCGTATCTCGAGCGAGATCATGACCGATCTTGGCTATTCCTCCAAGCTCAACGCCGAATGGGCATTTCTCTCCATGCTAAAGGACGAGGGGCGGCGGGCTGCCGAAACATTTCTGGATGCCCATGGGGACGATCTGGGCCATCGCTCGAGCCTCGACCTTGATGCGCTGCTAGAGCAGGTCTGAGCCCATGGGGCTCTTCGGTATTTTGCTCGCCCTTGTCCTTCTTATAGGTCTCGCCTATCGCGGCTGGAGCGTGCTGGTGCTGGCACCTGCCGCGGCCCTCTTAGCCGCCGCCGCATCGCATGAGCCGCTTCTCGCCCATTGGACGCAGACTTTCATGGGAAGTGCCACGCAGTTTCTTGCCCAATTCTTTCCGATTTTCCTGCTCGGGGCGCTGTTTGGAAAGCTCATGGAGGATAGCGGATCGGTCAGTACGATAGCCGGCTTCATGACCAGCAAACTCGGACCAAAAAGAGCGGTGCTTGCGGTTGTGCTTGCAGGTGCATTTGTCACCTACGGGGGCGTTAGCCTTTTCGTTGCATTTTTTGTGCTAGCGCCAATGGCTCAAGCCTTGTTTCAGGATGCTAATATCCCTCGAAGATTGATGCCTGCGGCCATCGCGCTTGGAACCTCCACCTTTACAATGTCGGCGCTTCCTGGATCGCCTGCGATCCAGAACGCGATTCCAATGCCGTTCTTCGGTACCACGGCCTTTGCCGCGCCTGGCCTTGGGATCATCGCCGCAGCAATCATGCTGGGTTTCGGGCTGTGGTGGCTTACGCATGTGGAAGCCGCGGCACGTAGAGCTGGCGAGGGTTTTGGAGAAAAAGCAAATGCTTCCGCCGATGCGACCGAAGATGAACTTGTTCGCGAACGCGCCACGGTCGCGCAAGCCTTTGACCCAGCCGAGATCCCCCATGGCCAGCATAGCCTCACTTCGCCGCCTACCCTTGTTGCAGCGTTGCCGCTCCTTGTGGTCGTCAGCGCGAATCTTCTCATGTCGTTCTTTGTAGTACCGCGGCTCGATGCTTCGTTTCTTTCCGAGGAGCGCTGGGGGAAAACCTCTCTCTCAGCCGTTGGCGGGGTGTGGGCCGTGATCGTGGCGCTGGCTGCCGCAATCACAGTACTTCTGCTCCTGAACCATGGGCGCCTTCCAGCCTTGCGCAAGAGCATCGATGCGGGTGCCAACGCTTCCGTGCTGCCAGCTTTCAGCGTCGCCAGCCTGGTCGGTTTTGGCGCTGTTGTTGCCGCTCTTCCAGCATTCGGCTTGGTTCGCGACTGGGTGCTGTCAATTGGCGGCGGACCTCTCGTTTCCTTGGCGGTCGCAACCAACGTGCTGGCTGCCATGACCGGATCGGCGTCGGGAGGTTTGACGATTGCCCTAGACGAACTCGGAGCAACCTATATGCGCATTGCCACTGAGGCCGGCATCGATCCAGCGGTCATGCATCGCGTCGCGGTGATCGGCGCAGGCGCGCTTGATAGCTTGCCGCATAATGGCGCCGTCGTCACTCTTCTTGCCGTCTGCGGCTCCACGCATCGCGAGAGCTACTTCGACATCGTCATGGTTGCGATCCTAGGAGCGCTACTTGGTCTGGTCGTGGTTATTATCTTGGGTTCGGCGTTTGGATCGTTTTGAGGCCTTCGCGCGCAGCGCCTGGTCCGGCCACACGCGGCTCCCATCGGAGGGTCGCTGATAACGACGGCTCTCACCTTCGTCATCTGGAGCTGCGTTCGATGTAGAGAGGTTCCGTGTTGAAACCTTCGAAGGTAGCAATCGTGTAAATCTCAATAAAATCCGTTTTCTTAATTTTATAAGTCCCAAACTCTTTCATCTTAATATTTTACATAATTGATAGAACGAACATAATATATTGTCTCACTGTCCGGAGGTTATTTTCACATTGAGCTCTAAACTTAATATAACCTTTGTCAATGATCTAAAGCTTCAGGGGGACTGCCGTCGAGGATTCGTCCTGGCAGTGTCGCTTTCAAATTATGCTACGGAGGCGGTCCGAGTTGTTAAGGTGAAGGCGTCAATGGCGCTGAATGTGAATGACCCCGCGTCGTCCGTCGCTTTTGGTTCTGAAGAAAGCTCTTAATAACCGTGAATAACCTTTTGCCGGAGGAACGGCATGTCGATGTTCCACTTTGCCTCGATCGCGGAAAACCACCAAGCCACTCAGCGATCATGGTGGACGTACGCGCTCCTTGGGATTGCGCTTCTGATTGGCGGAGTCATCGTACTCGGAGACACTGTTGTGGCCTCCCTCATCAGCGCGATCTTCATTTCCTGGGCAATTGTGATCGCCGGATTCTTTCAAATAATCCATGCATTCAGCGTGAGACACTGGGGCGGGTTTCTCCTCGATCTGCTCCTCGGCTTACTTTATATCGCCTTCGGCTTGATCCTGCTTTCTAATCCTGGCGCTGCCCCAATAAAATTGACGCTTTTGCTTGGCGGAGTGCTCGTTGCCTCGGGGCTGGTTCGCATGGTCCTCGCGATTTGGCAACACGCCGGGTGGGGTTTCCTGCTTTCAGGAATCCTTGCGATCCTTGCGGGATTCCTGATTTTATATCGCTGGCCAAGCTCTGGACTTTGGGTTTTGGGCCTTTTTTTAGGCGTCGACCTTGTTGTGCATGGGGGTGCGTGGATTGCGTACGCCTTCGCCGTTCGTTCCGAACACAGCAACCCATAGCGGTGCCGCCCATGCCGCTTTCGAAGATGTCAAACCGATACAAGGGCGCAGACATTATAGGTCAAATTTTCCGTCGAACCATACCCCGTGTAATTCGAGTTAGATTAAGGAGTATTTGGTTGAATGCTTCATGACTTGAGAGAAACTTACAGACGCGAGGATGACAATTCCCCGGATGACGCTGCCTTCTGGCTCAAATTTGTCATGATCGCGCTTGTTACACTTGCGCTATTCGCTGTACTTATTTTTGCTTCCCTCAAGTTTGGGCCAGAAGCGAACGTTGATGATCTATTTGTGTATCTTTAGCCCTGGTTCGGATAAAATCCGAAGGACCATGCTCATCGAGCTTTTATCATGAATCACACTTTATTCAGAGCCTTAAAGCAAAGAAACTTGAGGCTATGATCGGACGTAAGACTGTGCACGAGAATGCAATCTCCAATTAATGAAATAAAAAAGTGTCGTTCCGGGCAAACCACCTTGATGCGTAGTTCGATAGTAAACTTGCGCGGGGCCGTTTGCGCTCAGCCCGCCGGGTTACTGCAGTGATCGAGAGCGGTGCGTACGCGGGTCCCTGGCTCTTGTAATACCGTATCCGGTTGATTAGTTCGCCTCGTTTGGCTTTGGCCACCAATGGAAGAGCGTGCTAGCCCGGATCGCATCGCGCTGCTCGATCAGGGCGACGCAGCGCTGGCTGACAACCCTTTCG
>JBAUNL010000497.1:0-3740 GCA_049579205.1 Rhodomicrobium sp. | reverse complement strand
GGTTCACCGCGAAATTCCATGACGAGAGAAAGATGATGAGGCGACGGAAATTGAGGTCCCGCAACGGAGCGGAAAGCAACACGACCGGATGCGCAGCCTTTTCCGTAGGCGCCATTGGACAGTCCGGAGTACGGCGCAGGAGATACACGCCAAGGAACCCGAAGAGCGCGCCCAGCGTAAACAAAAAAGAATAGCCAAATGCCGGCTGACCGCGGATATGCGTTTTCCAGGCGTCGATTATCACACCGCCGAGAAACGCCAGTGTAATCGCAACTGCGGTTGTGGCAGCAGTCCGCTGCCCGAAGAACCGCCCATATTGCGACGGCGGGACCAGATCGCGCATCCACGAATTCCATGCGCAACCGCCGATGGCTGCCATTCCTTGATAGATTGCGAGCGAGCCTATCAGCACCATGATGCTCGCCGGCCCCCCAAGGAGCGGAGCCGCCGCCGCGCCAAACAGAAAGCATCGGCCAATGCCGGCCGCCCAGACGCAGATGTCGCGCCGGGCGCGCAGCCTTTCTACCAAGAGCACCGCCGGGATTTGCAGGAGTTGCACGAAGAAGGGTACGGCCGCGAGTACACCGATCGCAAGGTTTGGAGCGCCGAGTTCGACGGCAAAGCCAGCCAGGAACACACCCGTGGTCAGCGTCCCCATAGCCTCGCTAGCGAGCGCGTCGTAGAGGACAAGGCGAAGCGTGCGCCGCCCGCCGAGGTCCGAATCCGGCGCATCGTGACCGCTTTGAGTGGCTGCCTTACTGTCAAGCATTCCGATTCTCTCACGAAAACAGGGCGGTCTAAGAAGCGGCGTGAACGTTATCAACCAATTCATCTTCGCCTCATCACCCGCGCTGATCAAGAAGAGGGATATTGAGCTCGCCGGTTGTGATGGCATAATCGCACGGCACTCCGGATGAGCGCAGCCCCCAGCCGATCGGAAGCGATATACAGGGCGCTAGATCTGAAACGGCGGGATGGATTCGCCGGCGCGATCAGCTCTCCGGTAATAAATCGGCCAGCTTCCCATAATCTCCCGAATGGCCGAGGGTATTGGAAGCTCTTGAAGCGCAGCAAGGGTTGAGCTGAGCCAAGGCGTCACGGCACGAAATCCCCGCTAAACATAGGCGATCCAGCGGCCGGCGATCACGATGCCAGTCCACAAGAGAAGCGAAGCAATTGCAATCGCTATTGCGGAGCCCCTCTTGCCTTGCCCGCGCTCATAGCGCTTGGGATTACCTTTGAGCCGGGCCTGCAAGACAGCCAAGAGCGCCATTGCAGCCAAGAATCAAAAGCATCTTGATTCTGAATACTGTATTGAGCAGTTCGCGCGCAGGCTCCCCAAGAGTGAGAACAAGCCCGGTCGCGAGCAGGATTGGCAACGCGTACCAGATGACGGGCGCGAAACGTCCGGACACACTCCGCATTGGCTGCGCGGTGAAAGCCACTCCATCAGGCGCAAATTGATCATAAGCGCGGAACCCGCCACGGCAGAGATCGCAAGAATATGAATGGTCTGTATAGACGGCACCACCCAACCATGGCTTTGCGCGAACAGGCTAAGTGGTGTCTGCTCCAGCCATTGGCAGAATCTGCCAAGCGCGGAAACTGCCATGTGTTGATCCGTTTTAGGTTTGCACGCGGCGGGCTGCGGGGAATACTCAAGTCCGCGATGTCTTTGCCCATGCAAGCGGTGATGTCAATGCCGCTAATTACGATCCTGCCACCTTGGCTGCTGCGACGAAATTGGCGAAGAGTTCGCACGCGGCAGCAGCGTGATATACTAAGTAGGCACCGCTACTTGCACTGGTCAAAATCTCTTGGCGAAGCAACAAGAGGAGAGTCGCAGATGCCCATTTTGAAGCATCCCGCCCATCAGGAATGGGAAGATTGGCTCCTCCTGGCGCTGGGCATAGCCATCTGCGTCTCACCATCGCTCGCTAACAGCGGGTATAACGGTTTGCTAGCAGCGAGTGCGGTCGTCACCGGCCTTATCATCATTTTTGTGGCGCAACTCGAAATCGTGGCCCTGTCACGTTGGCAGGAATTCATCAATCTGATTTGCGGAGCGTGGATTGCGGCTGCGCCTTTGATCTTGAGGTACTACGGTCAACTCCGTTTTTGGCATTTCGGGCTAGGTGGTCTTGTTGTGATCATCACGCTTTTCGAGTTCTGGCAAGACAAGCAAAAAGGCGGTGGCACCACCTAAGGTGAGTTCACCTACCGATGGCACATTTCTCCGCTGAGAATTCAGAAATGGCTTTAGCGCACGACTGGAGTCACGAAACCGTCGAACTCGCCGGCATGACGACTGCCGTGAAAGTTGCTCATGTCCGGCCTGCCGTTCATCCGTGAGCCAAGGGCGTGTACGCCAGGCGCGGCTCACGAGTAAGGGCAGGTCGAGAACCAAGTAGGCCTTGTTCGGCAACGGTTCTTCTCGCCACGGCTTAAGGTCAAAAGCTACGCGGAGCTCAATGCCTATCTGCTCGATCGCTGCGTGGCTCACGCCAAAGCGAGCGCTCATCCTGAGCTGAAGGACAAAACGGTCTTCGATATGTTCGAGTCCGAGCGGGAGATGTTGATCGGCTATCGCGGCCCCTTTGACAGCTTCCGGGCAGTGGTGGCCTCAGTCTCCAAGACCTGCCTGGTCTGTTGCGACCGCAACAAATACTCGGTGAAAGCCAAAGCCGGTGGCCGGCCGGTCGATATCCATGTCTATGCCGAGCACATCGTCATCCCGCAGGATGGCGAGATCGTTGGAGAGCACGCCCGCTGCTTTGGCCGGGATCAGACGGTCTATGATCCCCGGCATTACGTGCTGGTGCTCGCCCGCAAGCCAGGTGCATTGCGGAACGGTGCTCCCTTCAAAGACTGGACGCTTCCAGCCGCGCTCGAGAAAGTGCGCCGCAAGCTTGTAGGGTCCCCAGACGGCGATAGGCAGATGGTATCGATCCTTACAGGCGTGCTCACCGACGGTCTTCCAGCCATGGAGGCCGCATGCCGGGAAGCGCTCGAAGCTGGCACGGCAAATGCCGATGTCATTTTAAACGTGCTAGCGCGGAGGCAAGCGTCGCCGCCGCCAGCTCTTATTCAGACCCCGGAGAGCTTGAGGCTCACCCATCTGCCGCTTTCCAACTGCGCCCGCTATGACGATCTGAGGATCGGCGTGTCCGCAGGAGCCGTCCATGGAGCGGCATGAGATCCTGGAGATGATGATGACCCTGCAGCTTCCCGGCATGCGGGCGGCCTACGACGAGATCGTGCAGGCAGGGATCAAGCGGCAGCACTCGTTCGAGCGCATCCTCGGCGCCTTGTTAAAAGAGGAGATCGCCGTGAAGCAGGCACGCGCGATCCGTTACCAGATGCGCATCGCCAAGCTGCCCTTAGCCAAGGAGATTGAGGAGTTCACCTTCAAGGGGACGCCTATTAACGCCGAGCTGGTGGGTGCATTCCTCGATCATCAGCGCAACGTCGTTCTGATCGGCGGTACTGGCTCGGGCAAGACCCACTTGGCCACCGGCATTGCCCGTAGTTGTATCCGGCTCGGCAAGAAGGCGCGCTACTTCAATGTCGTCGACCTGGTCAACAGCCAGCAGACGGAAGCAAAGCTCGGCCATCAAGTGTAAAAGTATGGACTTGATCGGACAGACTTCGTTAATCGGGGGCGGGCTGTCCGATTAGCGGAAGCTGTTTTGGCAGTTCAGGCCGCCTGGATCAACTTCTCCTTCGCCACGGTCATGAAG
>JBAUNL010000496.1:0-2761 GCA_049579205.1 Rhodomicrobium sp. | reverse complement strand
CTACTCGCAGCGGAGGCTTTGCCGCTCAGATAGCTAAAAGCGCGGTGCCCCCGAGCAAGGTACGCCGATTGGGCATTGTCCCATAGAAAAAGAGAGGCCTCACAAAATAGCCTCTCTCCTAGCCGTTCCATATATCGCTTGCTGATGAGACCAACTTCACGGAGGTGACCGAGCTATGCCAAAATCGGCGTTCGCACGATCGTTGTCACCTTTTGCCCTATAAGCGCTGGCGCGCGCTCGGTAGGCGAATGGGTATTCAGGCTCCAATTCGATCATCTTGCTATAGTCCGCGATGGCTCGATCGTACTCGCCCTTGTCAAAGTAGGATAGACCGCGATTGTCGTAAGCAAATACAAGATCGATTCTGCTAAGTGTCCCGGCATTAATCTGTCGAGTGCAAGCGGCGATAGTATCGCCGCGAAAATTCCTAAGACACGTGTCTGCATCATCAGCCAAAGTGGGCGTTAATGATATAAAAAAACAAGCAAATGATAACACTCTGTTTCGATTTTTAATCTTAAATAACATTGAATAGCTCTCCACATACGTAATATGGGATCACCTTCGCTCTATTTCTGCGTACGTTTTTGCTCATCAGCTCGGTCGAGACCATGCTGAAGAACGTTCAAGGCAAATATAATGTTGCGAAGAATTGAAGGGTACATGCGGAAACTACTCACGACAGAAAATACAAGCGTATTGGATGGAAGATTTAATTTGCTGTGGAAACGTATGAGACGCGTAATGAGGCTGGCTATTCTATGCCGGCGTTCCCATGTACAGAAATGACCAAATCTCCAGAAGCGCAGATAGGCCTTCTTGCGAAAGGCGTAAACCGTTGGGAAAACGAGGGCGGTCCTGCCGTCCCGCAGCTCGAGCGGTTTGGAGTCGACGGTAGCGCACACAATAGTGACGGCTTGCTCCTTCACGGCTGGGACGGCGAGCACCATGTTACGGCATTCATAGGCCGGCACGTCATGGATGATTGGGTCGACCAACGGCGGTCCTTGAAAAGCCGGAACAGCCTTTATCGCGATCAGTACAACGCGCTTGGCGAGAGCAACCTGCCTGCAATCAAGCGGATCGTGACCTGCAAATATCAGCGCGGGGCGGCATTCAACCGGCAGCATCCATTCGTAGACGTACTGCTCTCCGACATCACCGAGAGTGGCGAGGTGCTCGACGTTAGGGGGCTCGAAGGCGCAACGAACCGGAAGGACCTGCAATGACCAGGACAACGAAAGCGCCTTACCTTTCCCGCAATCTGAATAGCGGGACAGCCAACCCGCAAGAAATCGCCGGACCGCATAAATTCACAGTGGGACAAAATGTGCAGCCGTTGCCGGGCCCGCGCAATAGTGCTGCTTCGGGCCCTTATAAGATTGGCCGGCTCATGCCGGCCTCCGGAACTGATTTGGTGGACCCGCGCTATCGCATAAAAAGCGAAGCAGAAAAGTTCGAGCGGGTTGTTGCGGAATACGATTTGACGTCATCGGACAGCCCTCAGACATACTTACCAGGCCGCCGGGATTTCGGGGAGCTTCCAGGATGACCCGGTTGCGGCTCGCACCCGCCGCGGCTTTGAGTTTTCCCAATGACAGCCGCAGCTACGATGCTACGAGGTGCGCTATTCGCTTTTGGGGATATGACGGGGCGCTTGAGCGTTCATTCCTGATCGCGGAGCAGGCGCTTCGACACGTCCGCCCGGGCGTAGCGCCTAATGAGGAGGGGTTACTGAGGGCGTTCGACCTTAATCGCTCTTTGATCTACGCGGCGGCCTCCAAAGTTTATGCTCGAGGCCGGAAAGGGTTCCACGAGCTGGTTGCGAGCGATTTTTGAATTACGTGGCGATTTCTGAATTACGCAAGCACCGAAGAGTGAATCCACTCCTAATCGTGTCTATTGGAGAGCATTAATGGAAATCGATACCTTCCGGAAATGGCTTGCTGAGCGCGGCTGTCATTTCAATACGCAACGGCATCAGCGCGGCGATGGTCATGGACAGCTGACGATCCATCGTGAGGGGCGGATCGCGGAGCTGCCGTTGACCGGGTCACACCATAACTTGGATGCCGATACGGTTCGTCAAGTTTGCGAGACGCTCGGGCTTGATGCTTTGGAGTTACCCGGGCCGAAGGGCCGAGCTTAAACCGGCCAGCAGACAGTCTTCATAGGTAGTTGCCGAGTCTACCGGTGAGGAGCCGTGCGATGCTAACCCGCGCATGAAACGTCTTAACAATACCGCTTTCGACGCCGTAAGCGGTAAGAAGACGATGAACTAGGGGGAACGAGACCGTGTTAGAAAACTCCTGGCCGTTGGCTGTGGCATGGATCGGCATCATTCTGATGATAACTACCGCCGGGCTTATAAATGCATCAAACCGAGATTTCTATCCCAGGTCTCCAAGCGCCTTGGGTCAGGGGCAAACCGTGAGCGAATTCGGAAAGCTGGGCCAGAGCTACTGCTTGCTTTTTTGGCTACCTGATTAAGCATGCGGCGAACCAAAAAAGCCAGGTTTTCTCCGGCCCTATGCTGCAACTCCGCTACTGCTTCGGCTTCGTTGACTCTTCCGCCTTCTCCTTAGCCTCCTAGTAAGCCTTCGAGGTGCGGCCCTTGATATCGGTCCAACTCGCTTGTGCCTTCACGCGCCATTCCTTCACGCGCTTTGCGCGAGCCTGGGCGTTCAGCGTCTTGTAGGCTGGGGCGGCTGTGAGCTGGGCCTTGGTCGCGTCGACGACGAAGGCGTGCTCGCCGTTGACC
>JBAUNL010000495.1:0-2482 GCA_049579205.1 Rhodomicrobium sp. | reverse complement strand
TTGCGCAATGGCCTGGAGCAGGGACATCCCGCCCGCGATGGGGATCACGCCCGGTCTTTTAACCGCTCCCTCGACTGTAATCCGCTGGCTGTTATGTTCCCTGACGAAGACGCTAATCTGAGGTTTTTGTAAATAGTTTACACTGAGCAGCTTTGTGAGTTGCTGTTCTATCTCGCGGGCTGTTTTTCCTCCGGCTTCAATTTCCCCCACCAGCGGGTAGTTGATTGTACCGGCTTCGGACACTTGCAGGGTTTTGGAAAGCTCAGGCACCTTGAAGACTGTTACTTCCAGAACATCCAGCGGTCCAATGCGGTACGATTTGCCATCTGGCTTTCCCCCTGATGCGAGGGAGAGAGCCACCTTGCGCAAAGCCGCTTGGCGCTCGTCCGCAGATGAATATTGATCGCTTGCGGAGCCTGCTCCTGATGGAGCTGCCGCCTGCCGAGCTTGCAAAGTCTCAGTTTGCGGCGCATTGCCCGGTATGCTCCCAACCGAAGAGACGCCGCATGCGCTGACGAGGAATGTTGCGAGCACCGGCGTTAAGCGCATTCTTAGGTCCATCATGTCCGTTTGAGCTCCGTACTCGCCCCGCTCACCCGCGGGACCGGCAAGGTTTCGAAAGGCAGATTCAGCAACACTGCCGGCCGGTTAAGGTCAGGGAAAAAGCGTGGAGTGCAGAAAACTCAGCCGATAGCATCGGCGATTACTGGACGTCGATACCATGACGTTTCAAGAGATGCTGCCGGAACGCAACTGTGCCGCGCATGGCAATGAAATTGCGCGCTTCCTGGATCTTGGCGTCAGTGAGGAGCATATAACACAGCCCCTGCAATGCATGAAAGACCAAGCCTTGGCGGCCATCGAGAAAGCCAAGTCTGACGAAATAGCGGTAAAGAAAATAGGCAATACTTCGGAAATAGAGGGGTGTTCTAGCGTACACTTGGTTCCGGAGAAAGCGTCTCCAGCGGCTTTTCCCGTGACCGTGCTCCTCCAGGTCCCGATCGATGCAGAACAGGGGATATTCGCGGTTGACGAAATCAACCATCTGAAGCGTTGCATAGCGATTGTGTTTTGCCATCCAAAAATCGATCCCGGACAGATTTTCGTCGACGATATCTCCATTGGCGAAGGTGATGGCTTTGCCACTTGTCAGAACTGCGTGCTCATCCATCCATCGCCGTTCGATGCGAGCTGCGCCCGGCCGCCAGAGGCGCAGAAGCAAGGTGGGATAGTAGCCGCCCGAGCGGATCCACCGGCCCATGAAAATGAATTTCCTTTTAAGGATAATGCCCGTGATTTCAGGTGGCAGCGAAGGGAGTCTTGTCTTTATTTCCTCTAACGCCGCTGGTTCCAGATATTCATCCGCATCCATCCGCAGGACCCAGTCGGTCGTTACGGTGCAGTTATCGAGTGCCCATTGAAATTGATCCGAATGACTCTTGAAGGCGCGCTGGATTACCTCCGCGCCTAGGCCCTTTGCGATGCTGGCCGTCCGGTCGGCAGAAAAGCTATCCACGACAATGATGCGCCATGCCAAATGGTTCAGGCGTTGAATGCACCGCTCGATATGAATTTCCTCGTTGAACGTCAAAATAATGACGGTCAGGGAGAGCGGTTGTTTGAAGAGACCTGCTATCTCTTGCGTAGTCTTCGGCTTGTTTAGTACGAGTGTGGCCAACGTGTTATTCATCGCCAGGGTGAACCTATCGAAGCGGCGATGGCATTATCATCCGGGACTGCGTGCGCGTCTTCGATTTCCGGAACAGGCTCACTCCTATCTCGATGCGGAACGGCAATGCCCTCCTCGGTCGCAAAGGTTGCCTCGGTTGCTGCTGCAAGTTCCTTGATGGTGATTGGAACTGGCCCATCGCCCCGGATGCCGCCAGTGAAGGCGCATGAATTCCGTCTGACCTGTGCTGAGTGCATTTGATGATGCTTATTTTGCCATTGATGGTCATGGCCCAGCGAATTGAAGTCGTGAAAAGGGATCTCTCGCCGCGCTCCCTGCCAATCCATAGGCGAAACACCACAGCTACGAGGGGCTTATGCAGCTTCCAATGAAGCGGCAGGCGTACCCTGGATGGATTCTGGCTGGCCCTGATCAGTGATAATTGGATCGCTGGCCTCAAAGATTTGATTGCGCTTGCCTTCTTGGAGGTAGCTATAGGCCTTGGCATAGGTGCGTGCGATTTTCCTAATGTCGAAGTGCCTCTCGGCCCGGACGCGCATGGCTTGGCCAAGGCTTGCACACAACGCAGGATCTCGAACGAGCGTGGAGATATTTGTCGCAAGCCCTTCGATATCGCCGGGGGTACTTAGAAAGCCGGCACCCTCTGGGCCTACCTGCATGGGGGTCCCCCCCACTCGGGTGCTAACGACGGGCAGCCCCGCTGCCATCGCTTCAAGGATAGCGTTCGAGTTACCTTCGTTGAAGGAAGGCAATACGAAAATATCCATGGCGAGCAGCTTCTGATGCACGCTC
>JBAUNL010000494.1:0-9866 GCA_049579205.1 Rhodomicrobium sp. | reverse complement strand
CGGCCGCATCTATTGTTGCGCCTGGCGCGATGATGGTGTTCCCCGTCGCATTCATTAGGATTGGATGAGCTTCGGTTAAATTGAATGCTGGAAAGATTTTGTCACAAAAGGGGGTATCGGCAAGAGGCCAAAAGATAAAGCGCCGAAACCAAGCCCGAAAGTGTCAGTGGGCGAGGCGGTATCTCTCCCGTTCCCGCTCGCATTCAGCTTGCGTATAGGCGGGCGCGTTGGGATCGTAGGTGCTCCAGCCTTCAGCTCGATAGGCTTTTTCACGCGCCTCGACATCGATCGGGCCATGCATCTGCATGATCGCCTCAGCCTTGTGAAGGTCAACCTCATCGGTGCGGAGCGAGATGAGCGTCCCGCCCCGGCGGACAATCTCAGCGTAGACCTGCGACTCTTTTTCGGAAATGCCATATTCAACCAGGGCGCCAAGGACCCCTCCCGCGACCGCGCCGGATGCGGCGCCAGCGAGCATGCTCGCTATCACGCCTGCGGCCACAATCGGACCGATGCCGGGAATTGCGATAAGTCCGACCGAGGCGAGAAATCCAGCTCCGGCGCCAGCAACTCCACCTAAAGCGGCCCCGGTCGCCGCTGCATTGGCGTCTTCTCCGCCCGGCCCGACAACGCTGATCTGATCCTTCTTGAAGCCCGCACCTTCCAAATCTTTGATGACGCGATCGGCTACGCTGCTCTCCTCATACGCATGCGTGATTGTGGTTGTCACTGCTTCTCCTTATTGGGCATCCTGCCGCTTCGCGAAACGAGAAAGCAAGGCCGGGGTAAATGTTCCGTGCCATCATCCATCGTCAGGCTCAGCGCAACGAGCTTGCAAAGTGTTGACACACGGCCTATTTTCCGTGCGTTCCCAATATCAGAGGTTTACATGGCTCGCGTCACTGTCGAAGATTGCGTGGATAAGGTCTCTAACCGCTTTGAGCTGGTGCTGCTGGCGGCACACCGCGCGCGGGCCGTTTCTTCGGGGGCGCCCATCACAATCGACCGGGATAACGACAAGAATCCCGTCGTTGCGCTGCGCGAAATAGCGGATCAGACAGTTTCTCCGGAAGACCTGAAGGAAGATCTGATCCACTCGTTGCAAGCTCATGTCGAGGTGGACGAACCGGAACCCGAGGCCGCTCCGGCGCTGCCGAATGCCCGCCCCGTGAATATTTTGGGTCCGGACGACCAGTTCTCGGATGCTATTATCGACCGGATTACGGAAGAGGAGCTTTTGCAGGGGCTCGCAAGGAGCATTCCCGCCGAGGCGGCGAATGGCGGCGGCCGTTCAAAAGGCTGAGGATTCTTGTTTCGGGCTCGGCCTGGTTCCGCTGCGCCCTTATGTGCGTACTCTTATTCGTTCTTTAAGCTGAAGCGAGGCCGTGCAGCAGGTTGAAACTCCTGCGAGATCGCAGCCGATAATGCGGCAGTACGATCTCGTCGAAAAAGTTGTGAGCTATAATCCGAAGGCCGATGAGGCGCTTCTGAACCGCGCTTATGTTTACGCGATGAAGGCGCATGGGCAGCAAAAGCGCGCGTCCGGCGACCCCTATTTTTCGCACCCCTTGGCCGTGGCATCCATCCTCGCCGGGCTTAAGCTCGACGACGAAACAATTGCGACCGCGCTCCTTCATGACACGATCGAGGATACTCCGGCCACCAAGGAGGAAATCGAGAGGCTGTTCGGGCCGAACATAGCGGCCCTCGTTGACGGCCTCACCAAGATCGAGCGGCTCAACCTCGCCTCCAAAAAGACCCAGCAGGCGGAAAACTTCCGGAAGCTCCTGATCGCGATTTCGAGCGACGTTCGCGTGCTTCTGGTGAAGCTCGCGGACCGGCTGCACAACATGCGCACGCTGGAGCACATCAGGCCCGAGAAACGGCGCGTCATCGCCCAGGAGACCATGGATATTTATGCGCCGCTCGCTGGGCGCATGGGAATCCAGGAAATCCGGGACGAGCTAGAGGATCTTTCCTTTCGCTGGCTACACCCTGCGGCTCATGAAACCCTTATGTCGCGGCTGAACGTCTTGCGCGACCGCAACAGGGGCTTGACCGAGGAGATCGCCACGGAGCTTAAGGCGAAGCTCCTGGTTAAATCAATTGATGCGGATGTCCTTAGCCGGGAAAAGAAGCCATATTCGATATGGCTCAAGATGCAAAACAAGCAGATCGGGCTGGAGCAGCTGTCGGACGTATACGGCTTCCGCATCATCGTTCCAACCGTTGGAGATTGCTACGCTGCACTTGGGGCTGTGCACACCACCTGGCGTGTGGTGCCGGGCCGTTTCAAGGACTACATTTCGACTCCCAAACATAACGACTACCAATCCATTCACACCACGATCGTCGGCCCTCGGCATCAGCGCGTGGAACTGCAAATCCGCACGGCCGAAATGCATCAAATCGCGGAATACGGCGTTGCAGCCCACACCGGGTACAAGCTGGCGGCGCTCGCGCAAGTGAGGGGCGAGGGCCGTAACGGCGATGCAACGCCGGCAAGCGAAAGCACCGCCTATCAGTGGCTTCGCAAACTCGTCGATAATCTGCTGGAGGGAGATAATCCCGAAGAGTTTCTTGAGCACACCAAGCTCGAGCTCTTTCTTGACCAGGTGTTCTGTTTTACCCCGAAAGGCCGCCTGATAGCCCTGCCGCGGGGCGCCAATGCGATCGATTTCGCTTATGCCGTGCACACCGATGTCGGCAATCGGTGTGTCGGCGCAAAGGTGAATGGCAGGCATATGCCGCTCATGAACGAGCTGAAGAACGGCGATGAGGTGGAAATTATTCTTTCGGATGCTCAAACGCCGCCCGCGGCGTGGGAGGGCGCCGTCATTACCGGAAAGGCCCGTTCCGCCATTCGCCGCGCCACCAGGGAAGCGGTTCGCAAGCAATACCTCACGCTGGGCCGTGATATCATGAAGGCGGCCCTGTCGCGCTCCGGCAAGTCTTTCGAGGAAAGTGATCTCGCCGCCACTCTCCCGCGCCTTGGGCAGAAAAGCATTGAAGATCTGTTGACCGCAGTGGGGCGGGGTGAAACCAGCGCAGAAGAGGTGCTTTCGGTTGTTGATCCGGACTTCGTCAAAGATGCGGTACCGAAAAGGCGTGCGATCACTCGAACCGACGACGGCTGGTTCAATCTCCGCCGGGTCAAGAGCTTCAAATTCCGCCGGTCAGCCCTTCTTAGCGGTATGCCGAATGATGGCGATCGCGGCATTCCAATCCGCGGCGTGAACGGCACGTCCGTCATTCATTTCGCGGATGGCGGCGCCGTGCCAGGTGAGCGCATCGTTGGAATTTTGGACCCTGGAGAAGGGATTACGATTTATCCGATCCACTCGCCACAGTTGCGTGCTTTTGAAGATCAACTCGAACGGTGGATCGACGTGACCTGGGACATTCAGGAAGGCGCAACCGAGCTATTTCCCGCCCGCATTCGGGTGGTGGCGCTGAACGAGCCCGGAAGCCTCGGCCGCATCGCGAGCCTGATCGGGGAGGAAGGCGGCAATATCGACAAGCTGCAAATGGTCAAGCGCCAGCGCGACTATACAGAAATGATGATCGACGTCGAGGTGCTCGACTTGAAGCATCTCAACGATATTGTTAATGGGGTCAAAAATCTCGACGCTGTCAGCGAAGCAAACCGCGTCCTTGCTTAGCGCACTGTTCAAACCCTGTTTAGACAAGAAGCGGGATGAGCGAATTCCGTACCGCTCAAATTCGCGCGGGACCTGAGTAATCACTTTGCCGCACCCTATCCAGCTTGATTTTTTGAGGATCAATTGCGTTCTTTCCTTTGGAAGCACTTTGCCCCAAACAAAGTCGTTAACGCGGGGTTGAAGCTCTTAGGACAGATGCTAAGATCATTGCGGTACGGGCATCCTGTCTCAATAAAGCCGCCCTTATCGTGGACTGGGAGACATGCTTTTTAAACGCCGGAAACAGCTTTCCCCGGTTCAGCGCTTGCGCCAGGCACTTTGGCCGACGCGCAGCTTCGAGCGCTCTTTTCGCTATATGCTGCTGAGGCTTTCCCGCATTCGTGCGTCATCGCATAGCATCGCAATTGGGTGTGCAGCGGGTGTATTCGCCATTTTCACGCCCTTCCTCGGCTTTCAAATGTTGCTGGCCGCAACTATAGCTCTGCTGTTTCGCGGGAACGTTTTTGCCTCCGCTGTGGGTACCTTCGCTGGTAATCCCCTAACCTATCCGGCGATCTGGATTTCGACTTTCACGCTCGGAAACCTTTTCCTTGGCACCTCCGCGAATGCTGAAATCAGTCAGCTTTCGAGCGGAGCTCACGCTCTGGGCCAAAGCTTGAGGGAGGCCTCCGCAGATGGAGTGGCCTCGGCAGTCGAGGGGTTGTGGCCGATCCTAAAGCCAATGGCCATCGGTTCACTGCCGCTTGGGGGGCTGACGTCGATTCTCATTTACTTCTCAATCCGTCATTTGCTGGAAGGCCGCAAGGGCGACAGGCCGCCGGTGAGGGGCTTTGCCGCGCCGCGCTGAAATGCCCATGAATTCACAATCTGTTCGGCTCGGGTTGAACGTGGACCACGTGGCCACGCTCCGTAATGCACGTGGTGAGACCTATCCCGACCCCGTCCGCGCCGCAAAAATTGCCATCGAAGCCGGCGCCGAAGGCATAACCGCACATTTGCGGGAGGATCGCCGCCATATTCGCGATGAAGATGTTCGCCGCCTGAAGGCGGAAATTGCTGCGCCGCTCAATCTTGAAATAGCTGCGACTGACGAGATGGCGGCAATAGCGGTAAAAGTGCTGCCGCACGCTTGTTGTCTGGTGCCTGAGCGGCGCGAAGAGATCACGACCGAGGGCGGTCTTGACGCCAGCGGCGGTTCGGAGGCGCTCGCGCCAATTGTCCGGAAGCTTCTCAACAGCGGTATTCGGGTCTCTCTTTTTATTGATCCTGACGAGCTCCAAATAGACGGAGCTTCCCGGATCGGAGCTCCTGTCGTCGAATTCCATACGGGTCAATATTGCCGTGCCTGGCTCAAGGGAGACGTTCACGCGACAGAAACGGAATTCAAGCGCCTTTCGGCAGCCTCAGAGCTTGCGGCGCAGGCCGGCATCGAGGTTCACGCCGGGCATGGCCTTAATTTCGAGACCGCTGCCGACATCGCGTCCTTACCTCAAGTTGCCGAATTGAACATTGGGCATTTCCTCATCGGCGAAGCGATCTACACTGGGCTCGGCACCGCCATCAGAAGCATGCGCGCCGCTATCGCGAGGGGAGTTGCCCAGCGTTCTAGCGTGCAACAATCCGCGCAGCAGCAGCAATAGCGCAGCCTTTGCATCAACGGGGACTGCATGATTATCGGCATCGGCAGCGACATGATCGACATCCGGCGTATCGAAGAAGCGATCGGCCGCTATGGGGACCGCTTTCTGAACCGGATTTTCACCGAGACGGAGCGGACCAAATCCGATAAGCGCGCTCAACGCGCAGCATCTTACGCCAAGCGCTTCGCGGCCAAGGAGGCCTGCGCCAAAGCCCTTGGCACCGGCCTGCGCCACGGCGTCTTCTGGCGCGACATGGGGGTTGAAAATCTGACCAGCGGCCAGCCAACCATGAAGTTGACCGGAGGCGCAGCCAAACGGCTGACGCGGCTGGTTCCCGAAAAGCACGAAGCACGAATCCATCTCACCATCACGGACGACTTTCCGATCGCGCATGCCTTCGTCATGATTTCGGCTGTTCCTGCCGGGGATTAGGATGACACATTTTCCACTGGCTGATCCCGCATCCCTGATAGCCTGACCGTGTCAAGTTTAATCGTGATGGTGCTGGACTTATTCAGGAAGGGTGATTATATTCGCGCTCTCAGCGCATGATCTGTGGCGGCCTGGAAGCAATTCCTCATGGGCCGCGTTATTGCATTCCGGCAGAGCGGGCGGCCGCTCAACCCTAGCCTTAAATCACGAGGACCACGTGGCACGTATCGCGGGTGTTAACATACCATCAAACAAGCGCGTCGAGATCGGCCTTCGCTATATCCATGGCATCGGACCGCGTTTCGCGAAGCAGATTTGCGAGAAGGTCAATATTCCTGCTCAGCGAAGGGTGAATGAGCTTACCGACGCCGAGGTGCTGCAAATCCGCGAGGTCATAGACCGCGATTATGCTGTCGAAGGCGACCTGCGCCGTGAAGTGGCCATGAATATCAAGCGTCTGATGGATTTGGGCTGCTATCGGGGGCTCAGGCACCGGAGGGGTCTGCCAGTTCGCGGCCAGCGCACCCATACAAATGCCCGCACCCGGAAGGGTCCCGCGAAGCCGATAGCTGGCAAAAAGAAGTAAGGTTTAGGAAATAAACGATGGCAAAGGAAAAGGCCCGCGTTAAGCGCCGCGAGAAAAAGAATATCGCATCCGGCGTGGCGCACGTGAATGCCAGCTTCAACAACACAATGATTACGATCACGGACGCGCAAGGAAACGCGATTTCGTGGTCGTCTTCGGGAGCCATGGGGTTCAAAGGCTCGAGAAAGTCGACGCCTTATGCAGCGCAGGTGGCGGCTGAAGACGCGGGCCGGAAAGCACAAGAGCACGGCATGCGCACCATTGAAATCGAGGTGAGCGGCCCCGGTTCCGGACGCGAATCCGCGCTGCGTGCTCTGCAGGCATGCGGCTTCCAGGTAACCTCAATTCGCGACGTAACCCCGATACCACATAATGGCTGCAGGCCGCGCAAGCGCCGGCGCGTCTGAGAACACTCCAGGGGGCGGCTCCGTTATTTGCAGTTGAACGCACGCGGCAATCACCTGCGGTGCATGTAAGGAAAGAAAAGTGCTCAATAAGAACTGGCAGGATCTCATCAAGCCTGGAAAAATTAACGTCATCCCAGGCACCAATCCACGATATGTAGCGAACATCGTCGCCGAACCGCTTGAGCGCGGCTTTGGCTTGACGCTTGGCAATGCGCTCCGCCGCGTCCTCCTGTCTTCGCTACAGGGTGGTGCGGTGACGACGTTGCACATCGACGGTGTGCTTCACGAATTCTCTTCGATCCCGGGCGTCCGCGAAGATGTGACCGATATCGTCCTCAACATCAAAGAGATCGCGTTGCGCATCCATTCGGATGGCGTGAAACGCATGGTCCTCCGCAAGGAAGGTCCGGGCGTGGCGAGGGCGCGCGACATCGAGGCCGGCGCCGATGTTGAGATCCTCAATCCGGATCATGTCATCTGCACGCTCGACGAGGGCGCAACTGTCCGCATGGAACTGACTGCCACCATCGGCAAAGGCTACGTGCCGGCGGAGCGCAACCGTCCGGACGATGCGCCGATCGGCCTGATCCCGGTCGATAGTCTCTATAGCCCAGTGCGGAAGGTCTCATACAAGATCGCCAATACTCGCGAGGGCCAGATCCTCGACTATGACAAGCTGACCCTTGAGGTCGAGACCAACGGTGCTGTATCGCCCGAAGACGCGGTTGCTCTCTCTGCTCGGATTATTCAGGATCAGCTCTCCATCTTTGTGAACTTCGAGGAGCCCCGCAAGGAAGTCTCCGAAGAGCGCATCCCGCAGCTTGAGTTCAATGCCGCGCTTCTGAAAAAGGTCGACGAACTCGAACTCTCGGTTCGGTCGGCTAACTGCCTTAAGAATGATAACATCGTCTATATCGGCGATCTCATCCAGAAGACCGAGGCGGAGATGCTGAGAACCCCCAACTTCGGGCGGAAGTCCTTGAACGAAATCAAGGAAGTTCTTGCCGGGATGGGATTGCACCTGGGGATGGAAGTTCCGAACTGGCCGCCGGAGAACATCGAAGAGCTGGCGAAGCGGTTCGAGGACCATTATTGATAGGACTTTCCGGCCGCAGTGCAGCTCGCGCGCGGTCTTGAGGACGAGACAATGCGTCACCACAATTCCGGCCGTAAATTCAACCGCACAGCCAGCCACCGGCAGGCGATGTTCTCAAATATGGCTGCCGCGCTGATCAAGCACGAGCAGATCGTGACCACGCTGCCCAAGGCGAAGGATCTTCGCGGAGTAGTAGAGGCGCTCATCACTCTCGCCAAACGCGGCGACCTTCACGCCCGCCGTGTCGCCGCATCCCGGCTGCGTGACGAAGCCATGGTCGGAAAGCTGTTCACGACGCTTGGGCCACGTTATCAGGGCCGTCCGGGTGGCTACACCCGGGTACTGAAGGCCGGCTTTCGTTATGGCGATAACGCGCCGCTTGCGGTGATCGAGCTTATCGACCGCGACGAAACGGCCAAGGGCTTGGACTCCGGGCCGGTTGTTTCGGCTGACGAGGAAGAAAGCGCCGCGGCATAGAAGTAGACCGCACCCTGTTAAGGGGTAGCGCCACAGCTACCCCATTGAGTGCCAGAGCGAAACGAAGCCGAGTGGCGGATCAGCCGGCGATTTCGCTTTCCTCGAAAACCAGCCCGATTTCCTGGGCCGCATTATCGGCACTATCGGAGCCGTGCACGGAATTGCGCTCGATGTTTTCGCCGAACTCCCAGCGGATTGTGCCGGGCGCAGCCTTCGCCGGATCAGTCGCGCCCATCACCTCCCGGTTCTTTGCTACCGCATTTTCGCCTTCTAGCACCTGAAGGACAATTGGGCCGGAGGTCATGAACTTGACGAGATCGGTGAAGAACGGCCTCGCCTTATGGACGGCATAGAACGCCGCTGCGTCGGTTTCATCCCACTGCATGCGTTTCTGGGCGACGACGCGAAGCCCTGCTTCCTCGAACTTGGTGATGATCTTACCCGTGATGTTTCTCGCCGTTGCATCCGGCTTGATTATCGAGAGGGTGCGTTCGACGGCCATGGGTTTGCCTTCTGTGAGTAGACTTAGTTGCCGGTCTGCGGGAACTATCGTTTCTGTTGCTAGTGGACGTATGGCTTATACCGAAGCCGCCAAAGAGCGGCAAGCACGCTTATGAATGCAGAGCCGGCAGGGCTTTGTTCCGTCTTCAGTTCGGCTCTAGTGCGCTGATGCGTCTCTCTGAGGCTGTTCTATGGAGCTGGTGGCGTGAGCGTAAAGGTACTAACCTGTGGAAGAGACTTAGCGCTCACCGCGCCATTCAAGACATCCGCCACGATTGATATCGTTTGGAGAGAGAGGTCATGCGTGGGAACCGAATAGTCAGGCTTTGGAATGAAAAATTCCTGCCCGTTTGAATCCACAACGCTAATTGCCGTGGACGATGGGTTGGCTGGGCCGCGCCTAACAATTAAGATATCCGCCTCCTGACCGCGCCCGATATATACCTTCGGTATATAACCGCCTTTATGTAATTGGAGAGCAACTATGTCTCCGACGTATCTCACCATGCTTTCGGGTGATCTGAAAGTAAAACTAAAGACTTTTTTTCCTTTTTTTGCAAAAAGAGCAGTTTGCCTTTCAATCATCTCGGCAAGTGCGGGGTCCGCGAAGCTAAAATTGTAAGCGGTTTTCTCCTTGGCATCTGCGCTAATTGAACCATCGCTGGGCGGAGTACCGGCATAGATGTTATAAGTGGTTAACGTCTTTTCTTTTTGTACAGGTTTCGTGTATTTGGTGATCCCGAATTCGGCTAGAAGAAGTTTATACATGTTAGCATAGAATTTTTTAAAAGAACATTTATCCTCTAATTTATTGAGGAAGAATGCGGCTTTGGCTGGCACTGCGCGCGACTTATCAAAATAAACATAACTTTGTATATCGTAGTTCCAAGGTTCAAGATTACATTCAGCCCTAAGATTATTGATGTAGTTGCAATGGTGCGATGACGTACAGAATGTTTCGCACAATTGATTGAGGGCTGGCGGCCCCGACTCAGGCTCAAGTGGTGGTGGCTAAACGCAACCACGAGAGCAAGAGAGGGAAGCCACCATGAATGAGGATACGCC
>JBAUNL010000493.1:0-4615 GCA_049579205.1 Rhodomicrobium sp. | reverse complement strand
CTGCGCAGCGCGCGTGCCGATATTGGAGTGCGCCATGGTGCAATTAATGGACAGGCGTAAACTAGCCGAATTCGAGATCAGGCCGGATACGGAAAATCCGGCACTATCCGTTCCGGTGATCGGGCGCGATCATCTTGGTGAGCGAGTTGAGATTCATGTTGTCACGGAAAAGCCCCTCACAGTGTTCCTGAACGCGCAGGAAATCGTAACCTTGATGACCATCGGCGATTATCCCGACCTCCTAGCTGCAGGCTATCTCCTAAATCAAGGCATGTTGCGCAGCGGCAAAGACGTCACCGCGATCGAATATGACCCGGATATCGATACCGTCGCTGTTCGTACCTTAAGCCCAACGAATTTCGAAGAGAAGCTCAAGAAGAAGACACGCACCTCCGGCTGCGCCCAAGGAACGGTGTTTGGCGATTTGATGGAGGAAATTGAGGGCGTGGAATTAAGCAAATCCGCCCGTCTGCGGACTTCCTGGCTTTATGCGCTCCAGAAGAAGATTAATACCGAGCCGAGCCTTTATCTCAAGGCAGGGGCGATCCACGGCTGCGTCCTCTGCGAGCAAGACCGGCCTTTGGTCTACATGGAAGATGTCGGGCGCCATAACGCCGCCGACAAAATAGCAGGCTATATGGCCCTCAACGATATCCCCGCCGAAGACAAGGTCTTCTACACGACCGGGCGGCTGACGAGCGAAATGGTCATCAAGACGGTCAAGATGGGCATCCCCATCCTGGCATCGCGTTCGGGCTTTACGGCTTGGGGCGTCGAGCTTGCCAGGCAGACCGGGCTCACCTTGATTGGCCGTATGCGTGGCAAGCGCTTCGTCGTGCTTTCAGGTGAAGAGCGCGTCGTATACGACCAGGATATCAGCGCTGTTGAGGAAGAAGCCCCGAGGCATCGCCGCAAGGGCAGCCTCGGTGATGAAGGATTGTGAGTGGAGCAAGTAGCGGGTGTCATCCTAGCCGGGGGCCTGTCGCGGCGCATGGGGGGCGGCGACAAGGGCTTACGGAACCTTTGCGCGAAGCCGCTCATGGCTCACGTCATTGAGAGACTTTCGCCGCAAGCTTTTCCCCTTGCGATCAACGCGAATGGCGATCCATCGCGCTTTTTGGCTTTTGGGCTGCCAGTGGTCGCCGATGCCGTTGCAGACTATTCCGGTCCGCTGGCCGGCGTGCTAGCCGGTATGCGCTGGGCTGGGGTTGCTGCCCCCGATGCTCGCTATATCGTGACGGCTGCATGCGATACACCCTTTTTTCCGAAAGACCTGGTGGACCGCTTTCTGACTGAGGCCGGCGATACCTACCCTTCCATCGTGCTCGCTCAGTCCGGCGGGCAAATCCATCCGGTCTTTGGGCTTTGGCCTATTGCACTCGCGGACGATTTGGCGAATGCAATTGCCGCTGGAACGCGGAAAGTTCTGCACTGGACAGACCAGCACCCGCACTTTACGTCTGAATTCGAGTTAGCGAGCCTTCGCGGCAGACTCACCGATCCATTCTTCAACGCAAACACCCCCCAGGAACTCGAAGAGGCGGAGCAGCTTCTCCTGGCGGAAAGAGAACCTCGATGACTCCTCTGTTCGGCGTTGTTGGCTGGAAGAATTCCGGCAAAACGACGCTGACCGCAAAACTCATCGCGAATTTCGCGGCACGTGGCCTAGAGGTGGCCGCCATCAAGCATGCCCACCATGGATTCGACATCGATCAAGAAGGACGCGACTCCTATCGTTTCCGTGAAGCAGGAGCTCGCACGGTTGCATTGTCATCTTCAAGGCGCGTCGCCATTATGACGGAGTTGAGGGGAAAAGCAGAGCCAACACTCGAGGAACTAGCGGCGCGCGTGGGGCCGGCCGACCTAATTCTAGTGGAAGGATTCAAGAGAGAAAGTCACCCGAAACTCGAGGTGCGCCGGAGGGACACGCTAAACCAATTGCCGCTTGCGCCGAACGACCCTTCAATTCTCGCCATTGCAGCGGATTTTCCGATTAAAAAAGGAGATCTTCCCGTTTTTGATTTGAACAGCGTCGATGAGATTGCCGGCTTCATTCTCGGTAGGATCGGCTTCATGAAAACGGAGCTTATACGTGACCGCTCGTGACGACTGCTTCGCATTTCCGGAGCGCCGCCTGCTGCATGCCGAAGCAATCGCGCTCCTGCAAGAGCTTGTGCATCCCATCGAGGATTGCGAAGTTGTTGGAATTCACGCCGCTGTCGGCAGGGTTTGCGCTGAAACCGTGATTGCGCCGCGTCCGGTACCTGCACATACCAACGCTGCTGTGGATGGGTACGCCTTTCCGTTTAAATGTTACGATGCGGCCAATGGCACAGCTTTCCGCGTCGAAGGCAGAGCAGCAGCCGGCGATGCGCTGCACAAACCCAGTTCCCTCGGCGCAACCCGGATCTTTACTGGGGCGATTATCCCCGACGGGTGCGATACGGTGGCGATGCAGGAGGATTGCGCCGCGGCCGGTCCTCAATCGGTGTTCATTCCTGGGGGCTTGAAGCAGGGCGCGAACCGGAGGCGCGCAGGGGAAGACGTCGAGGAAGGCTCCATCGTTATCGCGCCGGGAACGAGGATGCGCCCGCAGGATGTGGCTGCGCTTGCCGCTTGCGGTCAGCCGAAGGTGGGTTGCATCAGGCAGCCGCGGGTTCTGGTTTTTTCCACCGGTAATGAGGTCTTGGCGCCAGGTGCCCCTTTTGCGGAAGGGAAAGTCTACGACTCGAACGGCCCGATGCTTTCGGGACTGTTCGCCAGGCTAACATCAGCCTTCACCTATGGAGGTATTCTCCCCGATGATCGCGATGCCGTTCGCTTTGCCCTTTCGGATGCTGCAAAGTGCTGCGATCTGATCGTCACATCTGGCGGCGCAAGCCTGGGCGAGGAAGACCACGTCATTGCAGCTCTGCGGCAAGCGGACGCGCTCAGCCTATGGCAGCTTGCGATAAAGCCTGGGCGTCCAATGGGCGTGGGCAGGATCGGTTCCTGCCTCGCATTCGCTTTGCCTGGAAACCCGGTTGCGGTTCTCGTTTGCGCACTTTTGTACGTGTGGCCCGTGTTGCGAAGGCTTGCAGGTGAGCCCTGGATCGAACCTCCCCGTCTAAACTACCCTGCCGCCTTCGAGATCAAGAAGCGGAAACTGGGCCGGAGAGAGTTCTTCAGGGGCTGGCTTGAGCCCGATGGCAAAAACTTAACCGTGAAGAAATACGAGCGCGACGGCTCTGGCTTGATTTCTTCGGTCCGAGCCGCCACCGGATTGATCGACGTTCCCGAAGGCGTGACGGAAATTCGTGAAGGCGACCGCGTTGGTTTCATTCCTTTCTCGTCTTTCGGTATTCTTGATTCGTACGGCCAATGATGCACCGGCGTGCCGCGAATGCCGGTAACGTGCGTTTCAATCGTTGATTGTGATTTTTGGCCGACTCGCGCGGAAACAGCGGTCTCAGCTCGGTTAAATTTAAGTAAACTGCTCCCAAACCGGCAACGAAACCCCACATGAACGCGGATTAGACCTAGGTCTGTAGCGAATTCTTTGCGCTGTTAATGCTAGGCTTTCGCGTTTTGTTTGGGACGTGAGGGCGGCGGCCTGCACACCCAGCGCACCGGCGGAGTTTTGATATGGTGGTTCCGACTAGAGGTGGCAGCTCGTCCTATTCGTTTCTGATGGTCATGCTGTTACTCGGCCTGAGCGCGCTCGCTTGGGTCTCGACCTATACCGGCATGATGCAGCTTATTTCTGCAAGTTCCGGGGACATCGGAATAACCGCCAAAATCGCAATCGGGTTTGCTGTGGTCATGCTGCAAGGTATGATCATCTATATTCTTGATGCATTATTTTCCGGACAGCTACGCATTGCTCTTTATCCGTTTTATATTGTTGGCTACCTCGTTCTCGTATTGATATCCGTTGCCTTTGCCTTTGGTTTTTACTGGCGCTTTCTTGAAGCGGGCGCGCAGACCACGCAGGCGGCAGGCTCATCGGTCTTCGAGGTTCAGCGTGCACTCCAAGGAGGGGAGAGCCGCCTCGAACTTCTGCAGACGACATTCACAACTCTCAGTTCGATTTCTACTCAAAAGGCGGAGACAGAACGCACGTCAGGCGGAACATGCCCCCGGAGCCGGGCAGGCGAGGGCCCAAGACGGCGGCTGCGCGAAGCCGATGCCCAGCGCTTTCAGTTTGCGAATGATCTGATCGCGGCGCGCGTCGGCGCCGTAAAGGGTGACATCACGGATCTCAATAATGATCTGCAGCGTGTTTTAAAAAAAGACCCGGCCACAATCGATGCAGAGACTGGGACAAGGACCTTATTCATAGAAGGCCTTGACCGTAAGCTTGGGCTGGTGGTCACACGCTTCAATACGTTACGGTCCGACCCGCAGATCCGGCAAATCCGCGACGAATTTGCGGCGCGAGCGAGCCAGAACTCTTTTCCTGACGATCGGAGCGGCACCTTTTTATGCCCCGATGCTCAGCTGCAAAGCGCGCTTAACGGCGTCGTAAGGTCCATCGACAATCTCCCTGAGCTGCAAAAGCCGGAGCTGCGATCCGTGGAAGGCTCAGAGGCCGTGATCGAAGCTTTCCGGCGCCTGTCCAACACCGCGATCGGCC
>JBAUNL010000492.1:0-6416 GCA_049579205.1 Rhodomicrobium sp. | reverse complement strand
TTTAGTTGCATCTAGGTTGGAATGCAACCTAAAGATACACTTGGCTGAAATCGAAGGAAACCGAAACGAAACCTATTTCGCTTTAATTTTGTACTTCGTCCAAGACTTGCCTAGCGCCACGTAGTTCGCACTTTGGTGATGGCCGCCAAAGCGATGGCGAATAAGGGATGTAAAATGGTCCTGCTCAGCCCGCAGCCAAATGTCGAAAAAGTGCTCGAAACCACGGGTGTGAACACCGTGATCCCTGTCGTGCATGATGTGACGGCGGCTTCGGCCATCTTTGGCAGCTGATTGCCGCAGACCTCGAATGAACTGCAACACTACCGCGCAACGGGCTTTCAGCCGGAGTTATTCAGGCGCGTCGGCTGCGGAGCGCTGGCTCGAAGGGCTTACTTCGGAGGCCGGTTTCGCGGAAAGCTTGTTGTTTGCGATGCAGGTCTGCCTTGAAGAGCTCTTCTGCAACATCGTCAGACACAGCGGAGTGACCGGCGGCGCTGCGGACGCTGTTGAGATCGCAGTCAGCAGCAGTGAGAATTGCATTCGCATGACGATCGAAGATCAGGGCCCTGCCTTCGACATCCGAACCGTGGAGGCACATCCCATAACACAATCCTTAGAGGAAATCGAACCGGGGGGCCTTGGCATCCTCCTCATCAACTCCTTTTCGGACAGCCTTGAATATCAGCGCTCCGATGGACGAAATCGCGTCATCGTCACCTTTAAATGCTGATGCGGCGACTGCGTTGGGGTGGACCCATGCCGAAGAAAGAACCCGCTTATGCGAATAATGCCTTCTCTGCCCTTAGAGCGTTTCTTCAGTCGCATGAGGTCCAGAACGCCGAGCCAGGCCGTATCCTTATGCGCCAGGGTGAACGGAGCGGCGGCGCCTTCCTTTTGGAGAGTGGCAGCGTGCTTGTCTACGCCGAGACATCCTATGGAGAGGTCCCGCTCGCAACACTGTCCGCACCCCGGCTCTTTGGCGAGATTGGCGTTTTTGCCGATCTTCCCCGTACAGCAAGCGTAAAGGTCCTGGAAGCAGCGGCGATCTTGCCAGTTGGCAAGGAGACCCTTCTTGAGTTCGGCCGCCAGACACCTGACCTTCTTTTCGCCGTCATAGGGCAGCTCGGCCGGCAGATTGAAAACATCAACAAGGCGATAGGGCTATATACGAACGCGCTTGCGGCGCTGGAGAAGCGCGAGTTCGATTCACGCATCCTCACCGATCTCAAGAACCCAACACCGGAACTTGAGGAATTCGCCGCAACATTCCGCCGTTTTGCCGATCAAATCCTCGACAAGCGCCGCCAACACGACGAAATGGCGAGTGCAGCTCTCATTCAACAGTCACTACTTCCTGATCCATCCATCCTTTCGCCGCTCGGCACTCTGATCGACCTTCATGCTGGGATGCGTCCTGCGCGTCAGGTTGGGGGCGACTTCTACGACTACTTCATGCTGGACGAAGACCGGCTTGCGATTGCGGTGGGCGATGTTTGCGGCAAGGGCATTCCGGCCAGTCTTTTCATGGCAATCGTCGTGACAGTTTTGAGAACGGTGGCTCGGGAAGAAAAGAATGTTGCCGCGGCGATGGCTCGCGCCAACACCCTGCTATGCGCAGGGAATGTCTCATCCATGTTCGCCACCATGCTCTATGGTGTCCTCCACGTTTCCACCGGCGTTCTCGAATATTGCAATTGCGGTCATGATAAGCCGCTTGTCATTGATGGTCGCGGAGTTATCCGGCGGCTGGAGGGAACTGGCGTGCCTCTCGCTCTCTTTCCAGAACGCGCGCCCAGTGTGTTCATCACGGTCCTTCGTCCGGATGAGACCCTCTTGATATTTACCGATGGGGTAACCGAGGCGGCGAATCAGTCCGGCCAAGAGTTCGGCGAAACAAGACTGCTCGAAGTGATTGCGGCGAGTGACAACTCGACAGCCGGAAATCTAGTTGCCAGTGTTTTTTCAGCGGTAGAGAACTTCGCCAATGGATTGGCGCAGTTTGACGACATAACTTGCCTCGCAGCGAGGCGCACCAATACTGATTACTCGCCCAATTAAGCAGAATTCTCCGGTCTGGCTTATGGTTCAACTGCGCTTGCGATGTCCGTTATTTGTCTTTTGCGGTCAGCGCTTTAGGGAGATCGACGAAATTTAGCCGAGCCGGTCCAGGGAGGTCGAAATGGTCCTATGTCCGAGAAGGGTTGAAAGCGGAATGGCAGTTAATTTAGCTTGGACGTAATGACAGCGTCCGGTTGAGACAGAAGCGGAAACTTCAATTTCTAGCATGCAACCTAATCCAATATTTTTACGTGTGGGAAAGACTGCTATTCCCTGCTTTTGTAACAGCAAGGTGACGGCTGGTCCTCTTGTTGTCTGTTAGGTTACCGTCGTAACCTTCAGGAGATTCTTTGCAGAAATTATTATTGCGCCATTCGGGCCTGTTGTTGATTGCCTGCTCCCCGGTTTTCCTTATTGGCTGCGCGAGTCCAGTAGCCGAGAATGCATCGCTTGCGGACTAGCCGCTTCAAGCCACAAGCTCACGCCTAAAAATCTATCGCGAAGAGAATGTGGGATTGTCGAGCGGTGCGCGTGTCAAGCTTGATGACCGCGAAATTGCGAGGCTCGACTCAGGCAGTTCCACCGTATTGGACGTACCTGCCGGGACGCACGAAATCACAGTCGACAGCCCAATGCATCCGAATGTCTATACAATGAATCTCGATGCCCAGCCGGGCATGATTCATACGCTCGAAATCTCGCTCAGAGCAGAGGCAGTGGTTGCAAGCGCGTTCGGCGGAGCCACTTGGCTCATCGAGGCCGCCGCCAATAAGAATGGCGGCACATATCAAATTCGCCTGGTCGATACGAGGCCAGCTGCTACAGCTTCCGGTAAGCAGAAGCGCTAGCACTTTGCGCACCAAAAGGGCAAAGCAGCGAGAAACGCTTCTGCACTATGAGGCTGGTGCAATCCCCTGCGTCCGCGCAGGCGACAATCGCGACGACTCCGCCGACAGCCGCTTCTTGATCGGCGGCGTAGGCTATGTGCCCGAGGAGAACCTCGTCGGACGCGCTGAAGTCATCTTTATGTCAATCTCGAATGATGATAGTAGCCGCGCCGAACGGCTTCTGACCCGCGTGCGGTGAGCAAATTTCAGTACTCCTCTCCTGTGATTAATAATCACAGGCCTCAAAATCATTGGCTCATGCAGCAATCAGCAACTGGAGGTACAGCGGGCGGATTGATACTCACATTTAAACGGCCTCGTTTCGACCCGATTCTCCCCGTCAACAGCATATTCCATAATGGTCAGGAGTTGGATACGAAAGCAGCCATGCAGCTCTGAACCAAGTTCGATACCTACTTCGTCGGCTAATGGGATGGTCCGGTTGCTTCCACCGGTCGGGTAGTCTGCCAAGACGATCCTCAGTTAACGGAGAAGCAACTTATGCAGACCACAGCAGCAGCACCGCTTGCATCCATCGGCATCGATATCGGCAAGGATGTCTTTCACTTCGTTGGGTGGAACTAAGAAGGATTGGGAGCTGCTCTTCGGAACCTTGCAATTTCCGCATCTGGCCCGTCGTGCAAAAGGCTTATCGGCCGCTTTCAGAGCATTGCAGTCCTTGCTCCGGAATGGATGCGTTGGCGAACCAATTTCAACTTTGCTTAAAGCCAGAACGCTGCAATATTGGCCATATTAACCGTCGGGATGCTCTAAGCTTTACTTTGGCCGCGTTTCGCAAGGAGGCGCTTTATCCGGTCCACCACCAGCTGCGGTTCATAGGGCCGCGCGAGGTTTGGGCCTTCATCGCAGAGTTCGGCCGCTGCATCCGATGCTTTCGCCGGCGTGCCGGCAAGTATGACCGGCAGCCCGGTCCGGTTTGCCCTGATCCATTGTGCGAGATTGAATCCGTTCACGCCGCCGGTAAGCTCTGCGTCGCAAAGGACGACATCCACATTCACGTCCGATTTCTCGATGACGCGAATGGCTTCTTTGCCCGATGCCCCTTCAATTACGCGATAGCCGCAGTCGCGTAAATAATCCGCGATTGCAAACCGAACCAAGACATCGTCATCCACGACAAGGATCGTAGCGGGACCAGCGGAGGAACTAGGTGCAGCGGTCATGGCTCGCTGCCTTTGAGTAATTCGATCGCAGCGGAATAGACACTTTGCAAATCATAGGGTTTTGGAAAGATGGCGTCGGCGATACCGGCAGGAATCGCACCTCCATAATAACCTGACACGAGGATGACCGGGAGACGGTACTCCGCCTTCACGCACTGCGCGAGCGTGACACCATCTACGGCTCCCGGCATGCGTATATCCGTAATGACAAGGCCCACCTTCTCGACCGAGCCGAGCAAGGATAGCGCCTCTTCGCCGTTTTGTGCTTCGATCACGTGAAACCCTTCGCTTCGGAGATATTCTGCAATTACCAGCCGCACCAGGACATCGTCCTCCACGACCAGTATTGTGGCGGCCTCCTGGTGTGGAGACAGATTCCTTGCTGCGTTCATTGATTTTACGGCCAAGCCCCCGTGCGTTCGGGAGTTAACAACGCGCTCCCTAGTGGCGTTCCTTCTTCAAATTGAAACGGCCGATTTTTAGGCGGAGATGTTTCGGCCTAATTACATGGAAGGAGGCGGCAAATGTGGAATATTTCGGTCAGATGCAACTCGGGCCTCGGGTCAAACCCGCACATGCGGCGATCTGCCTCCCCGTTTCCGGATCACGATCCGTTGCGCTCCCTGAAGCGGGCAAAACGGGAGCGCGGCGCTTCCGAACACGGCCTTAGCGGATGGCTCGTTGACTGCGCAAACGCTTCCTGGGATCACGGAAGACTCTGAAAGCCCCGCTTCTGGACTGATAGATTTTGGTGAGTTCTATCCTAGTTACTGTCTCCATTTCCCGTGATTTTCTTGACATGCTCGGCTATTCTCTCATAGCTATTCGCAATCTCATCCATGATTTCCTTCATCTTACCGTCGCTTGTATTGTTGGCAATTTCGCGCATTTCCTTTGCACGGCCCAGCCAGTAGGCCGGGTCATTAGTGATTTTGTTCATGTTTCCTCGATTTCGTCTGTAAAAGACAACAAATCGGCAGGAACTAAGTTTCAACAGTTTTTTGTATTTGATTATATACGTTCCTGATCAGGAACATTTCCAGCCTTTATGGTTTAAGGCCGCGTCTCAGGCAGGGAGAACCCAATGGCAGAACACCCTCCAGAACATTGGGCAAAGCTTGCCGCTGAAATACGGGAGCAGGCTAGGGAAATGAGGGACCGTGTAATTCGCGCGGAGCTGGAACGGCTCGCTAAAGGCTATGACCGTTTGGCTCAATATGCAGCTAAGCGACCTGGGCCCAACGGGTATCGCAAAAAATAGCTGGGGTGCGTATCCTTCCTTCGCCATCATTAGTGGCGCCGTTGCGGAAGATCCGTTGCGGATCGGGACTCTATTCGTTACCTAAGGCGCATGCCCATTCCGCAGACAAAGACTTCCGGCGCCGAAATCGAGGAGCTGATCGCGCTTCTTGCGAAACTCCCAGGCCTTGGCCCGCGCTCAGCCCGGCGCGCCGCCCTTCATCTCATCAAGAAGCGGGAACAGCTGCTCATGCCGCTCGTTCAGGCTATGGGCGAAGCGGCGGCGAAAATCTCGATTTGCAAGGAATGCGGTAACATCGATACAAGGCAGCCCTGCACGATCTGCACCGATCAAACCCGCGACCCTTCGGTGATTTGCGTTGTCGAGGAAGTGGGCGATTTGTGGGCTCTTGAACGCGCCGGCATTGTAAGCGCGCGCTATCACGTACTGGGCGGGACGCTTTCGCCGCTCGATGGCAGGGGCCCGGACGATCTCTCCATCGCGAAGCTCGCCGAACGCGCACGATCGCCAGATGTTAGGGAAATAATTCTGGCGCTGAACGCTACGGTCGAAGGGCAATCGACGGCGCATTATCTGGCGGCGGAGCTGGAGGGGTTGCCGGTGAAGATTACGAGGCTCGCACGCGGCGTCCCCATCGGTGGGGAGCTTGACTATTTGGACGAAGGGACGCTCGTAGCGGCGATCAAACTGCGGCAGCCGGTCTAACCTTTGGCAGCGAATGGCCTGTTTAGCGCCGCTTTTCTGTATGGTATCTTGTACGCATGACTGAGAAAAAGGGCGATCCCGCAAAGGCCGGATCCAGGGCCAACTCAACAGCCTCCACTCCGGAAAAGCGTCTCCTTGAGCGAAAGGTTCGCGTCGCCAATCGGGCTCTGGCGGTTGAAAAGCTTTGGCCGCGCGCCTGGCTTCCACTGTCGATAGCCGGGCTTTTTGTGCTTCTTTCGGTTTTCGAGGTCTGGCAGTACCTGCCGCCGCGCATCCACCTTTTCCTCCTCTATGCCTTTGGCGGAGCCTTTGTGCTTTCCT
>JBAUNL010000491.1:0-5020 GCA_049579205.1 Rhodomicrobium sp. | reverse complement strand
GTAGCGGTGACCGGACTGAGCAAGCCTTCCGACTTGGCCAGATATTCGGTGTTCAGCCATATCTCGACCCCGGCAAAGACGAAGCCGAGCAAGGCCGCAACGATCTTGATAATAGGCATGCGTGGTTTTATAGTTTGAGGACGTTTCGCCATTTGGACCTGCTCCATTTTGGCGTTGCGAAGCCGAGCGCGAGAGTTGAAGCCTCTCGCCTCGGCGCCCCACTTCCTTACCGGGTAAGGAAGCGTTGTTATGGGCTAAAAGCCCGCTCCCCAAATCCGGGGAGCGCAAAAATAAAGCCCGGCATCTAACCGGGCACTTCTGCAATCTCGATTACTTGGCATGAGCGAGCGCGGCGCGGCTGCGTCCTGCTTAGCCTGTCTGGCTGCCCTGGCATTGGGCGGCGAGCGTTTGGCGGCTTGGTCTGCCCAGCGATTGCGCGGGCGCTCGATATCATGCGGGAGGATTATTCAGCCGGCGCTTTCCATAGCTTCGCCATGGAGCCGCTTGGGGCTGATCTCGGGAGGATGGAAGTCAGTCTGCTAGCCTTAGGCTCCGCTTCCCTTGTCCCCGGTCCTTTTCCGGTTCCCCTCCTCGGGTTCAGCCTGTAGGCGGCGGCTGATCTAGGTGTCGCCTTTCTGGGCCATCTCTCCGTCATGACCCAATAAATAGTGCAAAGTTTGCACTATGTCAAATAGTATTTTCGACGTTACTCTGGCCAAGGCGTAATGGCAAGATTTTCCACCAACACTTTCATGTGAACACGCGTGCTCACATCAGGAATAGCAGAAACCCCCCGGCCCCTTTCGACGCCAGCATCATAGTTTTTTATGGCGCTGATGCTCTTCCCCAGAAGAACAGCCGCCCGCGCTTGTGATATTTTCATCACTTCTTCGCGCCAATGTCTGAAGGATGTATTCATAGCGTCGAATATAGTGCAACCTTTGCACCAAAACAACAGATTTTTAACATCTCCGAATGGGCCGATGCGCTGGCTAAGGTCGAGGAAATGGTAAGGATCGAGGTGTCAAAAGACGGTTGCAGCGTTCGCGCAATAAGCCGAACCGGATTGGAGGAGCTAGCCAAGGGTGTGCATAACGTTATGCACGATAGGATTACCTATCTTCCAAGGCGCCTTCCAGCGTTTCAAGCCCGCTCGCTGAGGCCCATCCGGTGCTGCCGTTCCACTCGACATTGCACCATTTATACCGGCTAACACCATCATCATCCTTGATGCATGGGCCAACCTGCCATAAGGAAGAACCTGCCGGCACTGCTACTGACACGGCATGGCGGACTCCGGGTCCGTCACGCATATTCAGCAACCCCTCAGAAACAGAAGATGACACGCGTAGCGCTCTTCGCGCAGATGCAGATAACTCGTTTTGACTTTGGGCAGGATCGAATAGACATAATGGTCCAAGGCACAAACCGGGTTCAGAATTAAGCTTGGATATTTGTCTCGCTAGCACCTTGCCATCTATCGCAGAGATAGTCATTCCCCCTTGATCCCGCGTCAACACCATGTGCCACGTCGAGCGGCCTTGTGATCTAGCGTTGCGCTCCTTGCTTGTGACGTCCCAGTCGATAAGCGCATCGGCCACGCACTGTCTCTCATTGGTATTGCATGTTATTTTAAGGCTATCTGGGACGATCAGATGCTTTCTTATTGGCCATCTTGCAACAAATTTTGAATGTTCTTCAAGCACATCTCTTTTCGTTTTTACCTCTCCGAAATAATATAATTTTTCAGCGTAAGTATTTTCCAAGAGCGATACAGTGTGTTCCAGGGCAGCATCCTCAAAGGCAAGATAGCGTACTAGAAAGAGTCTTGCATCGTCCTCGCTTGGTTGAGGTCCATTTATTTGCCCGATAGGTCTTTCGCCTAGCTGGGTTTTTGCTCGCTCGGTTGCCCCAGAGCTGTAATTCCGCACCTGAACTTCAATCCCTAGAGTCAAAAAATCCGCAGATGTAAGCCATTGCAGGGCGTTTGGCGGAGCAAAGGGGGAATACGCGATACACCGGAGCCCAGTGCAGCATCACGCTAGGCCACTCGCCGTTCGTTTAATAGATGCGGAAAGTACTCAGGGGGACAACAACCGGTGCGTAAATGCAGCGTATCCGTTACAGGGTGAAGGACCTCATTCCATGTCAGAAGAGCATAGCGTTGAATTTGAAGAGGCGATCAAGACCGCGTTTGCGCCGGACCTGAAGGCCAAGGAGCAATACCGGGCTGAGCTCGAAGCCGCCATCAACGCCGCCAGGGAAACCGGCATCCAAGCAAGCGTTACCGCAGAAGACGGCACAGAAGCCTACGCCTACCCTAAGCGATATGGCATTGCATGGGGTTTGAACCATCGGGAAACCCACTTCAATTTCCTGCGCGGGATCCGGCAGCCCGACGGTACAGACAAAGCCGAGATGTAGATCGCGCGCATCTCAATCGAGACCGGCTGCGGCCGGCGGCCTTAAGCCCTATGACAAGAAGATTGCCGAGATCAGGTGGCTGCAAGAACACCGGATGATCTGCCGCATTCCGATGAAGTGGCCTATTATCTTCCAAAATCGAACAACAGAGGATTTCAAATACAGGGAGATCAACTCATGAAACGTCTATGGGCCATCGCCATTACAGCAACCGCGGCCATGCTTATTATCGCAAACTCAAGCCACGCCCAAACTGGTCAAGCCATCAACGATGAAACAAAGTGTGCGACTGCCACTGCAATTATGGATGCCCCCAAGCCCGACCTTTGGAAAGTAAGCGAACTCAAGAGTTACATCCTTCGCACCATGCGTGTGATCGATCACAGCTATGGCGTTAGGGACAAAGTTGAGATTCTTCCTCGTATGTCAGAGGGTGGAGTCAGCGGCGTGATTGCGACGGCAACCGTTCGTTGCCAAGATCATCCAGAAACAACTATCAGGGATATGGCCATCGAGTCCTACGAAGGCGTTCGGGCCATGCAGGATGCTTTAGGTGTCAATGACTAGGGCGAAACCACAGCCCTCCTAATAGAAGCGGCGCCTCAGTGACGCCCGGCTGTGCTTGCGGATTTGAAGAAGAAAACCGGATGAGCGAGCGGCCCGCGCCGTCCTCCATTAAGAATCTGCGACCGGCGAAACCCCTTTCCAGAACCACTTCCAATGTGCTTGCGCCGCCCAGGCTGTCGCCTCATGGGCTAATGCATAGGCGTCTGCGTACGTGAGGCCAGGCCTGACCTCCAGGACCGCTTTGGCAGCCGTCGCTCAGCCTTGAATGCCCGGCGATAGGCCAGGATCGCGGCCCGGTATGCATCGGCGGTCTCTTCATTCGGGGGAATCGCTGCGGCCGGCGTGGACATGGCGCCATCGTAACGCGCCAGCTAGAACAAATCGTGAACTATTTGGCCAGTAACCTTACCACCCCGCCCAAACAGAAACGCATTTGGCCGCCTTTGCGGCGGAAGAGTTGCTAAGCATGAAATTCAGGGAACGCGGCAGAAACAAAGCGGAGACGGGATCGCCAGTTTTGGTTAAGGCTCGCGAGACGCCGTTATCCTAGCCTTCCTTTTCAGCCGCTCCAGCAATCGGAGCGGCTTGCACGGCAAAAACTCGATGCACACATAAGGTTGTGTGCTGCGTAGCTTTCCCTTCATAAAACCGTGCCTTCCATCCCAGCGGACTCAGCCGCCGAAAGGCACCGAGTGGCTTCATGAGGTGAAGCTTGATGGGTGGCGCGGCCAGGTTCACAAATGCGATGGCCATGTGCGCCTCTACTCCAAGAGGGGCAATGAACTGGATTATCGCTTTCCGGAGCTTGTGCAGGCGATTGCCGGGCATCCGATCGACAACGTGATCTTGGATGGGGAGATCACCGCGCTCAATGGAAACGGGCTTCCAGACTTCGAGGCCTTGCAGCGCGCCGATCGGAATTACCTCCATACCTTTTGGGCTTTCGATCTGCTGTGGAACGGGGAGAGCGATCTGCGCACCCTGCCGCTGGAGGAGCGGAAGGCCAAGCTGGGCGATCTCTTGAGTGGGATGGATGGCATGCACCTCCGCTATTCGGAGAGCTTCGAGGATGCAAATGCGCTGCTGGAGGGCGCCGTCAGACTTGGCCTTGAAGGCATCGTGTCCAAGAGGCGAAGCTCCGCTTACCGCTCCGGCCCGTGTCACAGCTGGATCAAGGTCAAAACCGCCCTCTGGCGCGAAGCCAACCGGGAACGGTGGAAGCTTTTCGAGCGGCAGTTTTAGGGCATAGCCTGGCGCGATTCACGGCCTGTGGCAGGCCTCGCGAAGCCGCTCGCGGAAAACGGAGAAATTCGTAGGCATGTGAAAAAGACGCAAAGTGAGCACTTGGGTTGCAAGCGAATGCGGGAACCTTTTAAAGCCCAATGAATGGATTCGACCAGCGGCTCTCACGTCACGAGGCGGGGCACAGCAGAGGTCTCATCATGCCAGGCATAGTGAAGAAATACGGCGTCAAAATCTGCCTCGCGAAAGAATTTGGCCACGACCACGAACGCGCAAAGCGTTACCTCCACCATCACGCCGGCTCGGCCGCGATCATCACCTTGATCGATGGCAGCGTGCACATGGCCACGGACCCTTCATCGTTTGAGGTGTGGTTCGACACCTTAGAAGAGCTCAACGACTTCTTGAAGGCGGTTGGCAAGGATGAGTATGTGGCCTTGAGAGGTCGCACAAAAGACCACTAACGACGCTGTATGCTTTCCCCCGGCAGGCGTGTGCATCGGGGAAAAGAATGTGCGGCCGCTTCACGCAGCTCTTCACTTGGAGAGAGCTTCACGACCTCTACAATCTCACGAACCCATTGGCGCCCGACATCAGGCCGCCGTGGAACCTTGCGCCAACTCGGCTGTTTGATCCCGGCAAGCGGCTTTTAACAAGCGCGAAAACGAGATTCCGGGTTAATCCAAGCCCGCCAAGATAAAGGGAGAAACCACAATATGGCAAAAGCACCGAAGCATCCGGCCCAGGAGCATCATCACTTAGCCGCTGCTCACCACCATGCCGCCGC
>JBAUNL010000490.1:0-8728 GCA_049579205.1 Rhodomicrobium sp. | reverse complement strand
CTTAAGTTGCGGCTTAAGAGGTTGTAGGTCATTTTGGGGAGGCGATAAATTCAATATGCATATTTCGTGATCAAAAGACTGGATACTGTGTTAATCTAGCTACAACTCTAGTAAAATCATTAGTTGGTTGAGTTTTCATTAAGTAACAATCTGTAAATATCATAGGTTGTATATGTATTCGTGCCACTGTTTTCCATGCCTTAATTTTACCTTGGCTCTCCTCGACTTGGCCGGCGGATACAACCAGATAGCGCTCACTATGGCCAAGGTACGGGAGCAGAACGCCGTTGGTGGCCCCTTCCCGCGCCGTTTCCTTCCGCTGGGCGATGCGCAGGTGCGTATTATGACCTGAGGTGGAGTTAGCGCCACGCAAGCGAATGTGATACGGGACTCCACAAATGTGATCCCCATTGTTCCCCGGCAGGTAGAGATTGCGTGCATTGCCGCCCAAATGCCAGGAAATGGAGCACAAGTCATGATACGCGACATAAAGCCGATACCTTCTTCAGAGATCACGCCCCGCGAAGTTTACCTGCGGCGCAGAGAGTTTTTGAAGGGTAGCGCCGCCGCCGCGATTATTGCCGGATGTGCGTTTCCAGCGTCTGCCGCCCCGTTGAGCTTCTCAAAGAGCCTGCTTTCAACGGACGAGCCGCTCACGCCGAAGGCAGACGTCACAAGCTACAACAACTACTACGAGTTCGGCGTCGGCAAGAGTGACCCAGCCAGTTATGCCGGCACTCTTAAAACAGATCCATGGTCGATCAAAATCGGCGGCATGGTTTCGAAGCCGGCGGACTTTGCGCTGGAGGACATATTAAAGACCGCTGCACTCGAAGAGCGCATTTATCGCATGCGCTGCGTCGAGGGATGGTCAATGGTTATCCCCTGGGTGGGATTTCCATTGTCCGCGCTGCTTCAGCGGGTTGAGCCATTGGGTTCGGCAAAGTACGTGGCGTTCGAGACTTTGGTGCGGCCATCCGAGATGACCGGTCAATCGGGCTTCTTCCAATCCCTGGAATGGCCTTACGTTGAAGGTCTGCGGCTGGACGAAGCCATGCACCCGCTCACGATTCTTGCTGTGGGCCTTTACGGCGAGACACTGCCAAATCAGAACGGCGCGCCGATCAGGCTTGTCGTGCCGTGGAAATACGGATTCAAGGGCATCAAGTCCATCGTCCGAATCAGCCTTGTCGAAAGGCAGCCTGCGACGTCTTGGAACCGGCAGAACGCACGCGAATATGGCTTCTACTCGAATGTGAATCCCGAAGTTGATCATCCGCGGTGGAGTCAGAAAACCGAGCGGCGTATCGGCGAGGGCAGCGGGCTTTTCGCAAAGCGAAGACCAACACTTATGTTCAACGGTTATGCGGAGCAGGTGGCGAGTCTATACAAGGGCATGGATCTCGCGAAGAATTATTAGCGTCCCAGATTTTTACCCATTTCGAAAGATCAAGCTTCATGGCGGCGTTTGTCCCGCTCACAAACCGGTCTCTGCAACGCGCGATCAACAGTCTCCCAAGGTGGCCAGTATATACGTTAGGAGCGTTACCCGGTCTGTGGATTTTTTATCTCGCGCTAAATGACAGGCTTGGCGCAGACCCGGTCAAGGAACTCGAGCACGCGCTTGGGCTCTGGACGCTCCGCTTTCTAATAGCAAGCCTCGCGATCACGCCATTGCGCCGGCTGGGCGGCCCTAACCTTGTCCGCTTCCGGCGCGCCTTGGGCCTTCTTGCCTTCTTCTACGCTTGCTCTCATCTCTCGTCTTATCTGATCTTTGACCAGAACCTTGATGGGCGTGCGATTGTCGCGGACATCGTAAAGCGGCCCTACATAACGGTGGGCATGTTTGCATTCGCTATCCTGGTGCCTCTCGCGATTACATCGAGCAACACTGCTATCAAGCGATTGGGCGCGGCCAGCTGGCAAAAGCTCCACCGCTGGGTCTATGTGGCCGCGATTGCTGGCGCTACACATTTCATAATGTCAGTTAAATCCTGGCCCGCCGAGCCGCTGGTCTATGCAGCACTGGTTGCGTTGCTCCTTGGTGTGCGGCTTGTCTTCTCGGTCCGCAAGCGCTTGCATCGTCTTTCACCGCGTACTGCTTAAGGCGCTACTCTAACCTCCATTAGGGGCCTTCTTTATAAGCTCCAGTGCGAGCTTTCCATCAAGCCGTCCATCGTAAAGGGCTCGGCCTGCAATAGCGCCTTCGATCATCGAATATTGCGGCTGAAGAAGCCGCTCAATGTCCTCGATACCGGCGAGGCCACCCGAAGCGATAATCGGGATCGACACCGCGCGCGCTATCTCTGCCGTGGCATCGAGGTTTAGGCCAGCAAGCATGCCGTCGCGATTGATATCGGTGTAGATGATGGCGGCGACGCCGCTGTCCTGGAAGCGGCGCGCAAGATCGATCGCAGTAAGCTCGGAAGTCTCTGCCCAGCCCTCGACAGCTACGAGCCCGTCCTTCGCGTCGATGCCAACGGCGATCTTGCCGGGGAATTTGGCGCAGGCTTCCCTCACTAGGTTAGGGCTTCGCACAGCGACGGTGCCAAGGATCACACGCTCTATTCCCTGCTCCAGCCAAAAGGAGATCGCTTCCATGTTCCGGATGCCGCCACCGAGCTGAACGGGGATCTGTACCGCCGCTAAAATAGACGAAACGGCATCGGCATTGACGGAGCGTCCCTCGAAGGCGCCATTCAAGTCGACAACGTGCAGAGCGCTGAAACCCGTATCGGCAAAAGTGCGCGCTTGAGAAGCGGGGCTGGTATTGAAGACGGTAGCCTCATTCATGAGCCCGCGCCGCAACCGCACACACTGGCCATCCTTGAGGTCAATTGCTGGGTAGAGAATCATTCGGGTTATCCCCAGGTTCAACGCGGCGGGAACAAAAGGGTGGACGCCTGTGCTTTTCTTTGGCGTTATGTAGTGGCTCCCCTTTCGTAGCGGCGTCCGGAGCCATATTCAAATCGCAGTCCGGGACGAGCAATGCACCGCTACATCATCACCTGCGAACTCTATCGCGCCAAGCGCGCCTCTGCGATCGCAGATTGCATTCGCAGATTGGCCTCTGAGTGGGAACATCCACTTGCGGAGGTGTGGGTTGTAACGACCCAGCTCAACGCCGCCGGCATCCGCTCGGCTCTCCTGGCCCATCTGGATCTGCAGGATCGGCTCTACATCTGCGAAGCCGGGAGCGACGCCGCCGGATTCAACGCGCTCCAAGCCAGCGGGGGGAAGGTAACTCCCATTGAGCAGGGCCGGGCCAAGAACCGTATGCTGGCAACCATCTTTGGCCGCGACGGCAAAAGCTCCAGACACCTCAAGGCCGCCACTGCAAAAAATTGGAAATCAGGCGAAGGCCGAGCTTCTGGCTCTTCTCAGGATGGAATTGAGAACCTGCAATATTCCCGCGTGCGATCAATGCCGTAATCGGTCCCCCATAATCAGAAACAGCCACCACATCATTATCTTCGCGCACGCGGAACTGATAGGAGTGCACGAAATATGCGTGCCAGCCGCCTGGCCCGCCGGGGATGCCCTCAATTAAGGGATGGCTGCGTAGAAAGGTGAGAGTATTCCAGCCCATATGAGGAACTTTCAGGGCCTTATCCACAGGCTCGATGAGCCCCACCTCACCGCCGATCCAACCGAGCCCCTCATGTACGCCGTGCTCTAAACCGCGCTCGGCCAAAAGCTGCATCCCGACACAGATTCCAAAGAAGGGACGTTCCCGGCGCAACACGGCTTCCCGCAGGGCTTCCAGCATGCCTGGCGTGCCGCTCAGGCCTCTGTAACAATCACCGAAAGCCCCAACCCCTGGAAGAACGATGCGATCAGCCCGTGACACGGCCGCTGGGTCAGAGGTGACCAGGATTTCGGCAGTGATCCCATTTTCGCGCGAAGCACGCTCAAACGCCTTTGCGGCGGAGTGCAGGTTGCCGGACTGGTAATCGATAATTGCAACCAGCATAGCTCTTAGACTGCCTCGCCGCCTACGGTGCCTATGGCGCCGGGCCCCGACCAATCTCCCCAGGTGTTTGGGTTGCCGGTTACCGGCTTAACTGCCGGACTGCTTGCACTGGTGCTTCCAAGCGAAGGGAGCCAAGCATCAAAGAAGCGCCGCCGGCAATCTTCGAAGCTGCGCCCGGACACCGCGGAAAGAAACCTATAGCCCTTACGTTCCAAGCTCCACCGCTTGAGATCATTGCCCTCAAAGCCAATAAGCAAGTTCACCAGCAGGGCTGCGATACCGGGAGCCGCTTCATTTAGACCTAACTGAGCCAGACCCGCCGCGACTCCAACCCACAAGAGAACAGCGAGAGCAAATTCAAACCAAAGCGCCTGAGAAAGCAGCCAAAGAGGCCCGAATATCAGCCCCAGCCAATCCACGCCCTCCTTGACAAAAACCAACTCATCAGCGCGCGTTTCCACGCTCTTTGAGGGCCTGGCTGGTTCATGAACGGTACAGATAATCATCGCATTTTAACCTGGATCAGCCTCCGAGCTGGCCTTTGGTGGACGGTATCTCGCCTGCCGTGCGCTCGTCGATAGCGACTGCACAGCGCAAGGCACGCGCCAAGGCTTTGAAGCAGCTCTCCGCTATATGGTGGGAATTCGTACCGTAGAGTGTCTCGATGTGTAGCGTGATCCCCGCATTTTGCGCCAGCGCCTGAAAGAACTCGCGAAAGAGCTCCGTGTCCATCTTACCTATCTTTTTCGCCGCAAACGAAACATGCCAAATAAGATAAGGGCGCCCGGAGATATCAAGGGCACTGCGGGTTAGTGTTTCATCCATGGGCAGGTAAGCATGAGCGTACCGGACGATACCGCGCTTATCTCCCAGAGCTTTTGCGATGGCTTGGCCAAGCACGATTCCGCAATCCTCCACGGTGTGGTGCTGATCCACATGCAAATCGCCTTTGGCCTGCAATGAAATGTCGATCAAGGAATGCCGTGACAGCTGCTCCAGCATGTGATCGAAGAAGCCTATGCCGGTGGAGATCGAGAAATTGCCGCTGCCGTCGAGATCCACCTTCGCTGCGATCTCGGTCTCCTTGGTTTTTCGTTCGACCTGAGCTTTCCTCAAAGCCTTGTCCTCTTTAGCTGGCGCATCTTGACCGGCAGATCGCCCTTGCCATATCCCACGCCATGAAGCAGGTAAGATAAATGACCCTTTCCGCGCAATCTAATCAAGCCCAAACGGCCTGGCATGGCACAACAATCCTGACTGTCCGCAAGGCCGGCTACGTCGTTGTGGCCGGGGACGGACAGGTTTCCATGGGGCAAACTGTCATCAAGGCAAACGCGAAAAAGGTCCGGACCCTCGGGAAAGGCAATGTCATTTCCGGTTTCGCCGGAGCCACGGCCGATGCCTTCACGTTGTTCGAGCGGCTTGAATCCAAGCTTGAAATGTATCCGGAGCAACTTGTGCGGGCTTGCGTGGATCTGGCCAAGGATTGGCGCACCGACCGCTATCTTCGCCGTCTGGAGGCGATGATGATCGTCGCGGATAAGACCAGCACTCTTGTATTAACTGGCACAGGCGACGTACTGGAACCCGACCGGCACGTCATGGGAATTGGCTCGGGCGGCAATTATGCGCTTGCGGCGGCTCGCGCGCTCCTTGAGACGGACTTGTCCGCAGAAGACATCGCCCGCAAATCTATGGCAATAGCCGCCGAAATATGCGTCTACACCAATAACAACATCGTCCTGGAAAGCTTGCCTTCCAATGTGTGAGGGCGCTTGAGTGCTGCTTGCGGCTACCGGCTTGGCGGACGCACAATCCCGGCTCGCAAAGATGAATGGAAATATGCAATGACAAATTTCTCTCCGCGAGAAATCGTCTCCGAGCTGGATCGCTACATCGTCGGCCAAAATGCCGCAAAAAGGGCGGTGGCGATTGCCCTTCGCAATCGCTGGCGCAGGCAGCAGCTCGACGAGGACATGCGCGAGGAGGTTCTGCCGAAGAACATTCTCATGATCGGACCAACTGGAGTCGGGAAGACCGAGATCTCTCGAAGGCTCGCAAAACTCGCCAATGCGCCGTTTCTGAAAGTCGAGGCCACGAAGTTCACAGAGGTAGGGTATGTCGGGCGCGATGTGGATCAGATCGTCCGCGACCTTATTGAGACAGGTATCGCACTTGTGAGGACCAGCAAACGCAAAGAGGTCCGCGCGAAGGCCCATCTGCAAGCCGAGGAGCGCGTGCTGAACGCGCTTGTCGGGCCCAATGCAAGCCCGTCTACGCGTGAAACTTTCCGTAAGCAGCTTAGGGACGGCGATCTCGATTCGAAGGAGATTGAAATCCAGGTGTCGGACACTGGTGGCGGCTTTCCCGGCTTCGAGATACCCGGCATGCCCGGGGCGCATATCGGTATGATCAATCTCAACGACATGCTCGGCAAAGCATTCGGCCAGCGCACAAAAACCCGCCGTGTCTCCGTTCGGGAGTCCTACGGCATTCTCATCGACGACGAGTCCGACAAGCTTCTCGATAACGATCAGGTCGTGCAGGAAGCGATAAAGGCGGTCGAGAACAACGGCATCGTATTCCTTGACGAGATCGACAAGATTTGCGCCCGTTCAGAGCGCATCGGCGCCGATGTGAGCCGGGAAGGCGTGCAACGCGACCTTCTGCCACTTATCGAAGGGACGACGGTCGGCACGAAATATGGGCCGGTTAAAACCGACCACATTCTGTTTATCGCGTCGGGCGCTTTCCATGTGGCAAAGCCTTCAGATCTGCTGCCCGAGATGCAAGGCCGCCTACCAATCCGTGTTGAATTGAACGCGCTCACGGGGGACGATTTCCGCCGCATTTTGCGTGAACCGCAAACTAGCCTCATCAAGCAGTACATCGCGCTTATGGCGACGGAGGGTGTTGAGCTTGAGTTCACGGAGGACGCGATAGACGCCATCGCCGATGTGGCCGTCGAGGTCAACTCGAGTGTGGAAAATATCGGGGCACGTAGGCTTTCGACGGTGATGGAGCGCGTGCTTGACGAGATCAGCTTCGAGGCAGCGGACAAGGCGCGTACCAAATTCACGATCGACGCTGCTTATGTGAAGCAGCATGTAGGCGATCTTGCCAAGAATGCGGATCTTTCAAAGTTCATCTTGTGAAGGCTGTGGGCTAGGTCCTTATTGCTTCTGTACGGAATTCACTTTTCCTCCCAGTCATCCCGCGCGCGCTGCGGCATGAAATGACGCTGCGCAGACGAGGGATCTTGCAAAAGACAAAGGTGCCTCTTGAGATCCCGTGTTTGCAGCGCACCGCGCGGCGCTGCGCACGGGATGACGAGCGAACTCATTAAGCGGATCGGGTATGACTTCCAGACTAAGCGGCGGCTTTCCCTCCTTCGTCAAAGGCGTTCTTGATCGAGGCGCCAAACACCGCGTGAAATGTCCTTATGAAGTCCGGCTCCTGCTCCGCTCGTTTGGGGGGATCGATCCCTAGAGCGTCCCGGATATGCCGGCGGTGAATTTGCTTGAACTGCATGGGGAAAGACTTTGGATGCAGTTCGAATGAGGTGAGAAAACCATCGCCTTCGATATAATCCTGGCCAGCAGTTCTGACCGTCATCCTTGTGTAGCCTGAAGAATCGCCCGCTCCCTCCCAAACGAACTCAATATTCCTGTCCTTTCCTCGGGGAAACATGACATGGGCCGATCTGAAATCCGACAGTTTCTCCCCCGAGGACCTGTAAGTGCGGCCTACAACCTCGAACCGCTTAGCCCTTGGGCTGTAGTCGATTGCGGCAATGGCATAGTGGACGCTGGCTCCGCGCCATACGGCCTGCAAATACTGTCCTGAATAGCGCTCCCCAGGCAGCAATTCTTCTCGCACCCCGGGAAAACGGTAGGCGGTGCCGCGCCACCGAAACACAAGCCATGTCAGGATTGCAGAAAGCGCAAGCAAGAGAAGCAGCCGAAGCGCTTCCCCTTCGCTCGGCTCGCGGTCCAAGACCAGGCCCATGATCGAGATTAGGGCAGCTCGCCCAAGGTCCAGCATTTTCCCATTAATACATGAGCAACAGATTTTATAGAAATGCCAACTCGACCCCGGCGCAAGGCTAGAATGGAAAACCGTCTAGCCTGACAGCCGCTCCAACAAGCCATTCACCTCTTTGACAAGCTGTTGTGTAAGCTCGGCTGCGGGCATTTCGCGGCCTAGAGCAGCCGCCTGCCCAGCCCAAAGAGGAGAAAAGTCTCCCGAGCCCTGTGCTTCCGCATTGGTTCGTAAAGGCGCCAAAGCCGCAGCGGCATTCGGAAATGCGGGAGCATCCATGGTGATTGGCCCAATTTCGGAAATTGCCCGATTATAGAGCCCACGTGCTGGCTTGCCGGTGAAAACGTTGGTAATTGTTGTGGCATCGTCACGGGCCTTCCGTAAAGCGCGCGCATATGGCGCCGATACCTTTGCCTCCGGGCAGAAGAGATAGGCCGTCCCGAGCTGGACCGCTGAAGCCCCAAGCGCAAGCGCGGCAACAATGCCGCGAGCGTCTGCGATCCCGCCGGCGGCGATGACAGGCACGCGGACGGCATCCTCAATTTGAGGGACGAGAGCCATGGTACCAGGCTGCGCCCAAATATCGCCGGTCAGGAACGTGCCGCGATGGCCGCCTGCCTCCGCACCTTGCGCGATAATTGCGTCCGCGCCGCGCTCTTCTAGCCAGCGCGCCTCGGCGACTGTAGTCGCGGACGATAGCACCTTGCAGCCAGC
>JBAUNL010000489.1:0-6036 GCA_049579205.1 Rhodomicrobium sp. | reverse complement strand
TTGGCCTCGGCCTTCCTTCCTGGCTGCTGCAAAAAAGTCTGGGATCAAAGCTCGCGGGCTGGCGCTTCATCCCAGGCCACGACGCCCGCTTATCCCATCTACCCCGGCGCAGCGTCTGGGTGTCCTCTTCGCTCATTCACCCAACCGTATCAGCCTTCCCCGGTATGGCTGCCGGGTCGGCCTGCACACTCGCGCCGGTCACCAATTCGCGACCCGCTATCCGAAGGCTTCAGCCATTTCGTCTCCTCCATGACTCACATGGGGGTGACGTGGTCAAGGGGCTTGGTCAGGGCAGCATTCTTAGTCACCTCTTAGCGGCTTCTTCTAAATCCAAGGTCTGAGTCCGGTCGCTAGGACCGGTGGCGTTCTTTGCCCTGCCGTTCCAAACTCACATACGGTCGCCGATCCGAATCGGCCGCACCAACATCCCGCTTGCGTGCGGTAAGACTCAGGGGACGGGACCATTCTGCTCCTCGGCATTGGAAGCCATGTCATGGATCGGTTCGTCCACCTTGGATTACCGGGAATGATCAATTGCCCGGCAATTGTGTTCCTTCTTTAATGCACGGACGGGTTAGGCGGCTTTCATGACCGCCCCCTCGATTGCGACCCCTGCGGTCACATATTTCCAAAGCGCAACCAGCAGTTTTCGCGCCAGCGCCACGATCGCCGCCTTGCGGCGCGCATCGACTTTGGTCCGCTCGCGGAACCACTTGCTCAGCATCGAATCCGGCTGATGCCGCGTCCACAACCAGGCCAGTTCGATCATGGTCGAGCGCAAACGAGGATTACCTGCTTTGGACACGCCCTGTTCGCGGTCGATAGAACCGCTCAGCCAGGGTGTCGGCGCCAAACCGGAATACGCCGCCACCTGTCTGCGGTTGTCGAAGTGGCGGAACAGCCCCTCGGAATAGAGGATATTGGCGAATTCGGCACCGATACCGCGCAACCCCATCAGCATGGCGACGCGTGCCGGCATTTGTGCCGCGTCCGTCGTCGGAGCGACCAAGACATCGCGATCGGCTTCGACCGCCTTGAGCTGCTCAAGGAGAAGTTCCATCCGATCGAGTTCGCGGCTGATCTGGGCCTTGAGGTATTGCGGCAGCGGTCGGCTGTCGCCAGTCCGCAGTTCATCGAGACGCGCCCGGCGATCCCGTCGTATCGGCTCGTAGCCGGAGATTCCCTGCGAAAACAACAACCCCTTGATGCGGTTGATATGCTTGCTGCGCTCGGTGATCAACGTCTTGCGCTCCCGGCCTAGCCGACGGCGATCTTCCTCTTCCACAGTCGGAACCCGCACCATTGCACAGACGCGTGGTTCGCCCCGCTTGTACGCGAGAAGTGCCCGCACCAGGGCCTCACCATCGATCTTGTCGGTCTTCGCGCGCCGCCGCCGGCGCGATGTGGCGATCGAGGCGGGATCAACAATCCAGCTTTCTATGCCCTCGCCCACCAGCGCACGATGGAGCCAGAACCCATCCAGGCCAGCCTCCTGGATGACGATTATCGGAAAGGTTCTGCCCGTCTTGGCGAGCGCCTTTTCCCTGAGCCATAAAAATCGTTCAAAGAGCCCCGCATGATCACCTGCCCGCACGGAATGCTTTGACATCTTCTCGCCGTTCCCCGGCGACAACGATGTCACCAGCCAGGTCGACTGGCTCAGTTCCAACGAAACGAAAGTTGCGCCAAGCTGCGTGTGGATAGCGACCTGTTCGGCAGGGCGGGCATTGATAGCATTCAACGTTCTTCTCCCAGAGTGGTAGGGTTAGCAACCTCACTCTGCCAGAGAGCGGGCCGCTATCCACCCCCATAGGATCTGCTCCGGTTGCTTCCGGCTGGAGCGATGGGCCGGGTGGGATTTGCACCCACTGGAAAGCGCCGCCTTAGCACGGCGTACGCCAATGACAGCCATGTACCTCACCCCGGACAGCTCCAGCTCGATGCGGTGCTGTAGAACATGATTGCGCTGGTTCGCTAGATGGGTCTGTTTGACGATACCCCAGACGATATGTTTGACGATATCCCAGATGAGGGGAACGAGATGACCGAACCCGATGAGCTGAGATCTATTGCGGATCTGGATCGGTCGTTTGGTCTTGATCGAGACCACCTTCAATCACTTCAGGCGTCCATCCCGGCTGCTTCTGGCCGTGCACTCGCTGCACCTTGATCGCAGTAAGGCCACCCCAATCAAGGCATAGCTTCTCAAGTTCTTCGGTGTTTTTAAAGTCGGCTACTTCGAGCACCTTAGCTGGCTGGTACTCCAGCCAATCAGTAGTAGCCGAGACTGGACATAAGCGCGCAATGAAAATGGAAACGATTTTATTGACAGCCGTCCCGTCATCCGAGAGCGGTAACAGCAGGTTTGACCAGGCATGGTGGGCACCGGTTCCGAATGATTTGAAGCAGAATTCGCCCGTGACAAAGATTGGATTGCGGATAGCGCATACCGTGTCATACGCCGCTCGCGCCTCAGCATGGAATTGAGGATTATTGATAGCCAACGGTTCCCGTCGCTTTACCCGTCCCCCTGCATGGAGCGGGCATCGGGATCGGTGAGCGAGATTTGTGTGTCTTCCGCCTGTGCAAGCTCCGCCCCAATCGCTTTCATGCGCTCGATTTCTTGTCTGAGCCTGCTAACTTTATCTTTGAGGCGGGTGATTTTGATTTCAGGCGCTGAGGGCTGGCGGTCAGCGGTTTCAAGCTCGGAGAGATAGCGCTCGATGCTTGCCTCAATCAGTTCCACCCGTTTGGCTATCTTGGCTTTGGTGAAGTTCCGGTCCCTTGAGTTGACCGCTTTGAACTTGCTCCCATCAATGGCAACCGTTCTGGCAGCGAGCAGGCCCGCACGCCCGCACACCACGATGAACTCGCGGCACACTTTGCGGATGGCAGGGCCGTTGTCTTTCCGGAAATCGGCGATGGTCTTGAAGTCGGGAGAAAGGCAGCCCGTCATCCCAGTGTGAGATTATAGAGATCGTGAAGCTCTTGCCAGGTGAAGAGCTGGGTAAAGCGGCCCGCACATGATTTTGCTCTTCACCTGGGCTATATTGTAGCCGGGGAGTTATTCGGAAACGGCGGCGGACACGGAAGCTAATCGAGCGTCCTGGCAAGCCGGAACCCGCTATTGGCGTCCCGGAGCGTCGGGAGGTAATTGCCGCGATAGGCCGAGCGGAGGAAGTCAGAATTGCTACCCCACGAGCCGCCGCGTAGGGTACGCATACCGCAACCTTCAGCAGTCCATGCCGAGCCGTCGGTGGGCGCGCCCTCGTAACTATCGTGCCAGCAGTCATCGACCCACTCCCAGACATTGCCGTGGACCTGATAGAGGCCCCAAGGGTTCGGTTGAAAAGATTTCACTGGAACCGTCTTTGCCTGTTTCCCATCGTAATTTGCCTGTTCCGGCGTGATCGTTGAGCCCCACCAGAATGGCGTCGTGGTCCCCGCCCGCGTGACATATTCCCGCTCTGCTTCGGAAAGAAGGCGGTAGCTCCGGCCCGTCTTCTGCGAAAGCCATGCTACAAAGGCCTTGGCGTCGTTCCAGCTCACATTGATTACGGGGCTGTCGCCACACGCCCCCCCCCTTTGTCATTGGGTTTGTAACCGCCACAGCCGCCGCCTGCCACGCAGGCGTCCCATTCCGCGAAGGTGACTGCAAACTTCCCAACCGCGAAGGGCTTCGCGATAATCACGGTATGCTGCGGGCTTTCGTAGCTTTTGAGACCCGCGCCGCTTTCATGCGTGCCCATGGTGAAGCTACCCGCTGGTACCACTACCATTTCAGGGCAATCCAGGCAGTCTCGGAAGCTTTTGCCCGAACCCGGTTTCACGGAAGGAGGCGCATTTGGTCGCGCCACCGAACTAGTATCGAGCACTGCAAATGCGGCCAGCAGCAGGGGATAAATGACGACTCTGATGCGAAAACGAAGGATTGTGAGGTCTGGTGACAGCATCGCCCTGGCCGAGTTCGCTTTATCCATCTGCGCGAATCTTTTCACCCATTTCGCCCGATGGCCTAAGATTAGGCGCAAGCCGGATTTGTCAGTTTGGAGAGATGATAGAGTTCTTGCCGCCTATGCTATATGATAGAGGAGGGCTTGTTCGGAATAAAGGCAGCGCAGGCACGCCCAGCACGGCAGATATTGCAGAGCTGCGCGCATATTCCGAGCCTAATGGGAAGCTCCGGGTTCCTAGTGGATGTGAGCGAAGACTTTTGATGCGTGAAACGCGCTATGATCCCGTGAGACATCGTCCCCGCTGAGCACTTCTCCCGTATGCGTTCCGATTTTTCAGTTTTCCGCGAGCGGCTTCGCGAGGCCGCGCCAGCACGTTCCATAGCCGAAGCGCGGGCGTTTTGAGCGTACGCTGCACATTACTGAGATGATCTGGTTGTAGGCTAGTCTGCCCCTGGCCCGGATACGCAATCAGCATATGCTTTTATGCCAAACTTCAAAGCATAGGTTTCGCAGCGGACCGCCTCCAGTTTAGGTGGTCTTTCTGTATTTTGCTCGACGTAGGATAGAACCGCATCCTCTTGTGCTGGCGTAATGCCGGGAATGCCCGCTCTCAGCGCGGCCCGCAGCAGCTCGTCGATATTCCCTGACCGAACTTGGAAGGACAATCATCGCTCCGCTCGAAGAGATGTGCCGTTGGGCAAAACGATACAGCAGAGAAGTCAGCGCCAACGTCCATCCTCCAGAACAGGGCGAGGTGCACTAAGCGAAATGGGTATGAGCCTATTCAATGGCCTCCTGAGGGACCGGCCTTCTAAAAACTTCGCTCTTCCAGTGGGGTATGGTATGTTTTGCGCGCAGGTTTCGTATCGCAAGAACGCATTACATGCCAACCGGAACCGTCAAATTCTACAACTCAGCAGGGAGCTACGGCTTCATCCGGCCCGATGATGGCGGTAACGATGTGTTCGTGCATGCGAGCGCTCTGGAACGGGCAGGTGTACGGCAGCTCATCGAAGACCAGAAGGTTTCTTTTGACGTCGGGGTTGATCAACGCACCGGTAAACCGACGGAGGAGTGTTTATTCCGCGCAAAATAATGAATCTTTCGTCGAGCTTTGATCACCGCGTGGTGGACGGCTGGGAGGCTGCGCTCTTCGTCCAGCGCATTAAAGCGTTGCTGGAAACGCCAACACTCATTTTCATACGTGGTTGACGCCATGAAAGACATGTCCTGCAAGCTTTTAGTGATTGGCGCAGGCCCGGGCGGTTATGTGTGCGCGATCCGGGCGGGCCAACTTGGTATCGATACTGTGATCGTCGAGGCCAGGAAGCCAGGCGGGACCTGCCTCAATGTGGGTTGCATTCCCTCCAAGGCTTTGATTCACGCCGCGGAGGAATTTGAGAAGGCTGCCCGTCTTGCGGCCGGCAAGAGCGCGCTTGGCATCACCGCCGGCGCGCCCGGACTAGAGCTCGGCAAAACCATGCTCTGGAAGGACGGCATCGTTGGCCGCCTCACCAGAGGAGTTTCGGGACTGCTGAAGAAGGCAGGGGTCAAGATCGTCGAGGGCTGGGGGCGCTTTCGCGACGGCAAGACCGTCGAGGTCGAGACGGAAATGGGGTTGCAAGTCATAAGAGCGGAGCAGGTAGTCATCGCCACGGGGTCCGAGGCCGCCACCCTCCCAAACCTGCCCTTCGGAGGCACGGTGATCTCGTCGACCGAGGCCCTGGCGCTAAACCACTTACCGGGCAGGCTCGTGGTCGTGGGCGCGGGCTATATCGGGCTGGAGCTGGGAACTGCCTTTGCCAAGCTGGGGTCCGCCGTGCACGTCGTCGAAGCCCAGTCCCGCATCCTGCCTGAATACGACGCCGAGCTGACCATGAACGATAATGCTCAATGTGATCAAGTGTGGTTGGCATCAGAGATGAGCCGCGTTGGGCGCATCTCTTTACGAGCTCTGGTAACAGTCGGGAAAGTACTGAGGAGGAAGCCAAAGCTAAGCAGCCAAAAAGCGGATCACAAAAATGAAGGTCTTTTTGCAGAGATGGGGGTCGATACAGCGGCTTCGACGCTGGTGTCGCCG
>JBAUNL010000488.1:0-32062 GCA_049579205.1 Rhodomicrobium sp. | reverse complement strand
TCAGCGGATCGCCGCGCGGTGGCTGGTATCAGGCGCACATTTCAAAACCTTCGGCTCTTTCGCGAGATGACCGCGATCGAGAACGTCATGGTGGGCCTTCACGCTGACAGCCGAAGCGAGATCCTGCACTCCTTGTTGCGCACCAGAAAGCAAAAGCTCGAGGAGCTTGAAATTGCGAAGAAGGCCAGCGAAGCCCTGGAATTTGTAGGCCTCGCGGACGCCGCCGGCTCGGTCGCGGAAAGCTTGCCCTATGGACACCAAAGGCGGCTTGAAATCGCGCGTGCCTTTGTGGCGAGACCAAAGCTGCTGCTTCTGGATGAACCCGCGGCCGGCTTGAATACGATCGAAGCGCGCCGGATGGTGGGGCTGATCAGGAGAGTCCAGGCCGCGGGAGTCACGGTCATCCTCGTCGAGCATCACATGGAAGTTGTGATGAAGGCCTGCGACCACATCACCGTTCTGAATTATGGCAAGATGCTCGCAGGTGGAAGCCCGAGCTACATCCGCGATCACGCCGGAGTTATTGAGGCCTATCTCGGCAAGAAAGCAAACACACGGACGAATCAACGCCAAACCGCGAAGGTTGACCATGCTTCGTCTTGAGAATGTGCATGTGCGGTATGGACAGGTTCCTGCGTTGCGCGGCCTCAATCTCGATGTTGACGAGGGTGAGATCGTCGCTCTCATCGGCGCGAACGGCGCCGGGAAATCGACAACACTGAAGGCAATCTCTGGGCTGGTATCACCATCGGAGGGCCGGATAAAGCTGAGAGGCGAGCCGCTTGACGGGCTGCGGCCTGAACAGCTTGTCGGCCTCGGAATCATACACGTGCCTGAGGGGCGCCGGATCTTTCCGCGCCTCACCGTCGAAGAAAACCTGAAAATGGGAGCCTATTCGTCGCGTGCCCGTGCAAAAGAAAAACAGGCGCGCGACCGGGTCTTTGACTTGTTTCCACGCCTTGCCGAGCGCCGCAAGCAAGCGGGCGCCTCCTTAAGCGGCGGAGAACAGCAAATGCTGGCGTTCGGGCGTGCGATCATGGCCCAACCGGCCCTTTTGCTGCTCGACGAACCATCGCTTGGCCTTGCTCCTATCATGGTCGAGGAAGTCGCGTCGGCCATTGAGCGCTTTCATCAAGACGGCGCCACCATTCTGCTGGTCGAGCAAAATGCTGAGCTTGCTCTTGGTCTCGCTTCACGCGGCTTCGTCATCGAGACGGGGCGCATCGTACTCAGCGGCACCGGAACACAACTTCTGGAAAACCCCAAAGTCTGGGCGAGCTACCTTGGCCAGGAAGACTGGGAGACTGAGGGGGAATCATCACCTGAATTATCGCATGGAAACTAGTGAGGCAAGCAAGAGAGGTGACGCATGAGTAAGTCGAAACGGAAATTCCTATTAGTGGGCCTTTTCGCGAGCGCGATAATGTTTGGGCCGGGGTTCGCCGCCCAGGCAGATACAATCAAGATCGGTGTCTTCGGCCCGATGAGCGGCGATGCGGCAGCGCACGGCGAAGCTGAGCGTCAAGCCGTTGATCTCGCGGTGAAGGAAAAGAATGCGGCGGGCGGCATTCGGGGCAAGCAGATCGAGGTCGTCTACGCCGACGACGCAGGAAAGCCGGAAGAAGCAGTGAACGTCGCCAAGCGCCTTACGGCGCGGGATGAGGTATCGATTTTAATCGGCAGCATCAGCAGCCCTGCAAGCTTGGCGGCATCCCAGGTCGCGGCACAATCGCAGACCCCGCAGATTGTAGTGTCGGGAACGGCGCAGAAAATAACGACGCAGGGAAACAAATGGGTGTTCCGCTCGCCGGTCCCAGACACCAAGCTCGCCGGCGATCTCGCAACCTTCATTCATGAAAAGTTCCCAAATATCAAGAAAATCGCCTTCCTCTACGTGAATGACGATTTCGGCCGCGGAGGCTTCGAAGCCTTTAAGGCGGGTGGGAAGCAATACGGCTTAGAGATTGTCGACGAAGAACGCTACGCCCGTGGCGACCTGGATTTCACGGCCCAGCTTGGCCGCATCAACGCGAGCGGGGCTCAGGCGCTTGTGGAATGGTCGCGCTACGCCGAAGGAGCGTTGGTCGCGAAGCAGTTTGAGCAGATGAATATGAAGATGCCCCGATTCGGCTCAGACGGCGTCGCCATACCAAAATATGTCGAGCTCGGTGGGGACGCGGTGAACGGCGTTTTTTACATGACCCACTACAGCAGTGCGACTGCGAGCGGTATCCCTGCGGCCCAAACCTTCATTGAGAAATTCAAGAAGGCCTACGGCAAGCTGCCCAATGCCTACAACGCGGAAGCCTACGATGCGATCACGATGGCCTTGCTCGCGATTCAAAATGCTGGAAGCGAGAACCACGAAGCCATTCGCGATGCTCTCAGCAAAGTCAGTTTCGACAGCGTGCGCGGACCCTTCAAGTTCGACAGCAAGGGCGATCCGCTTCTCGTCACTCATGTCGTAAAAATCGTAAATGGTAAGGAGACAAACGGACGGGACATTCCAGTGCAGAACTAAGGCTTACCTGACTTGCGGCAATAATCTTCACCCCTGCTTATTGCCACACTTCTCCCGATGGAGATAAGGAGCGCCCCCTCCTGTGGCCGGGACGTTCGCGTCCCGCCCCGATGGAAGGGTTAGGACGAACGCATCTTGATTCACACTCAGGCGGCTTGATCCGGCTGGGCATCCAAAAATCGCAAGAGGTCCAACATGGGTATCAAAGTCATCAAATCCGGCATCCCGCAACCGCTCGCCAACTATTCAGAGGCTTCTCAAGCCGGCGATCTAATTTTTGCCGCGGGCCAGCTCGCAAGCGACTGGAAGAACGGCGTGCCGGCGGAGGCTCGCAAACATCCGAATTTCCCGTTCTACGGCTCCGACATAAAGTTGCAGACGGAATTCATTCTGAAGAACTGCGAAAGCACTTTCAAGGCGGCAGGCACCTCATTGGACAATGTCGTGAAGGCCCAGGTTTTTTTGATGGACTTGAACGACTTTGCCGGTTTCGACGAGGTCTGGCGCAAGTATTTCAAGTCGCCTCCGCCGAGAACAACGATCGGTACAACGGGGCTTCTTGTGAAAGACACCCTAGTTGAAATCGATTTGATCGCCGCCATGCCGGGCACCCCATTGGAAGTGGTCAAATCCGGGGCGCCAACGCCGCTCGCGAATTATTCCGAGGCGGTTCGCGTTGGCGATCTCATCTTTGCAGCAGGCCAGCTTGCAAGCGATTTCAAGACGGGCGTTGCCGCTGAAGCCAGGCGCGGCGAAAACTTCCCCTTCTATGGGTCCGACATCCAGCTTCAGACAGAATTCATTCTCCAAAACCTTAAGCAAACCTTCGAAGTTGCGGGAAGCTCTCTCGATAACGTCGTGAAGGCCCAGGTATTTCTGACCGACCTCAACGATTTTGCTGGCTTCGATCAGATTTGGAAACGCTACTTCAAGGTTCCACCGCCGCGTACGACCGTCGGAACGACCGGCTTGCTCGTGAAGGACACCTTGGTCGAAATCGATCTCATTGGCTATGTGGGTCGCGCTGGCCTGAAGCATGAAGTGCTCCAGTCGGGCGCGCCGAGGCCGCTCGCAAACTATTCCGAGGCGTTTACCCTCGGCGACTATGTTTTCGCTGCCGGCCAGATTGCGAGCGATTACAAAACAGGAGTTCCGGCAGAGGCGCGCAGGCATCCGAACTTCCCCTATTACAGCTCGGACATTAAGCTTCAGACGGCTTACATTCTGAACAACCTGAAGCAGACCTTTCAAGCCGCGGGCAGTTCGCTCGATAACGTTGTGAAGGCCCAGGTGTTCATGACCGACTTGAAAAATTTCGCAGCCTTTGACCAGGTTTGGAAAGAGTTCTTCAAAGTTCCACCGCCACGTACCACGGTGGGCACCACGGGTCTTTTGGTCAGGGACTGCCTCGTTGAGATCGACTTGATCGCGACCCGCTAATCTCCATCGGGGAGGATTTGGCAGATCGTGGAAGGCGCTCGGGCGTTTATCCGCGATCTGCCGCAAACAAAAAAAAGCACAGCGCCAGAGCAGCTTTTGGCGTACGCTGGTCACAGGGGCTTTCGGGCATATGCACGAGAGATGACTGCCAACCGCTTCGCATCCCGCTTGTGCGCGGCCTCTTGCATCTTGAACCCAAGGTGAGCAATTAGACGGCGGGCACTCCCCTACTTTATTGCTGGGCTCCAAGGGAAGACAGATATGGGCAAGTCAGGCTGCCGCTTCGTTTGGTATGAGCTTGCAACAACGGAGACCGAAAGTGCCAAGGCATTTTACGCTGACGTCGTGGGCTGGGGCACTGGGGATGCGCCAATGCCCGGTTCGGTCTATACCCAATTTACGGCTGGAGATGCCCCCGTTGCCGGGCTGATGAAATTGACGGCGGACGCGAGGAGAGCCGGCGCAGTGCCACAGTGGATTGGATTTGTCGGAGTCGAGGACGTGGACGTTGCCGCCGGCCGCGTCCAGCGGCTTGGCGGTGCAGTCCTTGTTCCGCCCGCAAATGTCCCCAACGTCACCCGGTTCTCGGTCATCGCGGACCCGCAAGGGGCACCGCTTGCTTTGGTCAAGAGACCCGAACGCGACCGCGAGCAGCCCTTGCGACCAGGTGCAACGGGGCGCGTGGGCTGGCATGAACTACTTGCCACCGACTGGGAAAGGGCGTTCACTTTCTACGGCGACCTGTTCGGCTGGCAAAAAGGGAACGCCGATGTCAACTCGATGGGAACCTACCAGGAGTTCTCCGCCGGAACTGAGGCGATCGGCGGAATGTGGACTTCGGGGTCGTTATCGGCCGTTTGGCTGTACTATTTCAATGTCAGCGACATCGTGGCGGCAGCCAAACGCGTCGAAGCCAGTGGTGGCCGAATTACCTATGGCCCGGTCGCAGTGCCAGGCGGCTCCCGGGTCGCTCACTGCACTGATCCTGAAGGTGCCGTATTTGGTCTGATCGACTGGCATGTCCAGGTCTCTGTTGCGTGCTACGCGCCGCGAGATGCTTCGAACAGGCCGCCAACACGGCAGCCCGGCAAAACCGGAAAATCAGGCCAATCGCAGTAGACTGTAGAGCGCCGGCGCCATCGCTGTAGGAAGACATACCTCAAGCGGCCCGGTCACCAGTCTGAAGCCCTTGTTGTCATGCCGCGGCCGAGGGCAAATTGCCCAACCGGGCCCTCGATATGAAAAGCGATCCCCGCCATCTTTGCGAATTGATCGATATTTGCGAGACCAATTGCGCAGCCGCCCAGTCCCATCCCGGTTGCCATCAGATAGAGCGTCTGACTAAGGACGCCAACGTCTTTGAGGATGAGCGAATAGGCGACGGAGCTATACTTCCATGAAATCCGGCCAAAGCGCGCCGCGATCGTAATAAGTATCTGTGGTGCTTTGGCCACACCCATCGAGGTGGCCGCTCCCATTAATAGGGTTCTGACCTCAATTGCAGGAACGTCGATCGGGACGAGTGCGTGAGTAGCGGCATCGTAATGATAGAAACCCTGGGGAAGGCCTTCGCAGATGTTGACTGCCAGATAGAGCTCCAGCTCCCAGCTGGCGCCTGCTGACGGGTAGGGCCGAACGGCCTCCGGACCGTTGCCGGCAGAACTTCTATCGCCGCCTGACTGCGGCATGATTCGCGCCGCTGCGTCGAGAAATCTTGCAAGCTCGGCAAGCGTAATTGGTTGCCGGTCATCGAAGTCACGTGTGGAATGACGTTCCCGCAGGAGTTTGGCGACCGGATTGGCCTGGCTGCTTGGCTCGAGAAATGTGCAAAGATCGATTTGCTTCCCCGGCCAAGAGGGCCGAACCGCGGGTAAAGGGGGGATGATTCCGCTGTGCGGATAAACTCCACCGATAGGGTTGGCATGCCGCCCTTCTGTGCTGCGTGTGTGGAAGAGGAGATCGTGAAAGTCCCAAAGCGCTAAATCGTGATCGCCTTCGGCAAGCCGAGGGTTTGCTTCCGGGCGGGTATCACCCTTGAAGAGGATTCGGCAGTCCGCCAGCAAGGCGAGAAACTCGATACCGGGAAAACCGTCCTGCTGCTGGATCTGTTTGACACGGAGCGGGCCCGACAGCTCCGCAACCAGACTCGCGAGCTTTGGGTCCCGGATGCGGAACAAGGCGGCGGCCAAGGGCGATTCTAGCACCATCTCATTGCCACGGCGCCGCATATAGGCGAACCGCGAGAGGACAAGCATGTCGCCGCCGGCGAGCTCGGGTATTTGCGGCCAGTATCCCAGAACCTGCGGCTCGATGATAGCCAGTTCTTCGCCGCTTTCCGCGCGCTCGACCCTGTACTCCAACAGACCATGACCAGCCAGCCGGCGCAGCAAAAGCTCGAACGCCTTGTCCAACTTTGGACTTCCTGGGACAAGAGAACTGAGTGGCAGCCCTGTCCGCAGCTCGGCCACGCGTTCACCCGCTCCGGCGCCCAAAGTGCCTAAGCTGACGGAATAATCTTCGAATAAGACGGCAATGGCTCCGTTCGCGTGCACATCCAACCTGACCCAATCCGCAAGCCGGACTGAAATCCGCGCCGGCGCGATCCGTCTCCGTGGCTTTGCTCGCGAAGGGTGCAAGCGAAAAGCCCTTAAGTATGAGGGAAGATCGGGTTGAGCTCTTCTTCTCTCAGGGGCCGCTCACGCCACCCGAGCTGCACCGGAACATCGTAAAGGCGTCCAGGCCCGAAGCGGCGATAGAAATGCCGCAGTCCAGGAACGATCACTCTGACCACGGGCACCTCGATGTCCGCGCGCGTTTGATCAAGGACGAGGAAATCCATGCCCTGGCGCTCCGCAACTCGCATGCAGGCCATGACCTGTTCGTTGGTGTCAAGACGGCCAAATTTGGAGTCGAACTCCGATTCGACCGCCAAATCATCACTTGGCGACAAGAACGGGTAGTCCGAGAGCCGCAATGGAGTGATGCCGTCCAGGCTTTCTTCGTTTCTCGAACCCCCGCTTATAAGTTCCATGGACATGAATTGGTTCAATTCGGTCAGCGTCCGCAACATCGCGATGCGCGCATCGAAATGCGCTCCCGAACCAAACTCAATGAATTCCTTGCCATCGTCCACCCAATGCAATATGGCCACGAAGGTGGGGACCTGGAGATCGCTCGTAATGTCCAGAACCCAAAGACGGCGCCCTGTTTCGGTCAACTGGGTTTGCAGATCGCGAACGTAGGAGTCTTCAAACCTAGCGAGGTCGACTGCCGGACGCTGGAGCCGGTTGTACCACCAGATCGCGTAGGCATCCCGTTCCACGAGTTCGAGGAACCCCTGCACAATCGCTTCCTCAAGCGTGTTGCCTGCGGCGCAACCATTCGAATCCGCATGAAAGGGCACGACCTGACCAGCATAGTAAAAATACAAAATGCTGGTTGGAAGGTATCTGAAACGCTTGTCGCGCAGGGACCAGACGGGCGACCATTCCATCTCGGTCTCCGTATCGAAGAGGTAGGGGCTTATTGGCTCGTCCTCTGGGCCGGGCATATCGGAGAGCCCGCTCTGGTACTGCTGCTCACTGAACAATAAGACGTCGTTCGGATGAATTGCGTCGCCCTTGGGGAAGTCCATGAACCGTCGCGTGATCCGGATCTCGTCGCCCTGGAACACTCCGGAATAGCGTTCCATCGCCTCCATAAGCGCGCTGGCCTCTCCCTGCTCGGCTGTACTGCCCTTGCCGAAGCTGGCGCCTTCCAATGCGCCTCTGAGTTCGTGGACGGTTCTAGCAGGCGCCGAGAAATTGTGCTTGGCGAAGTAGGACGTGTTCAGCGGCAGATCCACTTCGATCCGCTCCAAACGCGATACGACGCCCGTGAGTGGGCTGATGTGCTTCCGGTAACGGGCAACTGTGGCCCGAGGCGACATGGTGCGATACCCGCCACTGGTCATAACCGGCCGACCGCCACGCTTCAATTCGATCGGTGTTGGCGAGCGGCCTGGGTCCCGAAATTCTTCCGCTCCGCATGCCGAACACTGAGGGCGGCGGGCCACATAATGCCTCGCAGTCGCCGAACCGGTTAGATCAAGGCTTATGATGTTATTGCTCAAATCCGTGCGGAAGCCGGTGGCAATTGCCTTCGCGATCTCGATCGCTGCCAGCTGGATGCCGCCTTGTCCGACCGTATGCTGGGCCAGAGGAGACACAGTGAGGAGGCGGGCCTCACTGCGATTGAGCATTCCCCGGACCTCGCGGTTCCGTTTCATCCGGTCAGCGATGCATACCCAGCACGCGCCCTTGCCGGGACTGAGAACGGGTCCTACGAGGGGAAATATGCCGGAAGGCTGAACAAGGATCCAGGGCGAGCCATCCGCCAAATGCTTGCGGTTTAAATTCGCCAGCGGCTCTTCGAGGTAATCACTAACCAGCGTGACTGTGAGATCGGGGGACCGCTTCACGACGCGAGCGCCCAACTCGCTCAACGCGGCCCCGAGTTCCGCTTCCCCGTCCACGCCGATTGCTTGAACGCGGACGCGGCATTGTTCAAGATTTTTCTCCGCTGTTTCAGGCGGCAACCCCAAACTTGCCCAATAGGCAGCTGCGGTGCCATTCGTGGATCTCGGTTTCGGCACGATATAGTGGCGATCGAGCAAACGCTTCAGCGCTTCCTGTATTTGGTCCGCCGGAAAATACTGCTCCAGGATGCTCATGAGATCGTTGGAGGTCTTACCGCCGCCTTCCGCGATCAAAGCAGCAATTGCACAATAGAGTGTGCCATGAAGAAGAAATTTCCGGTCCTCCGAATAGAGGCACAGGGAATCGGATGACAGCGCATAAACCGTGAAATTCGGCGCGAATTGCAGAACTTCATTGCCATTACGCGATGCGAAGTTGTCTAGATGTTCGCCTGTCATAGGGCTCAGCATGCCTTCCTTGGCTCCAGAGAAGGGCCCCGGCAGCCAGAAAATCTGTATTTCATCTCTTGCGCGAGGAGGCCACACACTAGCGTTCGCCCCGCTCGCAAACAAGGGACAAAAAAAGGCCGGACTGAAAGTCAATCCGGCCCTGACAAATTGCGTCTGTTACGCAATCAAAGGGGTGCTCAGCACCAGGGGTTGCAACCACCCCACGACAAACACCAGCCGCAGCCGCCGCAGCCGCCCCAGCCGCATCCGCGGCCACATCCGCGGCATCCGCGTCCGCATCCACGTCCGCAGCCCTTGCCGCATCCTTTGCCACAGCCCTTGCCACAGCCCTTGCCGCATCCTCCGCCTTTGGCGAGGTGCATTAGGGACCGCGATGCTCCCTCATTTTCCTGGTTGAAAACGTGGAACGTCGCCAGAGTAACGTCGGAGATTTCCTCTTCACCCAAGGCACTGGTATGAAGCGGTGCCATACCCGGCGATGGCATAGCGGCAACCGATTCGCTAGTCGCAGTTGCTAGAGAAAGTCCAGCAATGCCCAAGCCGGCCGCGCCCAAGGCCGTTAAAGCCTTCACTGACCGCTTCTTCGTAGATGAATGCTTCTTTTGCGACATAAAACAGCTCCTCCTTCACCTTCACCTTTACCTTCGCCATCAACCTCGGAAAATTAGCACGTTTTCTACGCCCTGAATAGGTCATCACTCACAGTTGTTTTTCGCGATAAAACCGGCACTTAAAAAATTGTCGTGCTGCTTTATTGCGGTTTCGTGCAGGAGTTGTGCTCTGTTTCTCCACGTTCAGAGAATGACGTAATGGCGCTATCGGCCGCTCAACGTTAGAACTAACCTGAACTTTAGTGGTAGTGCTGTCCCATAGGGCGCAGCACGCCCCAGCTGCTTTAAGTCTGACTAGCTCATTGAAGTTGGCCGCCGCTCTACAAGGCAGAAAGCCCTTGCATTAACAAAAGGATTAATGGCTGAGCTGTCCGGCCTTTGCTAAGGTCGGGCCGAGCTATTCCCGCCGCGCCCCGCAAAGTGGTGGACCGGGCGCGAGCCCTTCTCTACACAATCGCGGATGGTTGTCACTTAGGCCTCGCCAAAAGTACGATTTCTGGAGGAAACATGAGGATGCAGAGGATTTTCCTCACAGCCGTCTCGGTTCTTTTCCTTGCCACGGCCGCATCGGCGCAGGAAACGCTCACGATTGGTTTCACAGCCTCTCAGACCGGGAAGCTCAATAACGACTCTACGGCGCAAATGCGCGGGATCGAACTTTGGCGGGACGAGGTCAATGCTGCGGGCGGCATCAAAGCCGGAGGAAAGACCTACAAGGTCAATTTGGTCACCTATGATGACGAGTCGGCCAATACTCGCGTTCAGCAACTGTATACACGGCTCATTGTGCAGGACAAGGCACAGTTCCTGTTCAGCCCCTATTCGTCCGGATTAGTGGCAACTGCAGCAATTATTTCGGAGCAATACGGAAAGGTGATGATCACCACCGGGGCCGCGGAGGAGAAGACGTACCGGCTAGGTAACAAGAACCTGTTTCAGCTCTATTCGCCTGCGGCCCAATATCTTGCCGGCGCGGTGGCAGCACTCAAGATGAAGAACCCCGCAGCGCGCGTCGCCTTCGTTTATGAGGACGACGCCTTCTCCAAGGCTGTGTCACAGGCGACAACTGCAATCGCCAAGAATGCCGGGCTGACGCAGGCCCTTGAGGAGTCCTATGCCGGCAGCACCACAGATTTCTCTCCCATTATCAATAAGGTCATTGCAGCGAAGGCGGACGCATTGCTCGGTGGCGGTCACTATGCCGACGGTGCCACGTTAGCCAGGCAATTGTACGATCAGAAAGCGGGCCTCAAGTGGGTCACACTACTTGTAGCGCCGGACAGCCCGCACTTTGCCAAGCTCGGTGACGCCGCCGCGGGTATTTCCGTGCCATCGCAATGGGAACCCCAGGTAACCTTCAAGCCGGACTTTGGCCCGACTGCTCAGCAGTTCACCAAGACATTTAGCGACAAGTTCAAAATAGAACCCGGGTACCACGCGGCGGGAGGCTATGCGGCGGGGATAATTCTGCAGCACGCGATCGAGCAGGCTGGCTCGATCGACCAAACCAAGGTTGCCGAACAGCTCAACAAGATGGATGTGACCACGTTGTTTGGCCGCACAAAGTTCTCGACCGATCCTAAGGAACATGGGCTGCAAGCCGGCCACGAGATGGTGCTCGCCCAGTGGCAAAAGAAGAATGGTGAGTTGGTTAAGGAAGTGATCTGGCCGCTGTCGGCGAAAACAGCCGATATAATGTACTGAGCACTGGCAGGATGGCGAGTGTGCTGGCATCTCGGGCCCCTGCCTTTTGTGGCACATGAACGGCATTCTTGCATCCGTCGTTGACGGCGTACTGGTCGGCTCCGTCTATGGCTTGGCGGCCATGGGGCTGACCCTGATTTGGGGCGTTATGAAAGTGATCAATCTCGCCCACGGCGCCATCATCGTCTACGGCATGTTCCTTTTGTACGCGAGCGCATCCCTGCTTGGCGTGCCCGCCTATGGCGCCATCCCGGCTGCGATTGTGCTCGGCTTCATTCTGGGAGTGGGGCTCTATTGGGTCGCTGTGCATCGCATGATCGGCCGACCGGAGCTGATGAGTCTCCTTGCGACGTTTGCCGTAAATATGATTCTAATTGGGATCGGCACAGCGCTTTGGAGCACAAGCCCTTATAATGTTCCAATCCGCATTAGCGGCATCACTGCAGGGCAATACACCTTTACGGGCACACACATCATAGCCGCTATCGTGGCCATGATTATTGCCGCTCTTCTCTATCTCCTTCTCTACCGCACCCGCGCCGGAAAGGCGATGCGAGCCGTCGCCAACAACCGCGAGGCGGCGGAGCTTACAGGCATACCCACGACGCGTGTGCTCTCGATGGCGTTTGGACTTGGCGTGGCACTAGCCGCTGTCTCGGGCACGCTGATCGCGACGCTCTTTCCCTTCACGGTTCTTTCCGGAGAAGCCTATCAGCTCAAAAGCTTCGTGGTTACCGTGCTCGGTGGCCTCGGCAATCCGGCTGGAGCGCTCCTCGGCGGCATCGCTCTTGGATTGATCGAAGGGCTTGCCACGCCGTTCATGCCGGTCAGCTGGATCCCGATCATCGAGTTCGGCCTCTTCGTGCTTTGCCTGATCGCTTTTCCCCGCGGCATCTTTTCCTTCGCGCGGGCTTAACACGTGTGGCGCCGTCCTTTTCCCTGGCTGGTCATCATCGCCTGTGTGCTGATCGTTGCCGTCCCCTACTGGCAGAACGACGTCGAACTGCGTGAGAGTCTGCTTCTTGCGGCGGTTTACGTGGTCCTTGCCAGCAACCTGAACCTGATGATCGGCTATGCGGGCTACGTAAACTTCGGCAACATCGTTTTCTTTGGGTTGGGCGGCTATGTGTGCCTCAACCTTGTAAACGACTGGGGCTGGAATGTTGTGCCTGCCGCGCTCTTCGCGGGCGTCGCAGTCAGCGCGCTGGTTTTGCTTTTTGGGGCTGGAATCCTTCGCCTGCGGGGCGCCTTCTTCGCGCTTGCAACCATCGGCGTAAATGAGGCCGTCCGCCAACTCGTTAACAATTTCGAGCCTTGGGGCGGCGCCACCGGCATCTATCTATCCTTTGACGCCTACGGTCCATTAGGCGGACCAATGCAAGCTCTGTGGATATCATATGGGCTCATCGTGGCGGCGATGGCCGCTTCGCTTTTGCTCAGCAGCGCGATCAAGAACTCGAAGTTCGGCCTTGGCCTCATGGCAATCGGCCAGAACGAAGACGCAGCCGCCGTCCTTGGTGTGCGCACGCCCCGCTTCAAGGCGATGATTTATAGCGTGTCGGCGTTCCTGCCAGCGGTGACTGGCGGGCTCTATTTCTTCAAAAGCGGCATCATTGAACCTGGAAGTGCTTTCAATCTGTCGACTTCAATCGAAGTAATTGTGATGGTGATGCTGGGCGGGCAAGGCACGGTGATAGGGCCGGCCGCCGGAGCATTCCTTTACGAGGAGCTGCGCGGATTCCTGCTCACCGCTGGCGATTTGTCTCAGTTCCAGCTCGTGATTGCCGGCGCGCTCCTGCTGCTCGTCGTTCAGTTTCTACCCGGCGGCTTGATGGGTCTCGTCTATCGCCTTGTTCCCGCAGCGCGGAGGCTGCTCGAATGACCCCGCTTCTCGAAGTCTCCGATGTCAGCAAGCGCTTCGGTGGCCTGCAAGCCGTGAGCGGCGTTAGTTTTACCCTCAACAAGGGCGAAATCCTCGGCCTTATCGGGCCAAATGGCGCCGGAAAATCGACCCTATTCAACCTGATCAACGGCGTACATCGCCCAGACACCGGGCGTGTTGTCTTCGCTGGCCGGGATATCACACGGTGTAAGCCCTATGATGTCGCCAGACATGGCCTTGCCCGGGCGCACCAGATCGTGCAGCCTCTGGCGGGACTGACCGTCCTTGAGAATTGTACTGCAGGCGCATGCTTCGGCCGCCGCGGTCTGCCTCTTGCCGAAGCGCGGGACGCCGCGCGCGAAGCCGCCTGCATGGTGGGCTTGGATGACAGGCTGCAATTGCCCGCCGGCTCACTGACCACCGCTGGCAAGAAACGTCTTGAGCTGGCGCGCGCCCTTGCCTCGGATCCGCTGCTCCTGATGCTTGATGAGGTGTTGGCGGGTCTGAATCCGACCGAAGTTGAGCGGATGATCGAGACGATCCTTTCAATCCGCGCCCGAGGTATTTCAATCCTGATGATTGAGCATGTAATGCGCGCCATCATGCGCCTGTCGGATCGTATCATCGTGCTCAACCTCGGCTCCCTGCTAGGGCAGGGAAGACCGCAAGAAGTCGCAAACAACTCGGAGGTGATCACGGCCTATCTGGGAGATCCAGGCCTCATGGCTGAAGCGGAGAAAAGGGCGTGAGCGAGACCCTGCTCCAAGTTGAAGGCATCGAGGCGGGCTATAGCGGTGTTCAAGTGCTCTGGGGGATCTCGCTTGCGGTCGCACGCGGAACCATGACGGCTCTTGTGGGCGCCAACGGGGCCGGGAAGACCACGAGTCTGCGCGCCATCGCTGGGAGCATCCCAGTACGAAGCGGCAGGGTTATCTTCGAAGGCGCGGACGTGACCCGCATGCCGCCCCACGCGAAGACGGCGCTCGGGTTGGTGCTTGTGCCGGAAGGCCGGCAATTGTTCACCACCATGACAGTCGAAGAAAATCTGGAGATGGGCGCCTATTCTCCCCGTGCGAGGGCGCGATTTGCTCAGCAACTCGATTACGTATACGCGATGTTTCCGCTCCTTAGGGAGCGCCGCTATCAAAAAGCCGGCACGTTTTCTGGGGGCGAGCAGCAGATGCTGGCAATAGCCCGCGGGCTCATGTCCATTCCGGAGGTCCTCATAATCGATGAGCTATCGCTAGGACTTGCCCCGGTCGTCGTGCAGCAACTAGTGCATACGTTAAAGGCATTGAAGGCCGAAGGCGTTACCATCCTGCTGGTAGAACAGAACGTCCATCTCGCGCTGGCTCTAAGCGACTACGCCTATGTGATCGCGGACGGGCGCCTATTCTGCGAAGGTGCAGCCGAAATGGTTGCCACCATGCCAGAGATCCGCCAAGCCTATCTCGGGCTGTAACCCCGCTTCACCTTGGCGATCAGAACCGGCATCCGCCAGGCTTACATTTCCACTCGGACCTAAGGCGCCTCAGCGATTCAACGGAACTTTGGGGATGAGCGCTGTAGGCGTCCGGTCCGGCTCTCCGTCGTTCTCGGTATCCTCCGGCTTCACCGGCACCTTGCTCTCGATGACCTCGAACGAGAGTGCCTTTGCACCCTCCTTCTCAACCACAACTACGCGAACGGTTCCGCCGCCTTCAAGCTTTCCGAACAGCAACTCTTCCGCCAGCGGCTTCTTGATGTGCTCCTGGATCACCCTCGCGAGCGGCCGTGCTCCATAGAGCTCGTCATAACCGTGATCGGCGATCCAATCCATCGCTTCAGGCGACACCTCGATCATCACATTGCGATCGGCAAGCTGCGCCTCAAGCTGGAAGACGAACTTCTCAACCACCTTGCTGATCATCGCCCGCGACAACCTTGCGAATGCGATCACAGCGTCGAGGCGGTTGCGGAATTCAGGCGTGAACATGCGTTTGATCGCCTCTTCATCCTCCCCGTGCCGCTGTATCCCGCCGAAGCCGATCGCCGCCTTCGCCATCTCGGCTGCACCCGCATTCGTCGTCATGATCAAGATCACATTGCGGAAGTCGACCTGCTTGCCATTGTGGTCGGTCAACTTGCCATGATCCATGACCTGCAGGAGGACATTGAACAGATCCGGATGCGCTTTTTCGATTTCATCGAGCAGCAGCACGCAATGTGGATTTTGGTCGACACCATCGGTGAGGAGGCCGCCCTGATCGAAGCCGACATAGCCCGGAGGCGCCCCGATAAGCCGCGATACGGTATGCCGCTCCATATACTCCGACATGTCGAAGCGCAGGATCTGGACACCAAGCAGGCTCGCAAGCTGCCTGGCTACTTCGGTCTTGCCAACGCCGGTCGGGCCCGAAAAGAGATAGCTGCCAATTGGCTTCTCTGGATCGCGCAGACCCGCTCGCGCGAGCTTGATCGCTGCCGACAAAGCGTGAATGGCTTGATCCTGGCCGAAGACCACCCGCTTCAGATCGTTTTCGAGATTGCGCAGAAGCTCCGTATCGGATTTCGAGACGGTCTTTGGCGGAATGCGCGCCATGGTGGCGACAGTTGCCTCAACTTCCTTCACTCCGATCGTCCGTTTCCGCTTCGAGGGCGGCAACAGCATCTGGGAAGCGCCCGTTTCGTCGATAACGTCAATCGCTTTGTCTGGAAGCTTGCGGTCGTGAATATACTTGGCCGCCAGCTCAACGGCCGATTTGATGGCCTGGTTCGTGTATTTGATATTATGGAAGTCCTCGAAATAAGGCTTGAGGCCTTTCATAATCTCGATCGCGTCCTCCACGGTCGGTTCGGTGACATCGATTTTTTGGAAGCGCCGGACAAGCGCCCGGTCTTTCTCAAAATGCTGCCGGTATTCCTTGTAAGTGGTCGACCCGATGCACCGCAAAACACCCGACTGCAGGGCCGGCTTCAAGAGATTTGAGGCATCCATGGCACCGCCCGAGGTGGCGCCCGCACCGATAACCGTATGGATCTCGTCGATGAAGAGGATTGCGCCCGGATAGGCCTCGATCTCCTTCATGACTGCCTTTAGGCGCTCCTCGAAATCGCCCCGGTAGCGTGTGCCGGCCAGCAGCGTCCCCATGTCCAAAGAGAACACCGTTGCATTGGCGAGAACCTGAGGCACCTCGCCGCGAATGATCTTTCGCGCTAGGCCTTCGGCGATCGCCGTCTTGCCGACGCCTGGGTCGCCGACGTAGAGGGGATTGTTCTTCGAGCGCCGGCACAGAACTTGGATCGTACGCTCGATCTCCTTGTCGCGGCCGATCAGGGGATCGATGCGGCCGTCTTTCGCCTTCTGGTTGAGATTCACGCAATAGGCTTCGAGCGCATCCGTGCTGCGCTTCTTGTCATCCGAGCCCTCGACGGTCGTGGAATCATCCTCGACACCGCGAACTCCGCGGGGCTCCGACATGCCGGCGCGCTTCGATATGCCGTGCGAAATGAAGTTCACGGCGTCGAACCGCGTCATATCCTGCTCGGTCAGGAAGAAAGCCGCATTGCTCTCGCGCTCAGCGAAAACAGCGACCAGAACGTTGGCGCCGGTCACTTCCTCACGCCCCGAAGACTGCACATGCACTACCGCCCTATGAATCACGCGCTGAAAGCTGGCGGTGGGCTGCGCTTCGCCGTCTTGATCGAGGATGAGGTTTGAAAGCTCCCTATCCAGGAAATCGGTCAGCTTCGTGCGCAGACGCTCCAGATCGACATTGCAGGCGCGCATCACGGAAGCGGCATCGCGATCGTCTAGGAGCGAAAGGAGCAGATGCTCGAGCGTCGCATATTCGTGATGACGCTCGTTCGCATATTCGATTGCACGGTGAAGAGATTCTTCGAGGCTGGTTGAGAATGATGGCACTTCCGCACCTACTCCTTTTCCATAGTACATTGTAGAGGATGCTGGTGCTGCCGGGCAAAGTTCATGACCTGCGTCACCTTCGTTTCAGCAACCTCATAGGTATATACACCACAAATGCCGACGCCCTTTTGATGCACGTGGAGCATTATACGGGTGGCCTCCTCGCGTTGTTTGTTAAAGAAGCGTTCGAGCACGTAAACGACAAATTCCATGGGCGTGTAGTCGTCGTTCAAAAGAAGAACTTTGTAGAGGCTTGGGCGTTTCGTCTTCGGACGTGTTTTTGTTACGACGCCGGTTCGGATGTCGTTATCACCCTTGAAGCCGTTGTTGCCTGCCATCGCCGCGACCATCAAGAACCAATTCAATGCCATAAAATCCCGCCGCTGCCGGAACCGGCGAGCGCCCAGCCCTATGTAGTGATGCAGGCCCTTATCCTCCATACTCCTGTTTCTCGGTTTCCTCTGTCAAGGGCCGGAACCTGCGTCTTACTTCGAATATATGCCGCATGACTGATGTTGAAAGGGGCTCCCTTTCAGCCTTTCCCCACGTATCAGACGAGCTCGCTTTCGTAATAGACGAGCTTGCGTAAGAGAGTATTAAGCCTAGCCCAGCTATAGGCAATGGATAGCACAACCCTGCGTAGCAGGCCCGGATGTGTCCCGGCTTTGGCGATGCCATGCTGGCGACAAAATCTTTGGGTCTTCCACGCCTAGAATGTTCCGGCGAGTTTCAATGCCGTTCCCGAATTGGAATATGAGTCTTCGTTCGCGAGTTGCGCCAAAGCTGCTCCCAATCGCGGCCTTTGCCTTAGCAGCCGCCCTCGTCTTACCCGGAGCGGCAGATGCCCGGCGCAGGTGGCATCGCCAGAGCTATTCGCCTCCCGCGTCCGCTATGGCGGTCGATCTCAACACGGGGCGTATTCTCTATTCGAAGAACGCGAATGAGCCGCGCTATCCCGCCTCGCTTACAAAGGTGATGACGGTTTATTTGCTGTTCGACGCGCTCCGTGACGGCAAAATAAGCATGAAGACCGAGCTTAGGGTCTCGGCGCACGCAGCCGCGCAGTCTCCCACCAAGCTCGATCTTTCCGAAGGTGACCGGATTTCTGTTGCCGATGCCATCGGCGCTATCGTTACGAAGTCCGCGAACGACATGGCTGTTGCGGTTGCAGAGGCACTGGCTGGGTCAGAGGAAGAGTTCGCGCGCCGGATGACCCAGAAGGCACGAACGATAGGCATGCTGAACACGACCTTCCGGAACGCATCGGGGTTGCCGAATCCAGAGCAAAAGACCACCGCACAAGATCTCATCATCCTCGGTCAAAGCATCCTCGCTGACCATCCCGAGAGATGCAAAGTCTTCGGCATGAGGTATTTTCAGTACGATAGAGAGGTTTACCGCAATCACAACACGCTTTTGTTCACGTACGAGGGCATGGAAGGCATGAAGACGGGGTTCACCTCCGCCTCTGGCTTCAATCTTCTTGCCAGCGCGCATCGCGGTGACAAAAGATTGCTGGCGGTGGTTCTCGGCGGGCGATCGGCTGGTTCCCGGAACGTGGCGATGGTTAACATTCTCGACCACGCTTGGCCGAAAGCGCTCACGCAGGTCGCAGCCCGCAAGGCGGGGATTCTCGAAGCTTCAGCGAAACAGAAACCCGTGCAAGCCGAGGTGCGAGAGACGCCGGCGCGAAGGGAAGCAAAAGAAACAAAACATGAAATTGCTGCATCCAAACCCGTTCTTGCTGCGCCTTCGATGCGTGAGTTAGCCACCGTTTTGCGGCTGAGAAAGGGGCCAGACCGGACATCGAGATCGATTCTGCTTGCTTCAATCGAAGCCGGTCTTGTGACCAAGTCCCGCGCCCAGGCCTCAGCGGAATCGGAAATGACAACCGACGAACCCGAGGATAAGGCTGCGCAGGCGGTTAGCAAAAGCCCTACATATGTTTTGCCGCCAGCGCAGGAAATTGCCAGCAACGAATCGCTGGCTAAGCTCGCAACCGCGCCGCAGGCAAAGAACGTCTCCGTCCATTACAAGACGGTGCACCCCTCCGAGGTGCCCTCGCTGGCACCGGCCGCACTCGATGTAGTGCCGGAACGGGAAGCGGAAGCTTCCAGTGGGGAAGCGGGGATGCGGCGTGCAGCGCCCGCGCCGGAGGAACCCCGGAAAGCGCAAGTTGCTTCTAACCCCATTCCCCCGGAGAGCCACATGCTTTCGGCTACCAACCCGTCAAGCTCCCGCGAACCTGAAACTTTAGCGTCCGCTACCGCCGCAGCCTCCCATGATATGGATCAGCCTGGGCCATACCATGTGCAGGTCGGTGCATTCACGGATCAGGCTCAAGCGAAGGAGCGCCTCGAAAGTGTCAGGGAAACCCTCGGCACAGCTCTCATAAAGGCCCATCCCCAATTCATCATGCCGGTTGCCATGCCAGGGGGTGCGACAATGTTCCGGGCACGGCTAAGCCGCTTTGCCGACGAAGCGCAAGCCAGGGCAGCTTGCAGGAAGCTCAAACGCAACGGGATCGAGTGCTGGGACGTTCCGGTTCAGTAAATTTGCAGGAAACAGCTTTCAGCAATTCGCTTAGCAATCCGGACCGGGGACTTTTACCCAGCGGTAGCCCTCTGGCTGGATCGTGAGGTGCTCCCGGTACCACGAGATGTAAGGCCGCTGGAAATGGGCGTAGTTCTTGTAGGGCTTGAGAAGAAGCCGCCGCTGAACATACCCGGTCGATGGGGGTACTTTCTCAGCCCAGCGCTTCCCGCGGCGTAAAAGGACGCGCTTTTCAACCGTCATGTAGGCCGATGGCGTGCGTACGCGGCAGACCGCTTCCTTGCCTCCAATGCACTGCTTACGCCAGAGCCATGCTCCCGGACGGCGGACACGGACGCGCACGGTGCGGTACAAAGAGGGTTCCTCGTGCCAGATGGTTTCGCCAGGCTCGTGGATGGCTTCGTCGGTCCAGCCATAAACTGAAGGAGTCCGGCTCACATCGTAAACGCCAGGTTCAACCACATCCCGGCGAATATAGGTCCGATGCACGGGGCGAAGCGGTTCCTTCACATAACATTCCGCCCTCAAATCGGCGGCAATGGTGCAGTCAAGAGCTAAAGCCGCAATTACAGCAGCACTTAGAGCTCTGGCCGGCTTTTTCATAACTGCTCCCCCATCCTGGCTTGAAAGCACAGGAATCAATCTATCATTATCCAAGCTATAGCCGTTGTTCGTGGCCCGCGCCATTCGCCCGTACTAGAAATTGCTAGGCTATGGCGTGCTCGCCACAGGGCGAAACATGAAGGCTGCAGCATTCGCATGTAAGTTATTCTTCGAATTCAAAGGCGTGAAAGGCAACGCAGGCGCTTCAAGGGAGAGCTTGGCCATGTACACTCACATTAGCTCAAAGCCATGAAGGTGCTCTTGATCGAAGATGATCGTGAGAATGCGGCCTACGTCAAGAAAGGGCTCGAGGAACTCGGCCACATTGTCGACGCCGTCGAAGATGGCCGCGAGGGGCTCATACTTGGCATGGATGAAGGGTACAATCTTTTAATTGTAGACCGTATGTTGCCTGGGGCAAACGGTCTCGCGGTCGTGAAGGCCCTTCGAGCTGCGGAAGTCAAGACACCGGTGCTTTTCCTGACAACGCTCGGAGGCATTGACGACCGCGTCGAAGGCCTTGAGGCCGGCGGAGACGACTACATCGTCAAGCCGTTTGCTTTCTCCGAGCTTGTTGCACGCATGAATGCGCTTGCGCGAAGGCCACCACTTGCAGCCGCCGAGAACGTGCTGCGCGTTGGCGATCTTGAGATGGACCGCCTCAAAAGGGCAGTGCGGCGCGGAAGCCAGAAGATCGAGCTTCAGCCGCGCGAATTCAGGCTGCTCGAATATTTGATGCTGAACGCTGACCAGGTTGTCACCCGCACCATGCTCCTGGAGCATGTCTGGGACTTTCACTTCGACCCAAAGACCAACATCGTTGAAACGCACATAAGCAGACTGCGTTCTAAGATTGATCGCGGTCATCAAACCGGGTTGATTAAAACGGTCCGCGGTTCGGGATATATGATCAGTGCGCCTGAATAGGCTTCTCCGCGCCGGGCCACATGTCAAACGGTATTAGAAGCGGCTATGAACTTTACCGCGGAGCGCCTCTCGCCAGAAGATCGCGGATTTCTGTTAGAAGGCGAACGTCTTCCGGCTTCTCGGCAGGCTTGACGGGCTCGCGCTTCAATTTGTTGATCTGCTTGACGAGGAAGAAGATCACCGCACCCACAATCAAGAGGTTGATGAACGCATTCAAGAACCTGCCATAGGCAATGATTGCGTGGCCCGCTTGCTTCGCAGCATCGTAGGAAGCCGGGATCTGCACAGGACCGCTGCCAAAGGCTTCTGCTTTAAGCGCAGTCAAATCAATGAAATAATCGGAAAAATTCAAGTTGCCCATGAGCATTCCGATAGGAGGCATCAGGATGTCGCCCACCAAGGAGCTTACGATGCTTCCAAATGCAGCGCCTATGATCACACCAACCGCCAGGTCAAAGGCGTTCCCCTTCAGGATGAACTCCCGGAACTCCTTCAGGGTCGTATTCATGATAGGATGACCATCCAAGCCAAAAAGTGATTTCAATCCAATAAATTATATGGGAGCTGCCTTGACCACACTACTTAAGAAGGGGTCCGGGGAGCACCCGGAACCCTTCTCTTGCTGAATTACTGCTGCTGCGAGGGCTTTTGACGAGACTCCTCAATCCGGGTTTTTGCCTCTTGATAGGCCTTGGCCGCGCGGCTCTTGATGTCGGCCCAGCTCTGAGAGGCCTTTTCACGCCATTCCGCCATGCGCTTATTGAAGGCTATGCCGCTCAAGGTCTGGTAGGTGGGTGCGTCCTTGAGCTCCTCTTTCGTCGCGTCCACGGCAAAAACGTGCTTCCCGTTTACCTCTTCGGATTTTATGGCGTCGAACGGCACCGCCACTTCCTTCTCTCCAATGCCGAGGACGCCGCCAATTCCGATAACCGCGAGTTCGATTCTGCCATTTTCATCGAAAACAAGGTTCGAAATCTTTCCAACTTGATCGCCGCCTTTGGTTATGACGGGCGTCCCGATAAAATCCGTGCCCAGCACCTCGGAATTGTTCTGCTTGTCGACAAATCTTATCGCCGGAGCAGACGAATGCGTCTGCGCCGCGAGAGGGCTTGCCGCGATCATCAAGGCTGCCACTGCTGCAAGCGTGGTTCTCATGAGAAACTCCTGGTTAACAATGTGTTTGACAACACACCAGCTAAAGACACGAGGCTTTTCGGAAAGTTCCAGTACAGATGAATGACAAGGCGGCGGCGCAACTAAGGCGCGCGCTCGCTTTGGTGTCATGGCACGTAGATTAGGGCCTAGAAGCAACGACTTGATGCCACGAACCTACTTAAACTCTTCGCAGCGCAGGCTTCGATGTGCCCGATGAACTTATTTTAATCGAGCTTTCTGGCGCCTCCATTGCCGCAAGCTGGCCTCCGTCTACAGGCAAGCCGAAGCGAGCCTGACTTAGCGCTCCTTAAGCCGGCCGTGCATGCTTGGCGCCGCCGCGATCTTGCTCAACCCGCGGGCGATCGACCGCGCCAAGAACCGGATCACCATCGCTGAGACAAGCCCGATCAAAAGCAGCAGGAGCGACTTCGGCCCCAGCTCCCCGATCAGCGTCGCATAAGCCGAATTCGCTTGGCTTGGAAGCCAATATTCCATCTGCCCCACAAGCGCGTCCAGCACGTAGCGTGCATCTCGGACAAGATGCCCGAATAGGGCAATATGGTTGAGGTTGAGATAAATATAAATCAGCATAGCCGCAATCAGCTCGACGAGGAGCAAAAGCAGGATCTCGGCAATCGTCAACAACGCCAGGAGCGAGGATTTTAGAAATGTGCGAGCCATCGGCGGGGCCTTTCCATGAGTTAATGAATCATTAACAAATGGTGTCGCGAGGCGTTGCCCTAGCTGCCCATATGACCATGTTAAATGCGGGGAATGACAAACCCCGCCAGAGTGGCGGGGTTCAAGACAAGGCGCTCTGAAAGCGCCGCTTTATCAGAACTAGGCGCTCAGCGGCTCGTAGCCACGATCAAAGTGGTAATTAAGGCCGAGCCGGACGGTGTGGTAGGTGTGGTCGAGATGAGCTGACCCAGAGCCGCTAGCGTACCCGTTCCCGTCTCCTGTATAAACAGAGCCGCTCTCGCTAAGACTTGTCGAACCGAGGTCAATATATTGGTATTCACCTTTAATGGACACCTTGGGATTAACCAGATACTCGATGCCACCTCCAAGCGCATAGCCGACGCGCGTGTCGCTCTTCTGTGCCGTCTTACTAAACACCGAGGAGGTTTCCTCGGCGTCACTAACGGTCAGAGACAAACGATCCTTGATGCCACCGAACGCCAAACCACCTGTAAAATAGAACAGTGTGTTATCATAGGCATATCCGAAAGTGCCCCGCACAGAACCGAACCAATCTAAGCTCGTCTTGGCGCTAGCAGTTGCGACGGTGCTCTTGATAATTGGGATGTCATCACCCATCGCTATAGCAGTCGCTGAGCCACTCCCATCGATGCCGGATCCTTGGAGATCGGCCTCGATGCCGAAAACGAAATGGCTCGGAGCGGGTCCGTCTTTGTATCCCCCCCCCGCTAGCAGGTTGCCATCTACAGCCAATCTGGCCGCCGCCAAAGCCCCCGCTCTGGTCAAAACGCGTAGTAGTTGTGGCCGTGGCCTCCCCTTCGTCATTGGCAAAGGCCGTGACAGATGACTTGTTGGCGCTCCAGCCGTACCCGCCATTGACGCCAGCATAGCAGCCTGCCCAGTTCACGCCCACATAGGCAGGGCCGTCTTTCATGCTCGGGCCTTCCTGCGGGCGATACATGTCCGCAGCGTTGGCCGCAGCTGACAACGCGATCAAACTCACCGCACCAAGAACAAGACTGCGTAACATCGGACCCCCCAAAGAAAGCTTACAAGCAAGCAAGAAAACCTTTTTTGTTTTTATGATTGCTGGTTCGGGGGAGAAACAAACCTGAAGTTGAGCGTTCAACAAACAATAAAGGAGGTGCAGAATTGTCACTTAACAGCCGGTTACGCATACGAAAACGGCGCCCGAAGGCGCCGATCATAGCCGGGGTTTGTATCATCCAATGAGAACGGCGCCGCAGAGGGTTAGGCGCCGCTTCGACGATCAGATGGGGTCTGGTTACTTCAGGGGCTCGTAACCGCCAACATGGTAGTTGAGACCAATGCGAACGGTGTTGAACTGTTCGCTCACGCGATGAGCGCCGGACGTTCCTTCTGGTAGGTTTAGATCTGAGGTGTCGGTATAGATCGCAGAGGCCGTCTGGGTAACAGTGCCGAGATTGATATATTGGTATTCAGCTTTAACAGACCAGCGGGGAGAAAACAGATATTCGATACCGCCACCGAGAACATACCCGGTCTTGGTGGTTTCGCTGTTAACCGTCGAACTCGCAGAGCAGGCGGCGGAGTTGAGGCCGACAACGCAGTCCGAACCATCGGCCCCAGAGACCTTAAGCGTGTTCTTCACACCACCGAAGGCCAGACCGCCCGTTCCGTAAAGCAGTGCGTTGCTCGCCGTGTAGCCGAGACGGCCGCGCAGCGTTCCGAACCAGTCGAGCCTGGAAGAAGCGGATGCGGCGTTAGAGTCGTCGCTGTCAGCACTGAACGATGTTGCGGTGGAACCTTTGATGCCGGCGCCTTGAATGTCGGCCTCAATGCCGAAGAGCCAGTTGCTCGGGACGTCCTTGAAGCTTCCGCCCCACTGCCAGTTATAGCCGATCTGGACGCCGCCGAACCCTCCATCCATATTGTGGTTCTGGGAATAAGGGGCGAAAACACTTTCTAGAGTATCTATCCCGAGCCCGCTGAGGTTGCTCGACTGAGAGCTGCTGCCCCAACCACCGTTCACACCAAGGTATCACCCGGTCCAAGTCGCGGCCGGAACATAGCCATCCTTATAGCCTCCACCCACGGGCTCCGGCGCGCGATACATGTCGGCCGCGCTTGCAGCCGTTATCAATGCGATTGAACCCACTACACCGAGAACGAAACTGCGCCCCATTTGAATATCCCTCACGATCACGTTAGAAACAAGAACCGCTTTCTCTGTCTTAGAATCTTGGGCTTGGTGGCTGAAGCAACCAACGGTTGAGTTGCGGTGTTTCTGAACAGAAGGTGCAGTTTTGCCACTTCACAGTCGCGCCCCCTTTTTCGCCGCGCAAAGCAGAACGGCGCCCGAAGGCGCCGCATTCTTGTGCAAGAAACTTATTACTTCAACGGCTGAAGCCTGCGCCCATGCGATAGTTCAAGCCTACGCTTACAACATTAAAGCTGTTGTCGACTTTGGCGTGAAGCTCGTTGGCCTCATCTCGAACGCCGATTGGGGGTGAAAAAACTTCATAAAACAAAACCCGGCCAAAAATGACGGGTTTTGTCAGCAGTCTGATCCCGCCTTCGGGCGCCGTTTTTTTGCGTCCAACCAAGGCGCTTACAGTACTCCAAGCTTCTTCTGCAAGCTTGAGGACGATGTCGTATATTGAAAGATAAGGCGCTTGTCCGGGTACACGAGCTTATGCGCGCGCTGGGCCATAAGTGCGGCTTCATGAAAACCGCATAGAATCAGCTTGAGCTTTCCTGGGTACCAGTTGATATCGCCGATCGCGAAAATGCCCGGCTCCGAAGTCTCGAATTTTTCGGTATCCACAGGGATCAGATTCTCGTGAAGGTTCAGACCCCAATTTGCGACAGGGCCAAGCTTCATGGTCAAGCCAAAGAATGGCAGAAGGCGTTCTGCCTCGACTTGAAATTCCTGATCTGCGTTGCCCTCCAACTGCCCCCGCATGGTTAGGGACCGCAAAGATCCGCCCTCTCCGTGAAGCTTGGTCACCTGTCCTATCACAAGCCGCAGGCGCCCCTCCGCGACAAGCGCTCGCATTTTGTTCACGGAGTCGGGAGCGGCCCTGAACTCATTCCGCCTGTGAACGAGGGTTACAGACTTCGCGACCGGCTCAAGGTTCAACGTCCAGTCAAGGGCTGAATCGCCACCGCCGACAATCACTGCCGTCTTGTCCCGGAAAGCGTCGATCTTCTTTACCGAGTAAAAGACAGATTTCCCCTCATAATCTTCGATCCCTGCGAGGGGAGGACGCTTCGGGGTAAAGGAACCGCCTCCGGCGGCTATCACGACAACTTTTGCTTGGAACGACGTTCCAACATCCGTGACTACCTCAAAGCCGCCTTCGACGCGCCGAAGGGTCTCGACGCGCTCGCCCAAATGAAAAACGGGGTGGAACGGCTTGATCTGATCGAGAAGGCGATCCGTCAATTCCTGTCCCATAACGACGGGAAGGCCGGGGATATCGTAGATCGGCTTTTCCGGATAAAGCTCGGCGCATTGCCCTCCTGGACGATCTAAAATGTCGATCAGATGCGACTTAATATCCAGAAGCCCAAGCTCGAAGACCGCAAATAAGCCCACAGGCCCCGCCCCTATGATCAGCGCGTCCGTTTGAATTTGAGATGTCATTTGTTCGATGTGCCAATGCGGGGCAAGCCGCACCTTCTAAAGGGACTTTAACCTTGGTGTTCGGGAACGCGGACGACCAAGCCGTCGAGCTCGGGCTTGAGCCTGATTTGACAGCTTAGGCGGCTATTCGGCCGCACGTCGGTGGCGAAATCAAGCATATCCTCCTCCATTGGAGATGGGCCGCCTGTCTTTTCCTTCCAAGCGTCGTCGACATAAACATGGCAAGTAGCGCAAGAGCAGGCGCCGCCGCATTCGGCGACGATGCCGGGCACCGAATGCTTGATCGCAGTCTCCATCACGGTTTGGCCTTCTTCGCCCTCGACCGTATGGACTGTCTCATTATGCTCGATATAGGTCACCTTAACCATGGCACCGCCAGATTCGCTCATTTAACTCATTCTCTAAGGGAGATTGCCGCGATTTTCAAAGTTCCAATTGGGCTCCCTGGCAATCTCAGTCGAGAAGGAAGCTGTCCGCAGCTTAAGTGTGGCAAAAAAAAGCTGTGACTTTTGCCCGAAATCCCTAGGAGTGTTTATGCACCGGTATCGAATCACAATATTAAGTATCGAATAAACAGAGGTTTACAAGTGCGGCTCCAGTCGGCTTGAAAATATGCGGGCTTCGGTAATCTTTTTTTAGCCTCAAAATTCCATTAGCGAGGGCGCGAGCTGGAGCATTTTGGAACGCTGTCCCAGCGGGAAAGGCTATGAAGGTCTGCCTCTTGCTGTTGTGTAGTGCTGCGGCGAATCTTCCTACTCGAACGCGACGCTGCCGTGACGGCGGCATCGTGGTCATTCCACCCAAGGTCAGGACGGCCTGATGAGCCAAAAACCAGCGATCTCCCAGACGCCCATCGATCTTAAACCGGAGGATGAGGCTAAGCCATCCGGTTCTGCGAATGACACGCCGGAAGCGTCCTCTGTGGCGCGTCCCGAAGCGCCTCAGAACAGACTTGGCCGTGATCATCAAGCTTCGCCGCCATCAGCTAGCGGGGGGCGGCCTGAAGGGGCCCAGAATAAGCCGCCCCGTGATTCTCAGGTTAGTCCTCAGGCTGGCGCCCATCCGACGCCCCGCCGCATTCCTGACCGGGAGGCCACCGTTCAAGTGACGCCGGGCGCGCCAGGAACACGCCCGCCGCAAAAGCGCCCTGCGGCGGCCGCCCGGCCGCACATCCCCGCCAACGACGACATGCCTTCGATTGGGGGCTTAATTTATGCGCTCCAGCAGCGCCCGTCGCGATCGCCCTTCCTGATTGCTCTTGTGGCGTCAGCAGTTTGGTTTGTCCTCGGATTGGCAGTGTCGTGGGCAGTCTTTCAAAAGACGGTGGATTCCTCGGGCAGCCTGTCCGACCTGATCGCGAATCCGGCCATCGTAATCGTTATCGCTACAATCGCCGTTCCCATCGCCCTATTTTGGTTCCTCGCCATTCTCGTTTGGCGAGCCCAAGAGCTTCGCCTCATGTCGTCAGCCATGACCGAAGTGGCGGTGCGGCTTGCCGAACCCGACCGCATGGCCGAGCAATCGGTGGCTTCTCTGGGACAGACGGTCCGCCGCCAAGTGGCGGCGATGAACGACGCGATATCGCGCGCGCTTGGCCGCGCAGGCGAGCTCGAAGCGCTCGTTCACAACGAAGTTGCGGCGCTCGAACGCTCCTATACGGAGAATGAGAACCGCATCAGGAATTTGATCAACGAGCTCGCGAGCGAGCGTGAAGCTCTGGCCAACAACAGCGAGCGCGTGAGTGAGGCTCTTCGCGGAGTGGGGAGCCAGGTCACGCGAGAAATTACAGCCGCAAGCGAGAAAGCGTCTCAGTCGCTGAGCCAGGCCAGCAGCTCGATGACTGAGGCTTTTGCTACCAGAGGCACGAAGATCACCGCAGCCGTGACGGCGGCTGGCCGGGCCATCGATGAAAAGCTGGCGGAGCGCGGTGCGCGCATCACCGAGCAACTCGTGAAGCATGGTGCCCAGGCGGCGGAATCTCTGAGGATGTCAAGCCTTGAAGTGACGCGCGCAATCCAGGAGACATCGGATAGGACGGCGGCCGCAATTTCCGCCAAAGGCAACAGCCTCGTAACATCTGTCATCGGGATGAGTGAGCGGGTCGGCCGTGAGATCCCGGTTCTTTTGGAAAAGCTCGGTACGGAGCAAAACCGGCTCAGCTCGATCATCGAAGGCGCGACGCGCAATTTGTCGGCTCTTGAGACGGCATTGTCAGAGAAAACTCAGTCGCTTGGCGCGACCCTGACGGACCGCACCACGATGCTTCAAACGGTCCTTAGCGACCATACGCGGCACATTGATACCTCGCTTACGGAGCGCATCCAGACGCTTGAGACAATCCTAAGCCGGCGGGCACAGAGCTTCGAGGTTAATCTTGGTGAAAGAACCAAGCAGCTGGATTCGACGCTTGCGCAGCGCGCCCAGGCATTGGAGGCAACGCTTTCCAAGCAGACAGGAACAATTCGCGATACCCTCGACAAGCATTCTGGGTCGTTGGAACATACTCTTGCCCGGCAGGCCGCGTCGATTGAACGTGTGGTTTCCTCGAACGCTGCAACGCTGCAAAAGACAGTAGAGGAGCTGGCGAATAGATCAAGCACGGGTTCCGATGCTCTTTCTGGGCAGGCTCGCGTCTTGAAGGAGGTTTCAGCGACGCTTATGAATCAGCTGGGCGGCCTAACCAAGCGTTTCGAGGAACAGGGGGCCGCCCTGATAAATGCTTCGCGCACTTTCGAGATGTCGAACTCGAAAGTCGACGTCATGATGGAGGCGCGGCAGGCTGGATTCGCCAAGCTTATGGAAAATGTAGGCACACGCGCAGCCGAACTGGACCGGATGATGAATGCCTACTCCAACATGCTTGAGCAGTCCCTGAGCCAAGCAGAGCTTAGGGCGCGGAAGGTTACCGAACTCTTGGCAAAGGACTCTGCCGAGAAGTCGCAGGTCGCGATCAGGGAAATCGAGCGCTTACGCCAGGACGCCCAAATCCATACCCAAAAGGCAGTATCGGATCTGCAGGCGAATTTCACCTCACTGTCCGACCAGGTATCAACCCAGCTATCCACTCTTTCGTCCAAGTTCACCGATACAACAAGAGCGGTACGCGACTCCACCCGCCGGGCCTCAGTCGACCTCGAATCTGCCCAAAATGAGCTGCAGCGGCACGCAAAGGTGCTTCCCGAGACGGCAAAGCAAAGCGCCACTGCGATGCGCCGGGCTTTGCAAGATCAGCTCTCCGCGCTCGACACGCTCTCTGAGATTTCGAACCGGCACGTCTATTCAAGTACGATATCGGCTCCCGAGCGGCATGAGCCTCCGCGGCGGGAGCACGCGCCCATGCAGGCGCCTCACGACGTTGCCTTCTCTCCGAATCGTCCTGGCTTTGACTACGGGCAGCCTCCCGTTGAGAACCCAGTTTGGGCTAATGAACCGCCGCAATCCTTGAGGCAGTTCCAGCCGGATCCCGCGCCGAGCGTACCTTCGACGCCGCCCGGCTTTGCGGAGGGCCAGCCTCCTGAGAGGCGCAATCAATGGTCGCTCGGGGACCTTTTAGCGCGGGCTTCCGAGGATGAGCAGCACTTCCTGGACAAGGACGATTCCTCTTACGGCTTGCCCCCGATAGCGGCACCTCTGCCGCCAAGGGGCGGGAGCTCGGCACCGCAGCAGCCCGACGGCGCGGACTTCTCGATGGCCGATATCGCCTCTTGCATCGACGACAGGCGCGTCATGGATGTCTGGCAAAGGCTCAAGCGTGGGGAGACCGAAGTCCTTCAGCAGCGAGGTTTGTACTCGCGTCAAGGGCAGGCGATCGTTGATCGCGTCCGCCGGCGTTATGACATGGATCAAACATTCAGGACAATCGTAGACCGGTATCTTACCGATTTCGAGAAGGCTCTCCAGGACCTGAGCCGTTCCGATCCGCGAGGGACAGGCATTCAAACGAGGCTGGCATCGGACGACGGCCGGATCTACTTTGTACTTGCCCATATGAGCGGCCGCCTTGGCGGGTAGCCACTCTACTGGCTGTTCTCATTGCCGGGGTTGAGCGTCCGTTAATCAAAGCAGGCTCTGCTTCTAGCGCTGGTTCTAAACCAGCGCTCACGCTGTTCGCCGGAACCTCACTTCTTATGCTTGCGTTATAAGAAAAATACTGGAGATAATAGTCTTGAGGGGCGCAGCGGGGGCGCTAGACCTCGCGCAGATTGCGCAAGCCACGGAGTTCGCTGTATGGCTCCACGCCCCTATTGGAAAGGCTATCTTAAGCTCTCCCTCGTTTCTTGTGCGGTGGCCCTCTATCCTTCTGTGTCACGAAGCGATCGCGTTTCGTTTCATTGGGTTAATCGCGAGACGGGGAACCGCCTACGCCAGCTGATGGTGGACTCCGAAACTGAAGAGCCGGTCGAACGCGATGAGCGCGTTCGCGGGTTTCAGCTTTCGAAGAATGAGTATCTGCCGATCGAGGAATCGGACCTCGAGGCGATAGAAATTGAAAGCTCGCATACAATAGATATCGAGAACTTCGTTCCGCGCAGCGAGATCGATCCTGTTTATCTCGACAGCTCCTACTATCTGGTGCCGAACGATAAAGTGGCGGAGGAAGCGTTCGCAGTAATACGCGATGCGATGGCCGCTGAAGGCGTTGCCGGTCTCGGCCGCGCGGTCATATCCCGGCGCGAGCGCCTGCTTGTAATGGAGCCGCGCGACAAGGGTATTCTCGTAACGATGCTTCATTACAATTATGAGGTAAGGGATTCATCGGCGTATTTCGAAAGTATCCCTGACATCGAAATTCCGTCTGAAATGGGCGATTTGGCTAAGCATATCATTCGCACCAAGATGGGCCATTTCGATATCACGAAGTTTGAAGACCGCTACGAGAATGCGCTCATTAAAATGATCAGGGATAAGCAGGCCGGACGTCCGGTGGAGGCTGCGAAGCTGCATGCACCTGGGAAAGTTATAAACCTCATGGATGCGCTTCGCCGTTCGATTGCCGCAGAAAAGGGGGGGCTCAAGGATGCGCAGGCTGCTGAAAAAGGAAATGGCTCAAGCGGGCGTTCACGAAGATCAGCAAGGGAAGGGGCGGTAGGGAAAGCGGCTCAGTCCAGATCTGGGCCTTCCAACTCGGAACATGGGTCGGATGACGGGGCCAAACCTGCAGCGCGCGCTCGCGGCAGGGCCGAGCGCAAGGCATCAGGGCGGTAGTAATGGCGCGCGCATCCCCAGCAAGTCGCAGGGATAAAGGCGCGAGGGAGAAACTTGCGAAATCTGCAAGTGCGCAGGGCGACCTAAGCCGTTACCGCGAAATGCGGGACTTCTCCAAGACGCCGGAACCCTCAGGCACCGTAAAACCAAGCGCGCAGAAGCTGCGCTTCGTTATCCAAAAACACGCGGCTCGCCGGCTGCACTATGACCTGAGACTGGAACTCGGCGGCGTCTACAAGAGCTGGGCCGTCACCCGCGGACCAAGCCTTGATCCTCATGAGAAACGCCTTGCTGTTC
>JBAUNL010000487.1:0-19231 GCA_049579205.1 Rhodomicrobium sp. | reverse complement strand
GCAAGCGCGGTAACGAGCATGAGGGAGCTTTCGACGAGATCGCGGATGCGCTTTTCATTTGGCACGATGCCAACAACGCAGTGATCGGTGAAGCTTACGGCAGCGTCAGCCAGAAGCCGGATGGATTGAAGCAGATTATAAATAATGACGGGTTTGAAGACGTTCAGCTCAAAGTGCCCCTGGCTGCCTGCAACCGTAATGGTTACGTGGTTGCCCATAACCTGACAGCAGACCATCGTCAGCGCCTCGGCCTGCGTTGGATTGACCTTGCCCGGCATGATGGAAGAGCCGGGCTCGTTCTCGGGCAGCGAAATCTCCGCGATGCCGGAACGCGGGCCTGAACCCATCAACCGGATATCGCTTGCTATTTTGAAGAGGCTCGCGGCTAGAACATTCAGTGCTCCGGAGAGCTCCACCTCTGCATCGTTGGACGCCAACGCTTCGAACTTATTAGGCGCTGTTACAAACGGCAGGCCGGTTTCTCGCGCCACCTCCTCCGCAAATTTTTCCGCGAAACCCGCAGGCGAATTAATGCCGGTGCCGACTGCGGTGCCGCCCTGTGCGAGCATGTAGATTCGGGGCAGTGCGGATTTTACCCGATCAATGCCGTGGCGAACTTGCGCCGCATAACCGGAAAATTCCTGCCCAAGAGTGACAGGAGTCGCATCCTGTAGATGTGTACGGCCGATCTTTATGATGCCTTCGAAGGCACGGGCTTTGTCCTCCAACGCGCGCGCTAAATGATCCAGCGCCGGCAGAAGGTTTTCGTGAACCGCCATCGCGGCGGCAATATGCATTGCCGTGGGAAATGTATCGTTCGACGATTGCGACCGATTCGCGTGGTCGTTGGGATGGACCGGCTTCTTCGACCCCTTCTCACCGCCAAGAATCTCGATCGCGCGGTTCGAGATGACCTCGTTGGCATTCATATTGGTTTGCGTACCGGAACCCGTCTGCCAAACAACAAGAGGAAACTCGCCTGCAAGTTTTCCAGCAATCACCTCCTGCGCCGCCTTGACAATTACGTCCGCGATTTGCGGGTCAAGCTGTCCCAAAGCCTGGTTCACCTTCGCCGCGCTTTTCTTGATGATGCCGAGCGCACGGATCAGAGGGAGGGGCATGCGCTCTCCGCCGATCTTGAAGTTGCCGAGGCTGCGCTGCGTCTGGGCGCCCCAGTAATGCTGTGCTGGGACGTCGATAGGACCGAAGCTGTCGGTCTCGGTGCGGGTAGATGAAGAGGCTGAATCGCTTTGCATCATGGCGGCAATGTCCGGGTGGTTTAGGCCGCATGTCTAGCATGACGCCCGCGGCAGCGCTACACGCCATCGCTTGTGCCCAGTACCACGTCCAGAAACGCAAACAGCCCCGCCATGCACCAGAGGCCTGGTGCATGGCGGGGCGTGGAGTTGCGCCGGCTTACTTTTTTTGGGCTATGACGCAACCGCGCTGCGCCAGGAACTGCCTGATCCCTGCGATCGCGGTTTCTATCGCCATAAGCCGAGTTGCTGTCTCGACACGGTTGTGGTTGATGCTTTCCATGATTCCCCCAGCCGTGTAGGCAATTCCGCCCACGCATCCGGCAAATGCCAGCGCAATCAATAGCGGCAAAGAGCCTCGTGATAGATCAAGCGTGCGATGCAAATTGCCGCTTGTGCCGATGTCAGCCATTTTTTCATCGCCTTGTCCGAGCGCAAACGGCGATGGACTTGCCGCGTGCGACCCCTTGTGCAAAGGCTGCCGGGCGCTCAAGGGCTCTTCCTTCCTGGATGTAGTGGAATCTCAAATAGAGAAACCCGAATCCCAAGGCCAGGATTGCGAGAACGATGCGTCCCTCGGCACTTTTGGAAAGGGACGCAATTATCTCAAAAAGCGCCGAGATAGCCGATCCGATTGCACCGGCAAGACCGCTGATGATCGGTCCGAGCGGGCCCAAGAAGGCGAGCGCAGCCACGCCCGAAACCCCCAAAGTGGCGACAAGGCGGCCAAACCACGCGCCGATGGCTGATAATACCGCAATCATTGCGGCGCCTCCTTTGTTGTTGCCGGCCCCTGATAGTCAAAATTCTGGTACGCTTTGACGTGTTCGCGGCGCAAAAGACGGATGAGAGCGATAATCGCAGCGCAGGCCGCGCAGAGAAGCAGAAAGCGATTTCCAGAAACCCAATCGAAAATGCCTTGGACCGGCTCGACGACGTTGCGGACGCCATTGAGGCTGTCCATGACGCCGTCGCTCTGGAATGTCTCCCCGGCCGCTCCCACACCTAAAAGCCAAGCAGAAGCCCGCTGAAGCAGATTCATATGTTTGACCTGCACGTCGCCGGCTTCTTCCAGGTCGCGATGCGTTAATTCCTTGCGGCGCGGCAGCATAGGACCGGAATTGGCGAGGATCTCATCGTAGGCGGGGGTCCACACACCGCGTTCGCCTGTGAGCTCGTGATCCTCTTGGAACAGAACCACCGCCCGATAAAGCTGCTGACCGTAGATGCCATCGACGCTGCCGCAAGGGTAGCCAAGAGCACGCAGCTTCTCCTGCAGGCTGCGCACCGTTTTGCCCTTCATACCGGCGTGGAGGCCGGTTTCCTCAGCCTGCTCGCTCGCAATGTTTCGGGCGATCAACTGCGCGGTGCGCCTGATGCCGTCCACCCTGCGGCGCCAACCGGCTCCGAATACACGCCACAGGCGTCCGAGGCGTTGCAGATAAGCGAGCCGCGCATCGCAGAGCTGGTCTATTCCTTGCGCCTGATCGCACCACTCCTGGGCACGTCCCACACCTGAATTGACTGCGGCGTCAAAGACGCAAAGGTCCGTTCCGAGAGGAAAGCCCTCGCAGTGCATCGCGTCCCAATAGTTCTCGCGATAAATGGTTTCGACTTCGTCGTCGCCAATCTGCCGGACTGGCCGGCCACGTTTGCCCTGGCGTTTGCGCCAGGCGTCATATTCGCGCTGCGTTATTCCCTTCATCGTGGGTCCGCCCGGATCGTCAGGATGATTGGAATAGCCGCCTTCCCACTTCAGAGTGACGGCGAGGCAGCGCTCAAAATTTCCCGATGCCATTTAAGCTCTCCAAATAAAAAAACCGCTCGAGGGAGCGGCTTTGCACGAGACGAGGCGAGCAGTCTAAGAATGAGGCGCCTGCTGCGAGGGGGCCACAGCCGCTTTTGTGTTCGTCACCGCCTGCTGCACGGAAGCGTTGGCTGCGACCGCGGTTGGCGGAGTTGCGCCGGTAGCGGCACTCTGCGCAACACTAAGACGCGACACAAAATGAGAGACCAGAGGCAGGGCGGTGAGCCCGGATTGCCTGAGCGCCACGTCGAACAACTGCTGCAGGCCGTTCTGCTCGTTGGCGTCGAGTGTGAGTGTGATTGGATTCATGCGTTTTCCTTTCCGGAATGTGTTTGGTTGGAGGGGTGTTAGGAAGCAGTGGTAACCGCGGTCCAGCCGGTTGAACCGTTGGTGTTGACATACATACGCGTGGATGTGGAGCTGCCATCGGAACGCAGATAAATCGAACCTTGAGCGGCGGAAAGCGTAGGGGCGCCCGAGCCGCAGAAGACGCCGAAATTGTTTGTCGAAGTTAGCTGTAGCGAGCAATTCGCGTTTCCGCCTGAGGGGATAGAGTTAGAGTGGGCAACGTAAAAGGCTCCCGCGCAAATGCCGATATTGTTAATGTTCACCGTGTTGCTGTTGAGAATGGCGTTCCCCGTCACGGTGAGGGTTCCACCGAAATAGGCATTCCCAGCTACATAGAAGGGGTAAGTTGATTGTGGTGAACCGCCGAAGCCGACATGACCGTTCCTGTCGATAGTAGCTGCGGTAAGCGCCGCGTTATCTGAGGTTCCAGAGCTGCCATCGGGATAGACTTGGAAATAAATGTTGCCCCGGCCGGGGGTTGCGGTATTGCCTGTGCTGATACCGGACGAAAGCCAGAGGTTCCCACCATAGGCGTTAGTGGCGCCGGCAAGTGCCCCAGATGCCCGGATCGTGAAATCATTTGCCGCTCCCGTGGCGCGGGCTTGGCCCATTGTCCGGTTGGCATCGCCGCCTAGAGTAAGGTCGTAAACGGCAAGGGAAGGAGCCAGAGTTCCGATCGCGACAGCGCCTCCCTGTGACTGGAGGATGAGCGGGATGTTCGTGTAGTTACCGCCTCCAGCATACACGCGCGAATAAATCTCCGAATAGGCTGAGCCGGAGTTATCTTGGACGTCAATGGTGATGTGATTGCTGTTTGGGGTAACAAGGCCCAGCGAGCAAGTCCCGGAATTCAGGACGTTCAGATTCTTCCAACTGTACCCGCTCGGAGTCTGGGTATAGTTGCCGAAATAGGCTTGGGTGGAACCGGTAGGGCTGCCTTGGTTCCAGACATAGAAGACGGGTGTGTCATTGCTGTCGCCAGCGCCGGCGGAGACAATAAAGCCCGTGTATCCGGCGGTAACGGCCGTACTCGAAAGTCTTTTCGTACTCCGGTTCACCTGTGAGAAGAAAGGCCGGGTAAAGACGCTATTGTCTTCGGAAATGTATTGGACATACCACTCCATCTTGGAGTAGCCGGTGGGGTCGAGAAAGTTCGTCTCGAAATTGATCTCCCAGATCGGTTCGGCGGAGAGGTGGTTGCCGCCGTTCGGGTTATACCCGTAGGAGAGAAGCGGGTCCGGCCAATAGGCGTACTGAACAGACGCATTCGAGACCGTTGCCGTTGCGGTCCGATTGAGCGTCGCAGATGTTGCTCCGACATTCGACAGCACGAAGGCGTAAGCCAGCCCCGAGATGGTGACGTATTGCCCGTTGCTGAGGCCGTGTCCGGCGGAAAGCGTAATGGAAGTGCTGCCGCTCGTTGCGCTTGCGGTGACGCCGGTTAGAGTTCCAGGCGTGCCGTAGAATTGAGTGCTGGTAAAGCCAAGCGCCCAGGGCCCATAGGAGTTGCTGTAAGCTGGAAGGAATGCATTGGGCACCGTCAGATTTGTGCCGTCCCATGTGGAACCGGAAACGCCGCCGAAGGTGCCATTATTATTGAACTCAAGCTGGCCGTTGGAGCCGCCCAGCACACCGCCTGGAACCGACCACGAGCCATCAGCCTTGAGGAACTTTCCAGCGCCCGCAGCCCCTGCAGAGGGAGCAGGCACCAGACCGACCGATCCGCCCGCCCCACTATCGCCCGTAAACCCGCCAGTATTTGGAAAGCTGACGGCGCCTGCGCCAGTCGCGACGACGGCATTGTTGAACGTAGAGCCGTCCGGCGAAGTGGCGATGGTGAAGTTGTCGTTGCCAAGTGGGCCGAACTGGACTCGCGTGCTGTAATTATCTTGAAAGTTCAACGCGGCCACATTCGAAGACGCGCCTTTAGAGATGGCCGCGCGCATGTCACCACTGTTCGAAAACAGGATGCTCGCGCCTCTCACGGAAAGCATGTTTCCCGTGTCCGTGGTGCCGATCCCGACGCGGGCGAGCGCATCAAGGTTTTGACTGGCAAGCGAGGCTGGGATGCCGCTCACCTGCGTTGCCGTCATTTGCTGCCACGTGGCGTCGCCGCGCAAGAAGGAGCTTTGTTGTCCGGTGGCCGGAGCCGGAACGGTACCGCCTGTACCCGGGGCGCTCGAGGATGCCCCCGTCATCGGCCCTGGAATCGCAGGCTTGTTCAGAATCTGAGCAGCACCAGAAGCCGCGTTCCAGTCGGCATTCACCTGCGAGGCCGGAATTGTGGGCTTGTTCGAGAGGTCAGTATAGCTCCCAGTCGAGGCTACCGTTGCCAAACCGTCGATTTTGGCCGCGCGCGAGCTATCGAGAACACCGGCTGCAGTGGAGGTTGCCGCAGGGATCGTCGCACCGGAACCCGAAGAGGAACCAATCGCAACGGTGTTTGCGGTCTCGGTCACGGTCAGGTTTGTCGCCGAGGAGCCAGAGCCCCCTGGTGGAATGGACCAGGTACCGTCTGCCTTGAGATACTTACTTGCAACCGCATCACCTGCGGCGGGTGCTGGAACCAGGCCCGAGGCGCCGCCGGTTCCGCTGTCGCCCGCGAATACCGCAGGTACTGAAGGCTTATTGGTGAGGTCGGTGTAGCTGCCCGACGTAGCCACGGCCGCAAGCGCAGGCTTGTTCAGGATTTGGGAAGGCCCGCTTGAGGCATTCCAATCCGGCTGAATTGCTCGAAGGATATTATCGTCGGGCCAGGGGGCGATTGTGGCGCTTGACGCTGTTAGAACCTCTTTATAGTCCGCCGAGGAACCCAGGTAGACATCGACTCCGAGCCGGCCGGACCCGTCTAGGACGAGCGGGTTTGTATTCACAACCGTGCCCGCGCTGTCGGAATAGGTATTTTGAGGCGTCGTCGTACCGGCGACGTAGTAGTAAAGATTGCCGAGCGCGAGCGGTGCGCCGTTTCCATCAAAGAACTGATAGCCTTTGGGGTATCGAATGCGAGTAATCATGAGGGTCTCCTGGCTTTTGAGGGGAAAGGGAGGGATTGCGCAGGCCCATGCGCTTTGGTCGACTCAGGGCATTGAGGAAAGCGGCGGCGTTCCGGACGCCGGTAAAGGGCTTCCGGATGGGCTTGCGTTACCTATCAGGCCGCGGCGCCTCTAGCTGTCATGGCCGCACTTGATGCGGCCATCCAAAGGCTAATCGAAGCGACGGGGTTTGCGTGGAAACCAGGTCGAGCCCGGCCACGACAAAGTTGTTTCGCTTAACTCAAAGCAGAATTTAGTGGCTGGTCGGGCTCAAGCCTGCCGTCTGAGCCGGAGGCTTTGGGTGGTCGGTATAACGGAAAAGATATTCCATCGCGTTGTCGATCGCTGCTTCCCAAACCTTCCAGCTATGATCTCCGTCGACGACACGAAGCTCCACCTTTTCTGGCTGACGCTGGAAAAGCCGCTTGAATAGAAGAGCGGTTTCGAAAGCGATGCCGAACTTGTCGCCATCCGCAGAAACAAGATAGAAGGGTACCCGGTTTTGCTTGTCGAAATACTGATCTAGCAGGTTGGGATAGTTCAGTTGGTCCCAAGCGGTCTGGCTGAATTTTCCGTCTGGCCCCAAGAATGGCGGTTGGGTTCTAGCGGCAGAGAGCTGAGGAACTGTGTCGGCATAGATGGCCGGGCTTAGCGCCGCGACAGCCGCTATCGATTCGGAATGACGGAGCCCAAAACGCACCGCGCCGTAGCCCCCGGCCGAAAGTCCGGCGATCAGTCTGCCACCTCGAGTAGCAATAGTCCGGTAGCGTAGGTCGATGGCCGGGACAAGGTCAGACCAGAAGGCCGTCTCCGCCTTTTCCTTAGCGCCATCAACCCACCAGCAGCCCGGACAACCCGGCATCACAATCAGGGCCGGCGGAATGGTCCCTTTCGCAATGAGGCTATCTGCCTTCTCCTTGATGTGCCCCATATCGAGCCAGCTGCGCTCATTGCCGCCAGCTCCATGCAGAAGATAAAGCACAGGATAATGAAGACGTCCCGCCTCATACCCATCTGGCAGGTAGATCAGGAACGGCATGTCATGCCCGAGCGTTTTTGAGGCGAGGGACTCGCTCCGCACCTGGCCCGCAAAAGCGAGAGTTGATTGCCATGCAAAAAACGCAATAAAGGCGCATGCAATTCTGATCATCGGCGTTTCCCATTCAGGGGCGCTTCGCTCATGCCTTTTCAACGGTGGTGTGTTGCCCGGCAAGGCGCACACGCCATTAGACACCGAGAAAAGGCCACGATCAAGCAGCGTAGCATGAAGCTCTCAAAAATGAACAGCGGCTTCGCATCGACTTTAGGCCACGCACCAGCGAAGAGGTTTACCATGAACGGCAAACTAAGTGAAAATGAAGAGCGGTTAATTTGACAGAGTCGCTAAACATTTTCTAGCTGGTCGAACCGAGTAAGCTCCGCAGATCACAGCCATGGTTTTGTTGCCCGATTTGCGCGACCCTCGCGCTTTTAGCTTTTTCTTTGATTTCGACGGGACGTTGACCGAACTCGCGGAGACGCCCGAAGCAGTAATCGTTGAAGACCGGGCAAGGAATGCGCTGGAGCGCCTTTTTGAGGCTTCAGGCGGCGCAGTCGCCATTATTACCGGCAGAGAAATCGAGACCATCGACGGATTTTTGGCACCTCTCAAGCTTCCAGTTGCCGGCGTTCATGGTTTTGAACAGCGTATTAACGGTACGACCACGCGCCTGGCTTCAGCCGAAGACACCGCCGTCCGCTCCGTGGAGAAGACCCTCACAGCCTTCGTGAGCCACAATCCTGGTCTATTACTGGAAAGAAAGAGAGGCGCGCTTGCGCTTCATTACCGGCTCAGGCCGGAGCTTGAGACGCTTTGCATATCGCTCGTAGAGGATGTGGCCAGCCGGCTGGCCGAGGTGGTGCTTACTCGTGGCAAGATGGTGATTGAGGCCCGGCTGCATACTGCTAACAAAGGCACCGCGATTAACGACTTTTTGAGGGAACCACCCTTCCGGGGCCGTGTCCCTTTCTTTGCGGGGGACGATGCGACCGACGAGGACGCCTTTATCGCCGTAAATGCCCTCGGCGGGATTTCCGTGAAGGTGGGCCCTGGCGAAACGGCCGCGCAAATGCGCGCCCGCAACGTCGATGAGTTCTTGGCCTGGCTTCTCATCACTTCCGAAACGCTCAAAGGAACTGGAGTCTATGGGTAATCTCGATCTTGGGCTTATCGGAAACTGCAGCATCGCCGCTCTCGTTGACAAGAATGCCAAAATCGTTTGGTGCTGCCTTCCGAGGTTTGATGGCGATCCCGTCTTCCATCAGCTTCTAGGCAGCCCCTCCGGTGATTCCGGCGACGGAGCCTTTTCCATTGAGCTTGAGGGGTTCAAATCCTCCGAGCAATCCTATGTTCCTAACACTGCTATTCTAAAGACAATTTTGCACGGTGAGAGCGGATCGGTTGAAGTGACCGACTTTGTTCCGCGGTTCTACACGCGCAACCGGCCATTCCGTCCACAGACCCTTGTCCGCCGGGTGGCGGTCAAGCATGGAAGGCCGCGAATCCGCGTCAAACTCAGGCCTCGCTTCAATTACGGTAAGAATGCTCCCACGAGAACCTTCGGCTCAAATCACATCCGCTATGCCGGCCCCGAAACGACGTTGCGGCTTACGACGGACGCTCCTCTGGACTATGTTTTGGAGGAGATTCCCTTCAATCTGAGCGATCCGCTGAGCTTCATTCTTGGCCCTGATGAGACTCTCTCCGACAGTCCGACCGATACCGCGCGGGCTTTCGAGGAACATACCGAGCACTATTGGCGCAATTGGAGCCTGCGGCTTGCTCTCCAGCCGGAATGGCAGGAAGCCGTCATCCGCGCCGCCATTACGCTAAAGCTGTGCTCTTACGAGCCAACTGGCGCAATTATCGCAGCCATCACCACCAGTATCCCGGAGGCTCCGGACACAGGGAGGAACTGGGATTACCGTTTCTGCTGGATCCGCGACGCCTATTTCGTAATTCGAGCGCTGACAAGCTTAGCCGCCGGCCGCACCCTTGAGAATTATTACCGCTGGATCATGAATATCGTCGCAAGCACAAATGGTCACATCCAGCCGGTCTACGGTATCGCACTCGAAAAGTCTCTCGTCGAAAAGACCGCCGGCGATTTGCCTGGATTTAGAAGCGAAGGATCGACCAGCAATTCTCCTGTCCGCATCGGAAACCAAGCCTACGAGCATTTCCAGCACGACACATACGGCAACCTTATTCTCGGTGCGTCTCAAGCCTTCATTGATACGCGCCTTATCGTCCGAGCTGGCCTAGACGATTTTTACCGGCTTGAGGCGGTAGGTGAACAGGCTTTCAAGCTCCACGACCAGCCAGACGCAGGGATCTGGGAGCTACGGTCCAGAGCTCGTATCCATACATCCTCAAGCGTCATGTGCTGGGCCGCCTGCGACCGTCTCGCCAAGATCGCGGCTATTCTCGGGTTGCCGGAGAGAGTGAGATTCTGGCGCGAGCGCGCGGACCTCATCAAGAACAAGATCATAAGCTGCGCCTGGTCGGAAAAACGGAAGGCTTTCGCTGAAAGTTTCGGAGGCGAGCATCTGGACGCCAGCGTTCTCTTAATGGGCGAGCTTGGTTTCCTGGGCGCCCGCGATCCTCGCTTCGTCTCCACGGTCGAACAACTTGAAAAGGTTTTAGGGCGAGGGCCATTCATGATGCGTTATGAGGCCGCCGACGATTTTGGGATGCCGGAAACAGCCTTCAACGTATGCGCATTCTGGCGCCTCGATTGCTTGGCACGAATCGGCCAAAAAGAGAAGGCGCGAGAAATTTTTGAGTCCTTGCTGAACGCACGCAACCATTTAGGACTTATGTCTGAAGACACGCATCCGGTTACGGGAGCGGCCTGGGGAAACTTTCCTCAGACATATTCGATGGTTGGGATCATAAACGGCGCGACCCGGTTATCTAAACCATGGGAGGAGTTTGTTTGAACCGACTTGTCATTGTCTCGAACCGCGTCGCCGATCTCGATAATCAGATGCAATCGGGAGGCCTTGCAGTTGCACTCGGCGATGCTATTCGATCAATTGGCGGAGTATGGTTTGGCTGGGACGGCAACATTGTCGAGGAAGGCACACCTACTGATGTAACTACAACGGTTCAAGGGAAGGTCACCTTCGCAACCATTCCCATGACCGAACGTGATTATCAGGAGTATTATCTAGGGTTCGCAAATAAAGTACTTTGGCCGGTCTGCCACTACAGGCTTGACCTTGTTGAGTTTCAGCCTGCGTATTTCGAAGGCTATAAGCGCGTTAATAGCGCTTTCGCGTCGGCGCTTGCGCCTTTGCTTCGGCCCGGCGATCTTATCTGGGTCCATGATTATCACCTGATGTCCTTGGCGTCAGAGCTGAGAGCGCTCGAGAGCGGGCATCGGATGGGATTTTTTCTGCATATTCCCTTCCCACCCCCAGAACTTTTGCAAGCGATTCCAACGCACGACTGGCTAATCGACGCCCTCCTGCAATTTGACGTGGTCGGGTTCCAAACTGCCAACGATGTTGAGAACTTCAGGCGCGTGGTATCCAACGAGGGCTCAGGCGAAGTCCTGGATGACGGGCGGATCAGGATTGGCAGCCGGATCGTCGTGGCAAAGGAATTTCCCATCGGCATCGACGTCGATGAGTTCGCGGCAGCGGCGCAGACTCCCGAGGCTGCTTCTCATATAGCAAGACTGAACCGAAGGACTGTCGTCCGCTCCCACATCATCGGTGTCGATCGGCTCGATTATACGAAGGGCCTGCCAGAGCGGTTCAAGGCATTTCACAAACTCCTGGAAACGCATCCCGAGCACTTTAAGACGGTCACGCTCATGCAAGTTGCCCCACCAACGCGCATCGAGGTCGAGGCTTACGTCAATATCCGCCATGAGCTGGAAGAGCTTTCAGGAGCGATCAACGGCGAATTCGGCGATTTCGACTGGACCCCCCTTCGGTACATTCATCGCACCCTGCCTCGCGATACGCTTGCGGCGCTTTTCCGCGGCTCCGAGGTTGGGCTGGTAACGCCGCTGCGGGACGGGATGAATTTGGTCTCCAAGGAGTATATCGCGGCCCAGAATGTAGAAGATCCTGGCGTATTGATACTCTCTAAATTTGCAGGCGCCGCAGAAGAACTCGAAGAGGCCTTGATCGTTAACCCTTACGACATAGATGAAATGGCCAATGCGATGCAGACGGCACTGGAGATGCCTATAGCCGAGCGTAAGCACCGCCACAGCGCGCTTCTTCGGCGCATCAAAAAGCATGACGTGCGTCAGTGGCGCAAGAGCTTTTTGAATGTTCTTAAAATGGCGGCCCCGGAGGCCGTTGCCTGATGGCCTGGCGCCTCGTCTCCGATGTGGGGGGGACGAACGTCCGCTTTGCGCGCTCAGAGAATGGCAAAGAGTTAACGGGGCTTAAATCCTACAGCGTTTCCGCCTTCCCCGACTTCGTTTCAGCCCTGGAAGCATATTTCGCCGAGACGGGCGGGAAGAAGGGCTGCGACGGTGCCGCGATAGGAGCCGCTGGCCCAATCGCCGGCGGCTCGGTAACGCTTACCAATGTGGCTTGGACCATCTCCGAGGGGGAAGTTTCGGACAGACTCGGTGCGCCGTGCACAATCATCAATGACGTTCAGGCCGTTGCCTTTGCTCTGCCTTACATTTCCGGGAGCGACTTCACAGTTCTTGGCCCGGTGGCCCCGGTTTTATCCAATGCAAGAAGACTTTTTGTTGCCAACCTAGGCACTGGGTTTGGCGCGGCGACCCTTATCGGGACTCCCAGTAGCTGGATTTGCTGCCCCAGCGAAGCGGGACATATGACGCTAGTATTCCCGCAATGGCGTGATGAGAGACTAGGGCTCAAATTTAAGTCGGTGGAGCAAATTCTTTGCGGTCCCGGGCTTTCGAAACTGAGGGCTGCTATCGCCAATGAAGAGCCTGCGCTGTCGTCTGCAGAAGTGCTTGCGAGCGCCGGTTCGGATCCTCACTCCTCCGATGCCCTTGGCCTCTTCACGCAAATTGCAGGTAACGTGCTCGGCAATTTGACGCTCGCCGTCGCTGCGTGGGACGGCGTTTTCCTGTGCGGCAGCGTAGCGAGGGGTTTTGCGTCGATCGCGGATCTTACTCTTCTGCGGCAAGCCTTCGAGGATAAGGGCCCCATGAAAGAGTGGATGAAGCGAGTGCCGATCGCGCTTATCACAAAAGAGGATACGGCGCTGGCGGGGCTTGCTTCAATGCCCTTCGGCGCTTCCGCGTGACCCGCTTTCCTGCGTCACAAGCGTCACAGTTACAAAATATTTTGCCTTAATAGCAGGCATGCCTCCATGGCATCACGCTGGTGGTGCAGTTCTCACGCCGTTAATTGCAATTGAAGTTAGAGGCGGGGACCTGCAATGCCAGACAACTCAATGTATTCACCCTCAAAGCATAATCCGCACCGCGTTTCGGGAACCAGGCTCTTCATCCGGGCTCTGGGCGTCTCCTTCTTCAGCGTCCTCAGCATCTCGGTCGCCTTTTATGCCTTCCTTGGGCTTCCACAGGTGCAAGATCTGCTTTTTGACGCGAAGGCCTATTGGGCTCAGGAGGCGATATACTGGGCGTTCTTCTACGCCATCGGCATCTTCTTCTGGGTAATTCCGCTTGTCTTTACTGCACGGCTGCTCCTGCTCCAGAACTTCGATGTCATTGGGGTCGACACGGAGGAGCGCTTCAATTTTTATATCTTTCGCTTGCCGAGTTTCTTCGTCGTCTTGGCATTCTTGGCCGTCTTTCTCGGAACGATGGCGGCGGCCGACAACCTTCCGATTCCCTTGCAGGATGGTGGCAACAAGTACGAAAAGTACATCCGGCCGCTATTGGAATCGCATCTGATTGCACTTCTTTGCGCAACCGGCGCAGTCCTTATCCTTGTGCTGATGCGCGGCTTTTTCAGGCGCGGGTACAGCCGCTGGATGGAGCGCTTGGAACGCCAAGATCCGGAAGGGTTCAAGAGGACCCTGATCCGCATCGAAAAGCTGACAAGAAAATCCCAGCCGAGCCTCGACAATCTTGATCTTCACCTCACCGCGCTCAAGCCTTCTTTTCTCACGACGGATACGTGGATTGCCGCCCAACGCGTCAAGCAGTTCATGTGGCGGTATATGAGCACGCTCACCTGGGTGCTGCTTGGGCTAATTGCGCTCCACTTCCTTTCCTATTCCGAGATCATAAAAAGGATACTGGACGGCTGGGGGCTTGCAGCCTTCAGCCAGCAGAGCATTATGGAATTTATCCTGGACACCCTCTCGATCAAACGGGCCGCCTTCTTGTTTGTTGTGTTCGGCGCTTGGCTTCCCTTCGTAACCATTCTTGCTGCCCTTTCAAACCGCTTTCAGTTCCCGTTCATCACCGCCCTCATCCTTATTGGAGCGGGCCTGACTTTGCTGATCGGAGACGGCCATGATGTCAGGATCGCAAAAATCGCGGAAGAACAGCAGAAGTCCTTGAAACCGGTCTCGTTCGCCGATGCCATCAAGGGATGGAAAGCGGCCAGCGGTTGGGATGCAAAAGGTTGCGACGGACCGGCGGCAAATATTGCCGCTTGCCCGCGGCCGATTATCGTCGCCGGCGAAGGCGGCGGCAGCCGTGCTGCCTTCCTGACCGCAAGTATTTTGGGCGCTCTCGAAGATGATAGCCGCGATAAAGTCAAGTATCCTGCTGCGCGCGCCTTTCATAATCAGCTTTTCGCTATATCGAGCGTATCGGGAAGCTCGGTTGGCGCCGCTCTTTTCGTAAGCGCTCTCAAGGCCCGCCCCAACTACGAAAATCTGGAGGAGCTTAAGAAGGCTTTATACCGGCAAAGGCTCTGGTTTCCGAATGTGGCGACGGCCAATCTGTCGAGGGCCGACCCAAAACAAGTGCAAGCCGACGGAATAAAGAAGCAGTTCCTTACTGACTTTGTTGGCTACAAAGATGCCTTGCAGGCCACCCTCTCTAACGACTTCATATCGCCTCCTGTCGTCGCTTATCTTGCCCGGGACATCCTGACTTTATCCCGGCTGCCTTTTGTCTATGACCGCGCTGGTATTCTCGAACGCTCTTGGGAGGACGCCTTCGACGACGTTTTCGGGGCGACAGGAAAAGGGTCCCTACTGCCAGGCCCCATGCGGGCGGCGGCACCGGAGCCAGGAAACTGGATGCCTCTTCTGTTTATGAACGCTACCTCGATCGAGACCGGCCGCCGGGTTATCCTCACGCCCGTCAAAATGAGCGAGCCAATTGCCCCCGGAAAGCCGCTCTTCATCGACGCTTATGACCTCGAAGAGCTTTTGTGCTCACCCTATGTCGACCCAAATACCGGCCAGCTCCCGCAACTCTCGACCCTGGACAGCATTGCCAGACTCCTTCCCTCGCTATTTAGCCCTGTCGCCAATGCCAAATGCGATAGCAGGAAGCCAAAATCCGTCGGCATCCGATTGAGCACTGCGGCAGGGGTAAGCGCCCGCTCGCCCTTTGTATCGCCGCATGCGGTTATTCGCGACACGAGGGCTCAAATCACCGACAGTGCCGTCGACGGAGGCTATTTCGACAATTCAGGTGTTGTCACCGCCATGGAGATCGCCCAGGCGCTGAAGCAGGCAGGGCTAAGGCCCTTCATTTTGCAAATTTCGAGCGAGCCGGACTGGTTCAAGAACACGAATGTATGCGACCTCAACGCAAGCGATACGGATCGCCCTCTAGTACCCGATGAATCCGATTTCCGGCCGCTCAGTGCCGTCACCGACCTTCTCACTGTCAACTCCACGCGCATAGCCCGCGGATACGAAACCATTCTTCAGCTTCCCAATGCGGCGAAGGCTATGAATGATGGCGCCCCTTCGGTGGCTCAAATCAGCATTTGTCCTCAACAGAAGGACAGCTTCTTCTGGAGTAATTTCTCCGACTTCTTCGACAAGGACCAAGGTGTAAAGGCTGACAAGAAGGCATTAAGGATCCGGGAAAGGCAAAGGCGCCAGCAAGCGCGCTATAAGAGCGTCTCTCTCAGTTGGTGGTTGTCACCCCCACTCCAGGCCTTTCTGGATGGGCAGATCTATTCCAAGCGTAACGATCAACAGCGTAAATGCGTCCTCGCCCTTCTTCAGGACGGTGGCGGCAGCAGCTCTCCCGCTTGCCAGTAGTGATCGGATCGGCCACGCGTCTCTGGGCAAAGAATGCCCCTAAGCGGCCTTTGCCTGGATTCGGGAAGTCGCCCCGGTGATAAGCCGGACGATGAAATCCGAGATGGCCAGCGCCGCCGAATCGATCCAGCCAAGCACAGGGCCAAGCACCCGAAGAACAAGGAGATGTGCGGCGATGATGCCAATTGCGAAGCCGATATAGTGGAACACGGTAAGGTGCGGCCACTTCACCTGCCACAAGACGCCGAAGAGGAAGGTGGCCACGAATCCGTTGATGATGAACAGTTGCAGGCTGTTTCTTCCCACATAGGCCAGGAAAGCCGATGGAGCCGCAAAGCGCGCCAGGCCAGCGCTCAGGCAAACCACCGCAAGCGATCCCACAAGCGAAGACAGGAAGAAAAGCGGCAGATAGCCGTAGCTGCCCGCGAACATCCTCACCCCAAAAGGCTCGCTCCCACAATGCTCGCTGAAAGAGAAAGAGCAGCCGTGATTGAGCGGCGCGAGGAGAATTGCTGCCGCCAAGAAAGGAATGGCTGCCCAAACGGGCCAGCGGATTTGCCATTGCGTGAAGAGAAAGCCAAGCGCGAAAAACGACAAGCCCGGAAACCAGGTCTGCAGAAGGTATTGATTGGGCAAGTAAGGTGTAATCGCTGTTGCGACCATCGCTACCAGGACCACTGCCGGTGCCGGAATGCGGCCAAGTGTGAAGTAGGCCAAAAGTTGCACGAAGCAGAGCGACGTCAGGAACCACAGCACGCCAATCGACCAGAGATAGCCTTCGACAATTGGGTCGCCGATGGCGTAAAGGGCATCCCAGACAGAGCGGGTGGCGTCCGGCGCGGCGCCAATGATCATCGCGAAGATGACGCCGATGATGTGAACGACCCAGGCCAGGGCCAGCAGCCTCAACGATGCGCGAAGCGCCTCCGGCCAGGCTTTTTTGGGCAGACTGGTGTTCACCGCGCCGGAGACGAGGAAGAAAAGCATCATGTGGAAGGAATAAATAACCTGCCACTGCGCCGCGGCAGACTCGATCATCGGGCTGCCATTCTTCGCAGGATACATCGGCTCCAGGAAATGGCCGTAGATCACGAGCATCATGCCGATGCCACGAGCGATATCCCAGGTTGCGTCCCTTTTTTTCGGCTGAACTTGGGGCATCGCTTCCCTCCGCGGCCGCCTAATTGTGATCAAAAAATTTTACAGTCAGCCTGCAATCCAACTCAAGGCTGCGGGCAACATATTCACAGGCCTTTCCATTTGGGACTCCGCTTCTCCAGAAATGCGTCCATCCCTTCCCGGAAATCTTCGCTCATATAGCACATCAAGATAAGGTCCTGGTCCTCGAAGTGGCCCGAATGGATGCGCTTCATACCTTCCTTCGTCGCGCGCAGTGTCAAGGGCGCGAAGCCGACTATCTGTGCCGCAAGCTCGGACACGCGCGCATCTAGTTCTGCGCGGTCTTTGACGGCCTGGGTCAGCAACCCGATCTGCAACGCTTCTTCTGCCCCAACCAGACGCGCGGTGAAAATCAAGTCCTTTACGCGCGAAGGACCTATCAGCGCCGAGAGTCGAGCCAAATTGCCGACCGACAGGCAATTGCCGAGTGTGCGCGCTATCGGGAAGCCAAATTTCGTGTCCTGTGTCCCGATCCGAAGATCGCAGCACGCGGCTACAGCGCCACCGCCGCCGGTGCAGGCGCCGGCTATCGCTGCTATGGTTGGGACGCGGCAGCTCTCCAGGCTAGTCAGAACGCGTTCGATGAAGGACTCATAGCCAAGTGCATCTTCGGGCGTATTGAAGTTGCGGAAGAGAGAAATATCGGTGCCGGCGGAGAAAGCCTTTTCGCCAGTTCCGGTGAGGACGAGAACCTTGACCGAGTCGTCGGAATTCACGGCGTTGCAATGGTGGGCCAGCGCCTCGTACATCTCGAAGGTGAAGGCGTTGCGAGCTTCGGGACGATTAATTGTTATCCGCGCGACGCCGTTGTTCGCTTCGTACAAAAGGTCGTCTTTAGCGTTCTCAGCCATCGTGTTCTCGCGCGCCTCGTTCAAGCTGCCGGTTTTGCCTCTGGTATTCCAACAACACCCTGCCGGATAAGATCGCCGATGTCATCCTCGGCATATCCCAGCCCGGCAAGGATTTCACGGCTATGCTGCCCTAGCAAGGGAGCGGCCAGCTCGATAGCGCCTGGCGTTTCCGAGAACTTGACAGGCAAGCCGATCGTTTGCACCGGCCCGATCAGCGGATGCTCCACCGAAGTAACCATCCCCCGGGCCAGGGTCTGGGGGTCTTTCTGCATTCCTACGATGTCCAGAACCGGGCCTGCGGGAAGACCTGCCGCCTCGAACTTCTCCAGCCATTCACTGGAAGTCCGGCTCTTGAAATAAGGTGTCAGCTCTGCCTCAAGCGCTTTCAGATTGGCCATGCGCTGGGCGTTGAACTCAAAGCGGGGGTCGGCCGCAAGCCGCTTTGCGTCCAGAACCTCTACGAGCCTCAGCCAGTTCGCCTGATTGGCCGCGCCGACGGTAATCCAGCCATTGGCCGTTTCGAACGCCTGATACGGCGCGTTTAACGGATGCGCTGATCCCATTGGGCCCGGCGAAATTCCTGTCGCAAGGCAGATCGCCGACTGCCAATAGGTCTGCACGATCCCTGCTTCGAAGAGGGAAGTATCGACAGCCTGGCCTTCCCCTGTCTTCAGCCGGTGGGCGTATGCCGCAAGAATGCCCATCGCGGCGAGTATCCCTGCAGTAATGTCCGTGATCGGCGCCCCGCACTTTACGGGTGGCCGGCCGGGCGCTTCCCCCGTGATGCTCATGAGCCCGCTCATGCCCTGCGCGATAAGGTCAAACCCGCCGCGATCCGCGTAAGGCCCGGTCCGCCCAAAGCCGGAAAGCGAGCAATAAATCAGGCCCGGATTCGTTTTGCGAAGCTCGTCATAGCCGAAGCCAAGGCGCTCCATGGTCCCGGCGCGGTAGTTCTCAATGAGGACATCGGCGTCCTTAAGAAGCCGGCGCAAAATCTCTTTGCCGGCGTCGGATTTCAGGTCGAGCGCGATACCGCGCTTGTTCCGGTTCATCATCATGAAGGCGGCGCTCTCGCCTTCGGTGTCAGGCGGCACGAAGCGGCGGGAGTCGTCGCCGCCCGGAAACTTTTCGACCTTGATAACCGAGGCGCCCATGTCGGCGAGCATCAGACCGCAAACCGGCCCCGCCATGATATGGGCGAGCTCGATCACCTTCATCCCGGCAAGAGGACCGGTCAGGTTTGCATTCTCACTCATTTCCAAGCTACTCCGCCGGCACTCCACCCGCGATTGCGGCATCGCTTACGAATTTGCGTTCGGGGTGCATAGTGAACGATAGAACAACACCCAGCAAGAGCACCCCGATCGAGACTGCAAAGGGCAAGATCCAATTGCCTGTCAAGTCCACTATGGCGCCGAAGGCCAAGGGCGATATGATTGCCGCGACGGCCGAACCGGTGTTCATGAGCCCGCTGGCGGTCCCTGCGAATTCCGGAGCCACGTCCATCGGAATTGACCAGATCGGGCCGATCACCAGCTCAAGGAAAAAGAAGCCGCCGCTTAAGAATAGCG
>JBAUNL010000486.1:0-3455 GCA_049579205.1 Rhodomicrobium sp. | reverse complement strand
GCCAGCGTCATCCTACGCCATCATGCGGAGGGCGCCGCTCCTACCGCGAAGAGAACCATGGACCCGGCAAAGATGCAGTCGAGAGCTTGACCCCAATCCCGGAATTAGAGAACAAAATCGGCCAATTCCAGAAGTTTCGCCCGAGGCTTTGTAGGCCAGCCTGAACCTTCAATAACTTGAAAATTGCTTGGGCCAGAGGGAAAGGTCAAACACCTGCTCGAGAAATTCGCTGTTCGCATCGAGATGGAGATCGGATAGGCCGCCAATATTCCCGCCGACGTTACCTGTTGCGCGGCATGGGCGCATTGGCTGTCCAGTCGAACGTGCCTTGATCGCGCTCGTCAACAGCCTGCTTCCAGCCCTTTTCTTCCGCGCGCTGCTTGAAGTTCAGCCCTTCTGGACTGTGGCGCGTGATCCCGTCGAACACCGTTGCGATCATTTGCGTCGTCTGCAGTCCCATATTATAGAGGGCCTGATTGATCATGAGTTTCTGCATCATGAGCTGGTTCTGGGGAACGCTTGCGATGCGGTGGGCGAGGATTTCAACTTCCTCGTCTAATTGCTCAGAGGGGACAGCTTTCAGGACAAGGCCGAGTTTCTCCGCTTCACGGCCGTTAATCTTATCGCCGGTAAAAAGCATCCGCTTGGCCTTCTCCGGCCCCAAGCGATATAACCACATGGCTGTGGTGGGACAGCCCCAGACGCGGGCGGGCATGTAACCGATTAGAGCGTCTTCGGCCATGATCACGATATCGGAGCACAAGGCGATGTCGGACCCGCCGGCTACCGCGAAGCCGTGTACTTTGGCGATGACCGGCCGCTTGGAGCGGAACAGGCTCATGAAAAGCTCCGTATTCCGCATCATGAAGGCGTAATCCTTCATGGGGTCCCATGGCATATCCTGCACGCCCTTATTCGTTCCGGCAGCCTGGGCATAATATGTAAGATCGTAGCCTGCGCAGAATGCGCGGCCGGCCCCGGAGAGCACGATGACGTGAACCGCGTCATCGCCGTCCGCTCTCACAACGGCCTCGGCGAGTTCTACCGGCAACTCGTCGTCGATCGCATTCAGAACATCGGCACGATTGAGGGTTATGCGTGCAATACGCCCGTCGCGGTCATAGAGAACCTTCGCCATGCGATCCAACTCCCTTATACAGCAAGAGTGTAGCAGGTCCGGGCGTTCAAAACATCTTGATGAGACCTAGCGCGTAAAGATCTGTCCCTATCAGCGGGCGGAGTATGAAAGGCGAAGGAGCAAGCCATTTAAAGCGATCGTCCGAGCCTTCGTAGCCAGCGCCAGCGTAGGCAATCCTTCAGGTTTTCGCGCTGATATTACCCTTGCCGCCTCTGAGCGGGCGCGGAACCAATCCCATCCGATAAAGCGTCTGCCAGCCTCCAGCGGGCCTTATAGTTTGTTACACCCGCATGGTTGAACGGCACCGCACAGTTAGGGCACAATCGCCTCAGATCGCTGAATAAAACTGCCGGCGTGTGTCACAGTGAGTGGGCCGGATGACCACGATCGAGATGAGTTCGAAGCAAAGCCGCGCCGTCGATTTCGTGAGGCTCGGCTTGTCACGCTTCCTGTTGAGCCGTGTCCTGAAAGATTGCCGCCTGCATATTTCCTGCGCGGCGACAGGCACAGAATTAACCGCCGGGCGGGGACCGCAGGAGCTCGGCATTCGCATCGCCGATCCCAAGGTGATGTGGCGCATCACGATCGATCCGGACCCCGGAGCCGGCGAGCTGTTCATGGACGGCAAATGGGACATAACCAAGGGCGATCTCGGCGCCTTCGTGACCATGATGGCGCGGAACTATCAAAGGCTCCTGTCCGGCCCCCTGCGTGTGCTGTGGATCTGGACGCTGCGCAAAGATCTGGGCGTCCACCGCTGGGACCCCGAGGCGAGCTGCCGCAACGTTCAACATCATTACGATATCGGCGACGACCTCTACGAACTCATGCTCGACGAAGGCATGGTTTATTCTTGTGCCTTTTTCGATAGGCCCGAAATGCCGCTGCGTGAGGCTCAGATCAACAAGTTGCGTACCACAATCCGCCGGCTCGGCATCGGCCCCGGAATGCGCGTGCTGGACATAGGCTGCGGTTGGGGTGAGGCATGCCGCACCATCGCTGCCGAGACCGGAGCCGCAACTGTCCATGGCATCACGCTCGCCGAAAATCAGTTCAACACCGCGATCGAGCGGTCCTCGCACGACGCCCACCCGCCGGAATATTTCCTGGCCGATTATCGCGAACACGCCGCACGGCACCCCCAAGCCTATGACCGGATTTTATCCATCGGCATGTTCGAGCATGTCGGCGATACCAATTACCGCGCCTATTTCGCCGCCGTTCGAGACCAGCTCTGCCCCGGCGGCAAGGCCCTGGTCCACACGATCATGAACGCAACCAATGCGGCAGGCGGCACAATCAACAGCGTGTGGCTGCAACGCCATATCTTTCCCGGCGGGCGCATTCCGGATCTGGTTGATGAGATGCTCGATGCGGCCGCAAAGGAAGGACTAATACCCGACTGCCCGCCCTATTTGCAGCCACCGTCCGACTATGCTGAAACGCTGCGGCGCTGGCGGGCTAATTTCTGCCGGAATTTGGGCCGGCTCGATAGCCAGCGTTACGATGACCGCTTCCGCCGCATGTGGCTGTTCTATCTGGCGATGTGCGAGGCGATGTTCGACGGCTGCGGCTTTCAAGTTGGACAGGTGGTTTTCCGCAAGCGATAGGCTGGACAGCGTCCAGCCGCTTAGCGGCGATAGCCGCAAAACCTCCAATACCCGAAGGGCCAACGAGATACGTCGAGTGGTAGTCAGGGCCAAAAGCGGCCCTTCCGGCCAGATGCGCATTGTCGTGATCTGGCGGATAAACATCCGCACGGCCGCTGCACCCATGACCGCCGTCGCTATCCAGCCGAGGATGACGAGCGATCGACTTGCAGTGTATGCCCCCATGACAGACTTCTTCGAGACCAACAGAATAATCACAGCGATCAAAGGCACGGCCACCACCCCATTGATAACCGCGCTCCAGAACAAGATGCCCTGAATATCGGCAGCCGGATGCGCCTCACTTAGGATGTTGCCGTTCAGGGTGAAGAAATCGAGATCCCCAGCCTGCAACTGCTTCAAAAGCTCCGGTTCGCCTTCGCTGACGCCGTTGTTGCGCGGATAGACCGTAACGTCGAGGCGGCCAGCAGTCTCGCTGCGAACCGCATCCCATATTTTCGCAAGGTAGATATGCAGATGGCTGTTCTCTGGCTGAACATGATATTGCCGGGCTTTGAAGGCTTGGCCGCGCGCAAGGTGCTGAGGTCTCGCTCGTCGGCGATGCGGTTGCTGATATCATTGAGGCGCGCGGAGGCATCAGGATCGCCAGCGCCGAAGAAAAGGCCGCTGACGGCGCTCACAAGGATGTGCGCCTGGCTCAGGAAGCT
>JBAUNL010000485.1:0-11147 GCA_049579205.1 Rhodomicrobium sp. | reverse complement strand
GGGAGGAGGCCTGCCCTTTTTTGCCGCGATGGAGAGTCTCGGTTTCAGTGAGCCGATGACATTGCGCCGAGCAGAAGAGTCCGGTTCCGGAGGTTCAGCTGCTCAGATTTGCTCACCGTGAGTCACTCAGGCGACCGCGACTGCGCCTTTTGAGGACGTCAAGCGCGATTTGAAGCCAATCGCGGAAGGGCACATTTTGGTGCTGAGCGAGGAGACCGGGGTCAACAAGGGCGGCGGCATGTTCGACGGCTTCTCTGTTAGCTGCCGCGAAATCGCTGACCTCGATAAGGGCAACGGTTCCAATAGCGGCTACTGTATGTTCAGATCAGCATTCATCCGCCTCGCTTACAAGGGAAGAAATGGCGAATTATCTTGGATTGGTTCTTGAGACGGTCAGCCGGTCGGCGTGGCGGCGTCCACCCTTCTGTTCTGGATCGCCGAGCGGCATCTCGGGCTGTCCCGCCCGGCGATTCAGACCCTGATTTTCCTGAAGCTCCTCATGACCGGCACTTGACGATCTATCTCACGCGGAACGAGGGCTGGTTCTGGCACCACCCCTGGCCGAGCTGGCGCCTCTTCGCTGCCACTGAGACGACTCAGGTTTTGGGCACGCTCGCGGCCGTCTATGGCTGGTTCGTCGAGCCGATCGGCTGGGGCTATGCCCTCATGATCTCGGCCTATGCCCTGGTCTGGCTGATTATCAACAATCTCGCCAAGGTTTTGATATATAGGGCCATGCGCAACGGCCTGTCACAACGGCATCTGCACAGGGTGCAATCGAGTGCGGCAAAAAATGTTCAAGCGAGGTGACCCATGAATCGTATCCTTGTGGCAACGGACGGCTCCGAGGGCGCGGATCGCGCCGTCGATTATGCAGCGCACCGCGCGAAGGCCGATGGCGCGGAGCTTGTGATCGTGAATGTTGCGGGCGGCAGCCTTCCAGAGAAGGTGTTCAAGGCCTTCACTCATTCGCAGCAGGCTTGGTTTGAAGAGCTGCTCTCATCGGTGTCGGCGGACATACTCGCCAAGGCGGCAGAGCGCGCGCGAAGCATCGGTGTTTCCGCCATACATCTGGAATCGCGCACTGGCGACGTCGCAGAGACACTGATTGAGATCGCGCAAGAAAAGCAGGCCAATGCCATCGTCGCCGGCAAGCGCGGCGCCGGGCGGGTTGCGGAATTGCTGCTCGGCAGTGTCTCGCAAAAGCTTGTCAGCCTCGCGCCGTTGCCCGTGACCATCATTCCCTGACTGGAAGCCGAAGGCTGGCAAGAAGCGGAACTCCGCGGACCGGCATGGGAGAAACATGCCGCCCACGTCCAATCCTGCAAACATCTTCACGGCTGCTCTCCTTCCTTGCCGGGAATCACAGGCAGAAAGCTCTCACTTTCCGCCGGAGGGCAGCAACCTCATGTACAGGATGTATTACGTATCTCACGCACCGCGAGCCGCAGGCCGCGGATCAGCTTCGCCAGCGCATTGAGCGGGCGCTTGGCTGGACCTGCTGCATACCCGAATATAAGGAGACGGTGACAATCGCTTGAGCATAAGCAATCTTGAAAGGCTTTGATATTACAATCGTGTGGCCGGCTAACCGGTTCGGCTCGGAGCCCCAAAGAAATAGCCCCGGCGTTCAAGAAACTACAATGATCTGATTTCGCTAGGAGTACGGCGAATGCATCGGACCCGCTTCGAACTTCTGCGGCACGCTCCCGTTCCTTCGTTCTGAGTCAGCGTCCTGCCAGTCACCAGCCTCGAATAAGCTTCGAAGGGGATGCAGCGGCTTCACCAGCTCCCGAAGATCGGGCTCGCCGCAGCCTGCAAGGATGGCCTGGCGCGCTGCATCGCGCAACCGCAGCACTGACGCAAAGTCTTTTCCGGAAGGCATGATAGTGTTCTCGATTGTGACGCCAAGCGGAGTCCATCGCGGAAACCATTGACCGCTGCGCAGCATCGACCGCGTCCCGCCGAGAATGCCGGGCACGACAGGCACGCCGACTTCCGCGGCCACTTTGAAGGCGCCAAGATAGAATTCGGATAGCCCGGCCCGGCGGGTGAATGCGCCCTCGGGAAAGAACACGATATTGCGCCGTTGCCGGGCCGCAGCGATGGCATTGTCCGTGTCGGCAAGGCTCGCGCTAGTGTCGTAACGCTCGACGAACAAAATGCTCAAGCGGCGCATGAAATTCCCGGCAAAAAACTGTGGAGCGAATTCGCTCTTGGCGATATAGGCCGGCTCACCGGGTAGAACCGCGCCGAGAAAGTCCGGCCACACTCTCGACGGAGGTAAGGCTTTCTGCCTGCGCTTGCAGAAGGGCCGCGGCGCCTAGCCCTTCCGGAACTGTTATCAGGATACGGGCGCCAGCGTTGCGCAGGATGGCCGCCTGACGGCGCAAATGCTCCTCGAGCTGGGACATCCGCATTGGCGGATAGATCGGGACTGGCACGCGCCGGCATAGAGGATAGCGAAAAACGCAATGAAGAAATCGCGGCCCGTGGGCAGCATCAAAGCGATCCGGACACCGGGCATGACGTCGCGTTCAATCAAACCCTGCGCAGCCCCGCGCGCAGCCTCAGCGAGCGCACGGTAGGTCATGGCCGTAAGCGGCATCGATTCATCATCGAGCACGGTCAGATGGACGCAGTCAGGATGGCGGGCTGCGTGCCACTCCAGGACTTCCACCAGGGTCCGCGCTTCGACGGCAGCCCCGCTGCCCCGGCCGCCGCACCCGGAAGCCGCACGCCGAAGGAGCGTTCGATCCTCAGAATAAGCTCCGTGCGCCCCAGGCTGTCGATACCAAGATCCCGCTCCAGACGGCTCGCTATGGACACCTCCATGATCTTCGACCGTCGCGGATGAAGCTCATGGATGAACTCGCGAATGATGGCAACGAGCTCACGCTCGCGCCCGTCGCGCGCGGGGATAGCCGGTTCATCTTGTTTCGTGTCTGGCTCCACATCCACAAAGTGATGCATTCATATGAAATTGCTATGATGAATTATCAATCCTAGTAGAACGGGATGAACACATACCGCATTTACGGCTCACACTGGCCAAGACCACCCTGGCCCCGCCCGATTTACCGGCGCGATCACGGCGGCAAGGTGGAAGAACTCGCGGCGCGCTCTGACGCCGTCGCCGCCGCGATTGGCCCGGCCCATCAAGCAACCCTGTTGGCGCGAGCGACTCGCCTGTGCATAGCTATTTCGTTTGGGCTGGGTACGATCCCGCAACCGCCTTAGAGGCTTGGGCAGGCTACACACGCGAAGGAAATCGCGGCCGGAATCCGCGCTATCTGCCCGGACTAAAGTCAGGTGCCGGATAGCGCTTCTACTCCGGTGATAAGGTCGAGCAACTCGGTGGTGATCTCTGTCTGCCGGGCCTGACGAGCTTCCTGCCGCAATTGTTCGAGCTTTTTCGCGACGTTATCACACGCGGCTTCCATGGCCGCGAAGCGCGCGGCATTCTCGCTCGCGATCGATTCCACAGCCGCCTCCGTCAAGAGCGCAAACACATATTCAGCCGCGAGCTTCTCGAAAAGAGCCGCCGGCTCCAGGTTGTGAAGCGGCGCCTGCCGCGGCTGTGCAGCGGCAATGGAAGCGGTGTCGAGCGGCAGGAGCAGACGCCGTTCGATTGTTGCTTGAGCGCCCTGGCGGTAGCGGCTGAACATGACCTCCACGCGGGAGATCTCGCCCGTTGCGATGCGCCCATAGAGTTCTTTCGTGAGCTGATTGATTGTGCCAGGGGCACCGGTCAATCTTGTGGCCATCGGACTTTTCCAGGCAGTCTCCCATCCCCGTTCGAATGCGAGCGCAGCACCGCGGCTGCCAAGCACGAACAGCGCATCCCGCGCTTCGAGCTCACCTGCCAGAGCTTCCATGAGGCGCTCATTGAAGCCTGCAACAAAGCCATGCTCCGCCGCGCATAGAATGAGCGCCCGGAGCCCCTGACTTGCTTGTGGTCCCCGGTCCCGCCGCTGCATGAGCGAAAGGGACGCGCCGATGGCCGCCGCCATGGATTCGGCATAGCTCCGGATGCCAGGGAGCGCGCGCTGCGCTTCTTGCACCCGCATGCCGGCCAGCGAGCGCATCGCGCTCACAATATCGAGCAGCTCGCCCATGCTCGCGATGTGACCCTCGATATCGGCAGGACGAGGCATGACTAGCAATCCGCCGGCGCGCTTTTTGAGGCTGACGGCGAGCGCGCAAGATCGATCAACCCAGCTTTCAGCCGCGCGCGCAACTCCTCTGGCAGTGTTGCGGCTTCATCGCCGAGCGCTCCGATCTCTGGAAAGTTTGCCGCAAGCCAAGGGCCAAGCGCCGCGCGAAAGGCTCCCACGCCGTCGAGCGGCACGCCGTCGAGCACGCCGTCGCTGAGCGCGCATAAAAGCGCCACCTCCTCGCCAAGGGAAAGCGGCTCGAATTGCCGCTGGCCGAGCACGGCGCGGATCCGCCGTCCGTGCTCGATGATCTTGCGGGTGCGTTCATCTACCATGGTGCCGAAGCGGGTGAACACTTCCAGCTCCAAAAACTGCGCATATTCGAGCCGCAGGCTCTCCGACAATGATTTGAGAACCTGGGCTTGGGTTTTGCCGCCAACACGCGATACGCTCTTGCCAACATCGACCGCAGGCTTCTGGTCCTCGTAGAAAAGGCGCGGATCGAGATAAATTTGGCCGTCGGTGATGGAGATCAGATTTGTGGGAATGTATGCGCTGATATTGCCTGCCTGCGTCTCTGCGATTGGCAGAGCCGTGAGAGAGCCGCCGCCACGCTCGGGTGAAAGCTTCGCCGCGCGCTCGAGCAGGCGCGAATGGATGTAGAAGATATCACCGGGGTAAGCCTCGCGGCCCGGCGGGCGGCGAAGCAGCAGCGACAATTGCCGGTAGGCCGCAGCATGTTTGGTAAGATCGTCGATGACGAGCAGGACGTCACGGCCGCGTTCCATGAAATACTCCGCCATGGTGCAAGCGGCGTAAGGGGTGAGCCACTGGAGGCCCGGCGTGGCGTTGGCTTCGCCGATGACGAAGAGGCAGCGTTCGGGCGCACCGTAGCGGCGCACCGCCTCGATTACCTGTGCAACCGATGACGCTTTCTGGCCGACTGCGGCGTACACGCAGATGACTTCGCTCGACCGCTGGTTGATGATCGTATCGACGGCGATTGCCGTTTTGCCGGTTCCGCGGTCGCCTATAATGAGCTCGCGCTGGCCCCTGCCTAAGGGGATCATCGCGTCGATGACGAGGAGTCCGGTCGCGAGCGGCTGGGTCACAAGCGAGCGATCGATAATCACGGGCGCCGGCCGCTCGGCCGGCAAGGATAGGGTAGCCTCCAGCGGTTCTCCGCCATCGAGGGGCGTTCCAAGCACATCGACCACGCGGCCTAGCAGCGCTTCTCCCGCCGGAACGCGCATAACTTCGCCGGTGCCTCGAACAGCACTGCCGGAAGGAATCCCGCCGATGCCGCCGAGCAGAATGCACCCGATTACATCTTCGCTAAGATCAACGGCAAGACCGCGCACGCCGCCCTCAAAAACGAGCAACTCGTCGAGGCGCGTTTCCGGCAGGCCCTGGACGGTCGCCACTCCGTCTCCAATCTGGACCACCCGGCCGATCTGTTCCAGTTGCGGTTCGAGAGAAAGCGCTCCGATCCGCCCGCGGCTCTGGCTGAGCCAATCGTGAAGATCGTCAGTGAGCGTTGGCATGAATGGCGATTTCCGAGCGTAGGGTCGCAAGCGCACTCTGCCAGGAAAGGCGCAGAATAGCAGTTGGAAAGTGCAGCTCTGTCCCCGCGATGAGCTCTGGGTTTACTTCGAAGTTGATTGTGATGCCATTACCGAGTGGACGGCGAAGGCGGTTTTTCCACGTGTCTGCGGTCGATGGCGGAAGCGGCGATGCGGTGACCACCGTAAGCGCGCTGCCGTTTTTGAGCTGGCTCGCGAGTGCCTGACGTTCAGGTTCTGACAGCGACTCAAGGTGCTGTTCGATCCGCTCTATCCATGCCTCGGCGCGAAGCTGCAGGGGGACTTCGGCTAGCAGGCGGCGGGCAAATTCGACGCCTAGATCGAGGGCGGCGAGGCGCGCTTCTTCAAGGGCGCGTTCGCGCTCCGCTACAAGCGTTTTGCGTGCGTCGCCTAGGAGCGCCTGCGCCTCGCGTTCCGCCTGGGCGCGGCGCGCCTCCGCCGCTTCCTGCGCCTGCGTTGCAGCCGCTTTGAGCGCTGCCTCGCGTTCGGCCGCTATAGCGGCCTGCTCGGACTTGATTGCCGCTAGATGGGCTTGAGCCTTGTCTTCGATGGCCTTTGCGTCGTCGAATTGCTGCTGCACCTCGGCTTTGCGTGCGTCGATCATGCGCAGCACCGGCTTGTAAAGAAAGCGATACAACAACGCGGCTAGGATGACGAAGTTTATCGTCTGAAGCGCTATGGTCCACCAGCTTGGATGCATGCTTCAGCCGGTATAGGGGTTGGCGAACAGCAAGAGCAGCGCGACCACCAGGCAGTAGATGGCCATCGTCTCGATCATCGCGAGGCCAACGAAGAGCGTGCGCGAGATAGCACCAGCCGCCTCGGGCTGGCGCGCGATTGCGTCCATGGCTGCGGCAACGGCGCGGCCCTCTGCCAGCGCCGGGCCGATCGAGCCGATCGATACCGCAATGACAGCCCCTATGATGGCGATGAGCTTTGCGTCCATGGATCCTCCTTTATCCTTCGTTTCCATTGCCCGCGGCGGCACCGATAAAAACGGCGGCGAGGACCGTAAAGATGTAAGCCTGCACGAGTCCGACAAGGATTTCGAGAACCATGAGCGGGATGGGCACGAAAAGCCCCGCAAGAGCCACGACCAGAGCGATAACGAATTCACCGCTCATGATATTGCCGAAGAGGCGCAGTGTGAGCGAGAAAGTCCGCGTTATCTCGGACAGGATATTGAGCGGCAGCATGATGAGTTTCGGTTCGGCAAAGCTCGCGAGATAGCCACGGAACCCGCGCGCGCGTACACCGAAGTAATGCACCGAAAAGAACACAATGAGTGCCAGGGCGGCGGGCGTCTCAAGCTTGCTGGTGGGCGCCTCGACGCCAGGCAAAATGCCTGAGAGATTAGCGGTCACAAGAAAAATGAAGAGCGTACCGAGCAATGGCAGGAAAGGCCGAGCGTCCCTCCGGATGACATCCTTGATCTGCTTTTCGATGCCGGTTACGATGATCTCAAGCACCGCCTGACGTGTATTTGGCCGGGCTTGCAGCCGGCGGGTTACGAGCCAGCATGCAGCGGTCAAGACAAGCATAATGACCCACGTGGTCACGACCGGGCGCGTAATCGCGATCGGCCCGAGGTGAAAGAGAACGATGCTGGTGAGCGGCGATGCTTGCTGCATCAGCTGATCCTCCCCGCGACGCGCAATGCCACGGCGCGCGCAAGCAAAAAACCGATGAAGGCGGCAAGCAGCGGGGACGCACCCATGCGGGCGGCAAGGACAAGAAATCCCGCCGCCGTCCCGATGCGGGCCAGCGTGAGCGCTATGGGAACGAGCCAGCCGCGGCGCGTAGCGAGGAAAATCGCCGTCCGCTGTAAGGCAACGAAATAGAGAAGGCCAAATAAGAAGCCGGCAAGCGCCATCGATATGGGAAGGCCGGGTATCGGGGATAGCGGGGCACCGGTCATTCGCTATGCATCCTCTTCCAGGCGAGTGTGCAGCCAAGCGCAAGCCCAGCCACGAGCAGGCCGAGCGTCCAGAAAATTCCCATATTAAAATGCCGGTCGAGCCAGCGGCCGGCGAAAATCCCGATCAATGTTGGCAGGACGATAGTCCAGCCGAGTGCGCCGATCATCGCCAGATTTTGGCCGATCGAGCGTTCGCCCTCACGCTTATAGCGGGCGCGCCGCTCCTGCCGTGTCTTGACGGCTTCTCTGAGCCGCTCGTGGTTCTCCAGCTCTTGGTTCATGGCTCAAGACCATCACTGAATATCGCACCTGTTCCGGCGGGAGGCAGAGGCTTGCGTTCGGACTTCAAAAAACGGCAGATTTGCCGGATCGCTGCAAGGTATAGTCTTTCTGCATCGGTGCGCGCGGCCCGTTCCTCCTCGCTTTGGCGGCGGAACGCAGTGAGCACTTCGGTCTCAAGATGATACAAATCATCACTGGCGATGGCTTCGCGCGTCGCGATCGCGATGGTTTTGCCATCGCGGACTTGGAGCATGCCGCCACGCACGGCCACATGATGCTCGGCGCCGTTCCGGTCTCGCCAAGTCACCACGGAAACAGAAAGCGCGGTCAAGAAATCGGCATGCCCTGGCAAGATGCCAAAAGCACCTGTCTCATCCTCAGCACGCAGATGCGCCACGCCGTCGGATTCTGTGGCAATGGAAAGAGGCGTCGTGACAGTCAGCCTCATGCCGCATTCCTCCTTGCGCCGGCTTCGCGCCGCCGAGCCTCCTCGAGATCGCCGATCATGTAAAGAGAGCTCTCAGCCCAGCCGTCAGCTTCCCCTTCCAGTATTGCCCGGCATGCGGCAAGCGTTGCCTCGAGTTCCACCGACCGGCCGGGCTTTCCGGTGAAGGCGGTCGTGACCATGAAAGGCTGGGTAAGAAAACGCATCAGACGCCGCGCGCGCTTAACGGACCGGCGATCCGCCGCACTTAGCTCTTCGATCCCGAGCAGCGCGATGATTTCCTGAAGGTCGCGATAGTGAGCGATGGTTTTGCGGACATCTTGCGCGACGCGGTAATGCACTTCCCCCACAAGGCGCGGATCAAGCAGGCTTGAAGCCGAGCCAAGGGGATCCACCGCCGGATACATGCCCTCGCTCGCCATGTCGCGGGATAAGACGATGGATGAATCGAGGTGGCTGAAAATCTCGGCCACGGCCGGGTCGGTAAAGTCGTCTGCGGGCACATAGACTGCCTGAATCGACGTGATGGCAGCTCCGGCTACCGAGGCGATACGTTCCTCAAGCTCGGCGATTTCGCTGGCCAGAGTGGGCTGGTAGCCGACACGCGAAGGCAGCCGGCCGAGCAGGCCCGACACTTCGCCTCCTGCTTGTACCAGGCGGTAGACGTTGTCGATCAGGAGCAGCACATTCTCATGCGCTTGGTCGCGAAAATGCTCCGCGATCGAAAGCGCTGTCAGTCCAGCCCGCCAGCGTGCTCCCGGAGGTTCGTTCATCTGCCCGAACACGAGCGCGGTGCGCGCAAGCACGCCAGATTGCTGGAGTTCCAGCAGCAACTCATGCCCCTCGCGCGAGCGCTCGCCAATCCCAGCGAAGACCGAAATTCCCGAATGCCGTTCGACCGTTGTCCGGATCAGCTCCATGATCAGCACGGTTTTGCCGACGCCTGCGCCGCCGAACATGGCCGCCTTGCCGCCTTTTACGAGCGGGGCGAGCAGATCAATAACCTTGATGCCGGTATGAAATACCTCAAGCGTGGCTCCAAGACGGTCGAGCGAAGGCGCCGCCGCATGAATAGGCCGGCGCTCCGTGCCCTCCGGAAGTGCCCGCCCCCGATCGGCCGGTTTACCGACGGCGTTCAGAAGCCGTCCAAGTACGGCCTCGCCAACGGGTACCCGAATGGGTGCGCTAGTTATACGGACCCTGGCGCCGCGGCGAAGCCCGGCTGTGTTTTCAAGTGCGACCGCGCGTATGGTTGTGGGATTAAGATGCTGCTGGACTTCAGCGATGAGTTCTTGAGAGGGATCGGATTCGATTACGATTGCTTCTTCGACCTCCGGCAACGCGCCCGCGGGGAAGCTCACATCAACGACGGAGCCGTGAACGGCAATAACCCGTCCGGGAAGCCCATCGCTTGGGTCCGGCGGCCGCGCCATCATTCGCGCGCCTTGCCCGTGCTTGTAATCCAGGCCCTCGCTGCAGCCAGTTCAGAGAGCCTGAATAGGCGAACTTCGCACGGGAAGATGGGCCTAAACATGGTGATGACGGCGCGAAGCCAGGGCTCGTCTGCGACTACCGCGACGCGGGAGAAATCGTGCCAATGTTTCACGCCGAATGCGCTATCGTCCCATAGCGCCTCGAGCTCGTAGCCTTCAAAATCCTGCCCGGCGACGTAAAGCATCTTGATCGGGCCCTTGGCAATCATTGCTTCGGCCCTTGGGATGAGGATGGTCTTATAATCCTCATGCGTAACCTTGCCGGTAGCCTCGACGCCTAGAACGCCAGGCGGTAGATCCTCGATAAGCCTTAACATCGTCTTCCTCCACACGGCTCTGGCATCTTGCAAAACAGATCGGGCGCACTTGCCCATAGGGTGGCCAAGGATGTTTACGAAAATTAATTTCGCGGTGCGTTGATACCGGTCAACAAGAAAGCCGAAAAAGGGTGCGATCGGCTCTCCGGCCGCTTGGCTCACCGCAATAGTATGATCGCGCAGCGTGACCTCCCGAAGCGCCTTTCGGAAGTTTCTTGCCGCCGAATGCTGCCATTGTTTCCGTCCGAGGCCGACGCCCAAACCACTGCAAATAATTGTGGCGCAAGTCAATTTGCGAATCCAGTTAAGCTTCTTATTAAACCAAGCGATCTAAACTTAGATCGGATAGCTACGAGGGTGGCACGCATGTCTCGCGCAATATGGGCCACACGCCTTCGATAGATAAAACATCCATGGACCTCCAAGGCGGAAGAGCCGGTTCTGAAAAAGCTGAGTTAGCGCCAGGGCCAGGCATACGAGACGGTCGCGCGCTCGGTAATCAGGCGATCGTGAGCGGTGCCGCCCCGAGCTGCAGTGCAGCCGCACGCCTGGCGCCTTCCCCCCTCGCTTCGTGTATCTCCTATGGATGGGACTATAGAAATTGGCAAGCCATGACGCTGCGCACCTTATGCCGCTCCACGTTGGCATGCGCATACGCAGGTCATGGCCTCAATGATCTCCCAAAAAGAAGCAGGCTTCATAACAACCTTGGGGCCTGGCCAATCCCGTTTCAGCTCGTCAAAGCCCATCCGGCCCGTATGTATGAAAGACAATACCAGCACCCTTTTGCCTCAGTAGTTCGGCAGCGGGAAAAACCGGCCCATCCCGCAGCTGCACGTCGAGCAACCCGCAGCTTAAGTTCTCTTTCTCGGCAAGCTCAAGCGCACGGCCTACACTCATTGCTGGTCCCACAACATCAGCACCAGCCTGCAAAAGCTCCTTCATAATATCC
>JBAUNL010000484.1:0-19928 GCA_049579205.1 Rhodomicrobium sp. | reverse complement strand
TCTGGCTGCAGAACAGCCAGCCTTTCGAGATTCCGGCCGGTGAGATCGCACTAAATACCATGGGTCGTGACGATAGCGTTGCGATTTCCCAGCCGCTTGCGCCGTTTGCCACGCGGCGTGTCAGCGTCGCGGAACTTCTTCCGCAAGCGCGCTGGCCTCAGCAGGTGGAAATCGCGGCGGGAAAATATGTGGTCCGGCCACGCTACGAGATATTCGCCAAGAACGGCCGTCAACGCATTGCTCATGTGAATGTGGAACGGAATGACCTCAGACCGGACCCGAAGCTGGCCGAGCTCCGCGCTGTCATGGGCAAGGGGCACATCCTGCCAGCGCCCATTCTTCCTCTGAGCCGGTTCGATTCCCTGGTGCTTCCCACACCTATGGCACGCGGCATCTCCCATTTCCCGCTCGAAGCCCTCGTCTATGATGCCAGCGGCGAGATAATCCTGGAGCATCGGTTCGGCAACCTTCCCCGGGATCACGCCAGCTTGCTCGCTGTTACCGCACTCTTGGCCGAAAAGGGCAAGACCTTGCCTTCAGGCTACGGGCATGTGGAACTTGTCTACGACTTCGAAGCAGGGGACGAAGCCGATGGTTGGATGCATGGGCTTTTCCGTTACCATGACCGCGTGAGCGGACATACGGCCGAAAGCTCCTTCGGCAGTCACATGTTCAACTCCGTGCTTGTCTACAAAAATGAGCCGCAGAGCTATGCCGGACGCGCTCCGGGGTTGAGCACCAAGCTTTTCTTGAGGGTGGGTCAAAAGCCCTATGATACGCTGTGCCATCTGATCTACGCGGCATCCACGACGTGGCACCCGAAGTCGGACACCTCTTTGATCTTGACGTCGAGCCGCGGTGAAGAAATCGCTCGCGCTCACGCTGCTATTCCCTGCAGCGGTTCTTATTATTGGCGCGTGAGCGAAGCCTTTGAGTCGAAGGCGATCGAAGCGGCAGGCGAAGGCGCCTACGTCACCATCAGAGACACCACCTGCCGGCTTTTCGGCTATCATGGGCTCCTCTGCGGCGATACCTCTTTCAGCCTCGATCATATGTTCGGGTTTTAGGCCCTCGCCCTGCGCGCCTGGCCTACCTGAACTAAGAAAAGTGACCAACATTGCAGTCGCGGCACTCCTCGTGCCTGCAACTCTGCGCTGAGTTCGGCTCCGCCCAGTTTTCATGCCCGTTGCAGCAGTTAATTAATCAAAATTGAACTGCGATCATCAACACCAGGCGGGTTGCAGCTAAGCTCATCCGCTCAGTGTTCATGGGGAGTTCGGTGGTCATGAATAGCGTAACCAGTTTAGCAAGGCCCGCCCCGCCCTTCTGTTCTCAAGCTGAGTCAGATTTTGTTGCCAAGCTGCTTTCCTGTTCCACTAATCTCGGCTCGGTAACGGCCCCCGAAGCTGTACTGGATGGACTCCATAAAGGTACGGACCAGGCGCTGGGGCTGAAGGTCCTTTGTGCGGGCCGCTTCCCACGGAACGTGGCCGATTGGGGAGCACTGCGCCTGGGCAAGACTGTGTTCCTGCACGAAAGCGCTCCCAAAGGCTGGTGGGAGGAATGGCTGCAGCGTGCTCCCGATTTCAATCCGGTGAGCTACTTTATGGCACGGATCAGCATAGCGCCGTACACTTTGACTGAGATGTCGCGCATGCTCGCGCCGATAGGCGCAGACAGGTGGGGCCTCGAGCTGGCTATGAAGTATGGGATACGTGACGGGTTCATTTGTCCGGTTGGGGGCCGTTGGCTTGTGGCCTTTTGGTCACCTCAAGTGCTAACGAAAACCCTCACGGAACCTCGCCGCATAATAATCTTTGCCGCCGCAAGCTTCGCCGCGGTGCGCCTCGACCAATTGCTGAAGGTGAGCCCGGAAACGGAAGAGGCTTATACACGGCTGACACCCCGCGAGCTTGCGGCCGTCCGTATGCTCTCTTGGGGCAAAACGCAGCGGGAGATCGCAGAGGCGCTCGGTCTTGGGGAAGAAACAATCCGGACTCACTTCAAGAAAGCTAAGGCAAAGCTCGGCGCCAAGAGCCAGCCCCATATGGTCGCCACAGCGATGCGTCAGCGGCAGGTCCTTTGAGCAAGCGCCGGAGCGAGGGCGAAGCAATACGCCGGCCGGGACACACGCTCTGTTTCTCCTTGGCGCCGGCATCGGTTGTTCTCATTAGGCAACGGGCATCGAGAATAATGCTCGAAATCCCCAGCATTGGGGATGTGATTTGCGCTTGTGCTTCCCATAATCCACGCAATTGGCATACCGTATGTCAGACGCGAAACCTCGACATGAGGAGGGAGCCCCCGTTGAAGCACCTGAATTTGACCGAAGCGAACTTCTCCCTTCCGCAGTCGCGCATCCTGGTTGTAGAGGACGAGGCCCTCGTCGCGCTTGAGACCTCACAAATGATCAGAGAGGCAGGCTTCGATATTCTGGGGCCAGCAAAGTCGGTTGCGAGATCCCTTGCACTTCTGAAGCGGTCGAATTGCGATGCCGCCGTTCTCGACTTCAACCTGGGTGGCGAGACGTCCGAGCCAGTGGCACGAGAGCTACTTCAGGCGGGCATTCCTTTTGTGATGCTCTCGGGCTATTCCAGGAAGGAGTTACCACCGCTTCTTCAGGGCGCTCCTTTTGTCGCAAAGCCGCTTCGTCCCCAGACATTGCTGTCAGAGCTTTGGCTTTGCCTAGGTGCCAAGGAATGCGCGGAATTGCTCCATGCGATGCCCGCCTAGCAAAAGCTCTGCACTAAGCTTTCGCGCCGCTTGAAGCGTCTCCCCAGACGCTGTTCATGCGTTCGACCTTGAAGCCACGAAGCCGCAACCGCTCCATAGTCTGTTCCGCGTGCACCTGGTCCTTGGTCTCAATGACGATCTCGACCACGGCGCCTTTCGCGGGCACGTCAAGGTAAAAACGGCGATGATACACTTCGAGGATATTCGCGCCGCAAAGACCGAGTTCGGTTGCGATTTCTCCGAGCCTGCCAGGTGTATCGGTGATGGAGATCCGGAGAGACACGATTTTGCTCTCTCTTTCGAGACCTCGCATCAAAATGGAGGCGAGCACACGCGGATCGATATTTGCACCGCATTGGAAGAGCCCGACGCGACGTCCGGTGAACTTCTCTTTATGCGAGAGCAGGGCCGCGAGACCTGCGGCACTCGCTCCTTCCGCGACGGTTTTCTGAACGCTGGCGAGAGTAAAGATGGCTTGTTCGATTGCGGCTTCGCTGACGAGAACAATTTCTTCGACGAATTCGCGGATGATCGGCAGGGTGTGAAGACCGCAGGTCTTTACGGCTATTCCTTCCGCCAAAGTCGAACCCTCGCAGCGAGGCAGCTCGCCGCGAAGAGCCGCGTACATCGAAGGGTAGGAAGCCACTTCGACGCCGAAGATCTCCATATCCGGCTTTAATTGCTTCGCCGCGATGGCCGTTCCGGAGATAAGTCCGCCTCCCCCGATCGGGACCACCATGCAATCGAGCATCGGACAGTCCTCGATGAACTCGATGGCCGCAGTACCTTGTCCCGCAATCACGATGGGATCGTCGTAAGGGTGAATGAGTGTAAATCCTCGGCTCGCGATCAGCTCATCGGCGAGCGCCCGCGACTCAGCAATGGTCTCGCCAGAGAGGATCACTTTTGCGCCGTAGCCCTCTGTGTTCGCCACCTTATTGAATGGGGTGTTCTCCGGCATGACGACCGTTGCCGGGATGCCCAGCCGCGCGGCGTGATAGGCAACGGCCTGCGCGTGATTGCCGGCGGAGATAGCGATGACGCCGCGCCCCCGTGCCGCATCATCCAGCGATAGAAGCTTAAGCAAAGCCCCGCGCTCTTTGAAGCTGCCGGTTGCCTGCATATTCTCGTATTTGATAAAAACTTCAGCCCCGGTGAGCTCCGAAAGCTTTGGTGCAGCAACCGAGGGGGTATGCAGCAACGCACCTTTCAGCTTCGCAGCTGCGGCTTCGATATCCGCAAAGCTAACTGCCGCCGGATTCTGCGATGGGAAAACGGCCATGGCGGCGCATCTCCTTCCAACTGAAATGCAGCGCCAAATGCCCCTGCTTCAACCGGTCTTCAAGAGCCGGGCAGCTTCTACCGCGAAATATGTCAAGATCCCGGATGCGCCCGCGCGCCGGAAAGCCATGAGGCTTTCGATCACGCACTTCTCGCGGTTGAGCCAGCCATTCTGGAATGCCGCAGCCAGCATCGCATACTCGCCCGATACCTGATAGACGAAAGTGGGAACTTGGAAGGTCTCGGAAACGCGGCGCACGACATCGAGATAGGGCATGCCGGGTTTGACCATGACCATATCCGCACCTTCGGCCAGATCGAGTGCGACCTCGCGCAGCGCCTCGTCCGTATTCGCGGGGTCCATTTGGTAAGTGCGCTTGTCACCTTTCAAGGTACCCGATGAACCGACCGCGTCGCGGAACGGGCCATAGAACGCAGAGGCGTATTTCGCGGCGTAAGATAAAATAAGTGTGTTCTTGAAGCCTTGCCCTTCGAGCGCCTGGCGTATTGCCCCGATCCGCCCGTCCATCATGTCCGATGGGGCGAGCACATCGCATCCGGCCTCAGCCTGAACCAACGCCTGCCGCACAAGGGCTTGCAACGACTCGTCGTTTGCGATTTCGCCATCGATCAAAAGGCCATCGTGGCCGTGCGATGTATACGGATCGAGCGCCACGTCGCAAACAATCCCCATCTCCGGCACGTCGGCTTTAATGGCCCGCACGGCTTCGCACACGAGATTATTGGAGTTGAAAGCCTCTGAAGCAGATTCATCGCGCAAGGTCGCTTGCGTGAACGGAAAAATGGCAATTGCGGGTATGCCCAGACCTGCAGCCGCCTCGGCCGCGCCAACCGCAAGATCAACTGAAAGTCTTTCCACCCCTGGCATGGACGGAATTGCTTCACGTGTCTTTTTTCCGCTGGTAATAAATATCGGCCAGATCAGATTCGACGGCGTGAGCACGGTCTCGGCAACAAGCGATCGGGACCAAGGTGCCTGCCTGGGCCGCCTCATTCGCGTAGCCGGAAAGCCTTGCGAAGGTGTCTTCGAGAGCACGAGCTGCTCACCAACGAACGTGGCGGCGCCTCTTCTAATTGTCACCGCAGCACTCCATGAAACTGCTTGCTTTTACGCCCGAAAGCCGCTTGACACAAGAGGCGGATCAAACTAGAACAAACAAAGAACATCGGCAGGGCGCCGCAACTCCCGCGCCGGTTCCAGCAAGCAAGCGAGCCAATGCACGGTCCCGCCCGTGCGCCCAAATGGCAATCCCGTTCCCTTCGCCCCCGGGAGGAATGCGTGAGCCAACTTGGCCGCTTGCTTGCTTTTTTTCCAATTCTCCATCACATGACCTGCATGGCGAGTATTGACGTGGCCGGCGCCGGGATCGTGGGCCTCTGGCAGGCCTATCTCCTTCGCCGCCGCGGCCACGAAGTGACCCTGTGGGATCCGGCGGGTATCCCTTCATCGAGCGCGGCAAGCCGATTGGCCGGTGCAATGCTTGCACCTTTCTGTGAAGGCGAACCAGGCCATGAGGTGGCGCAAGGCTTGGGAATCGAGGCCATACCGCTGTGGGAAGAGCACTATCCTGGCACGATCAGGAACGGCACCCTTGTTGTCGCTGCGGCGCGCGACCATTCGGACCTGCAGCGGTTCGCTTCAATCGCGGGCGGCTACCGGCGCGTAAATGGGGCGGAAATTTCGGAAATGGAACCGCAGCTTGCGGGCCGGTTCCGCGAAGGCCTGTTTTTCGAGGGCGAGGCTCATATCGAGCCTGTTGCAGCGATGGGCTATCTTGCGGCTGAGGTAAAGCGGCTCGGGGTTATCTGCCGCAGCGAAGCTTTCGAGGCTTCTGGCTCCGGCTGGGTCATGGATTGCCGCGGTCTTGCCGCGAAATCGGTATTGAAAAGCCTGAGAGGCGTTCGCGGCGAACGCATCATCTTGGAATGCGCTGGCGTGACCCTTAAGAGGCCAATTCGGCTTCTGCATCCGCGGGTCCCATTTTACATTGTTCCATGGGACCGCAGCCGCTTTATGATCGGTGCGACTGTTATCGAGAGCGAGGATAGCGGCCCGCCCACGTTGCGCTCCTGCACGGAGCTGCTGTCGTGCGCTTATGCCTTGGTACCCGAACTGGGCGAAGCTCGCGTTATAGATATGGCCGCAGGCATACGCCCTGCCTTCCCGGATAACACCCCGAAGATCATTGTCCGCGGACAGCATATTCACGTGAATGGGCTTTACAGGCATGGATTTCTTGCGGCACCCATACTCGCCCAGCTCACTGACCGCTATATAGAAAGCGGCATCAAGCGGGAGGGAGTTGTCTTTGAAGATCATGGTGAATGGTGAGGCGTGCAACACAGAAGCGCGCACCATTGCTGATCTGTGCCGGGAGCTTGGGCTGTCGCAGGCCAAAGTTGCGACTGCGAAGAATGGCGAGTTCGTCGCGGCGAAAGCACGAACCGAAGCGGTCCTTGTAGAAGGCGATGTCATTGAAATCGTATCGCCGCGCCAGGGAGGATAAGCATGACCGCACCCATGATGGATAAGGGCGATGCCGCCCTGGACAGCTTTATTCTTTACGGGCAGGCCATCACGTCGCGGCTTCTGCTCGGCACGGCTCTCTATGCCTCCCCGGAAATTATGAGCGCAGCCATAATGGCCGCGCGGCCCAGCATCTTGACGGTTTCTCTCCGGCGCGAAAGCAGCCGGGACCCAGGTTCGGGGCAGCGCTTCTGGGATCTCGTGAAAAGCTTTGGATCTTATATTCTGCCGAATACTGCCGGCTGCCACACGGCCCGGGAAGCCATCACGACCGCGCAAATGGCCCGCGAGATCTTTGAAACCGACTGGATCAAGCTTGAGGTCATTGCAAACGACGACACCCTCCAGCCGGAAATCTTTGGCCTTGCCGAAGCCGCCGAGGTTCTTTCCCGGGAAGGCTTTAAGGTCTTTCCCTACTGCACCGAAGACCTGAGCGTGGCGGAGCGCCTTTTGAGTGCCGGCTGCGAGGTGCTGATGCCGTGGGCGGCTCCGATCGGCACCGCGCGGGGCCTTCTTAATCCTTACGCGTTGCGCAGCCTGCGCGCCTACTTTCCCGATACCCCCTTGATTGTTGATGCGGGCATTGGGGCGCCATCTCATGCTGCGGAAGCGATGGAGCTCGGCTTCGACGGCATCTTGCTGAACACGGCAGTCGCCAAGGCGGGAAACCCCGTGTCGATGGCGCTTGCGTTTGCGAAGGCCATAGAGGCGGGCCGCCTAGCGTATAAGGCAGGCCTTATGCCTCGGCGCGATATGGCGAGTCCTTCGACTCCATTGGCAGGCCTAGCTTTCCGGGATCGCTGAGATGCTGCCAAGGTTCTACCCGATCGTTCCAGACGCGGCCTGGGTCGAGCGCCTCGCCCGGCTCGGGGTGAGGCTCATTCAGCTACGCATCAAGGATGCAGATCCCGCATTCATCAATAGCGAAATAACGAAGGCGCTTGCCGCCTGCGATGCCTATGGGGCCGAGCTGGTCGTGAACGACTACTGGCGCGAAGCTATCGACTGCGGCGCCCGCTTCGTTCATCTCGGCCAGGGGGACTTGCAAACGGCGGACACCCCCGCGATCAGGTGCGCGGGCATCAAGATCGGAATTTCGACGCATAGCCACGAAGAGCTGGACCGGGCGCTTGAGGAAGACCCCGACTATGTGGCTCTTGGTCCGATCTACGAAACAAAGCTCAAGGCGATGCCGTGGGCGCCACAAGGGCTGCGTAGGATTGGCGAATGGAAGGCACTCGCCAAGCGGCCATTAGTGGCGATCGGGGGCATTACGCTTGAACTCGCACCGCTTGTTTTCCAAGCGGGCGCGGACACCATCGCGGTTGTGACCGATATTGTGGCCAACCCGGATCCTGAGCAGCGCGCGCGGGACTGGCTTCAGTTCGTTGCTTCACCGGGAACTTAATCCTAGGGGGAATGCCGTGTCAGCATCGGAACTGAGCCTCGAAATGCCGTTTGCCACGCTTTTGGGTCTTGTGGTTACGAAGCAGGAGAAAGATCACGTCACAGCAAAAATGCTGGTGCGGCCGGAGCTCTGCACGTCTGGCGGCCTTGTCCATGGCGGCGCTTTGATGGCCTTTGCCGACTCGGTTGGTGCCATTGCAACGGTCCTGAACCTGCCGGAAGCCAGCCAGGGAACAACCACCGTTGAAAGCAAAACGAACTTTATCAGAGGTGTCAAGGCCGGGGAAACGGTCGTGTCCAATACGGTCCCGGTTCATATCGGACGGCGAACGCAAGTTTGGCAAACGCGGATCGAGAGCCAAGATGGGAAGCTGGTTGCGCTCGTGACGCAGACCCAAATGATACTCTAAGACTAGCCTTGTTCCGGCTGCCGCGGCCGCCTTTTTAAGCTGGGGTAGGCAGCGGCCTTACGCCAAAAGCCGCATAGTGGAAGTGAATGATCAGGGCCCACAGGACAACGGCAATGGCTATGCGCCACCAGCCGATTGCGCCAAGGCTTAGCTTTGCGCGGCCTTCAAGAATCGCAGCGAAAGGAAAGTAGGATGTCTTGCCCTCGAAGGCACTCCAATTAGGAAGGGTCTTTCGCTTGCGCTGCTGCTGTAGCCAGCATCCGATCAGGGCCGTCGCCGCAAACGTCCCGAAAAATAGAAAGCCTCGCACCGTCGCCTGAGAAATCATATGGGCCATGGCCCAAATCGCGATTCCCCACATTACGGGATGCCGAGTGACCGCGAAAATGCCTTCTGCGGCTTTTGGATTGCTTAGGGCCTTCGTCCCAGCAGGCGTCGAAGGGTTCGGCGTCAAAAATCCGCAAACAGCGAGAATAAAAGCGAAGAGGATCAGCGCAGCTTTAAGCCAAAGCCACCAATCGGGAACGCTCCACAACTTCGTTCCAAAAGGCGCCGCAATAAATTGGCTAACAAGCCACCAGATCGTGGCAAGCGAGAGAATGGCGAAGGCACCCATATAGGGCCCTTCTCCCCAGGAGGCCACCAAACTTCGCCTGAGCGGGGTGGATGGAACTAGATGGAGCACAAAGAACGCGGTTGCGGCTGCTAGCAATCCGGTCACTCGTATCCTCCCAGAGGAAAACCAAAACCCGGCAAGCTGCGTGCGTCGCCAGGTAGCGCCTAATGCAGGCGCTTTTTGATCCGGTCGAGGCTTGCCGTGATCATATTCTCCGCTGCCTTGCCGCTGATTTTTTGTTCAAGCAACTGTTCGGCGGCGGAAACGGCGAGTTCGGCGGCTTGGGCGCGGATCTGCTTCCGCGCCTTTTCTTCCTCGAGCTTTATCTTCTGCTCCGCCAAGTTTATGCGCCGGCCGATCATTTCATCGAACGCGACCCGCGCCTCTTTTGCGTAAGCGGCGGCCTCCCGCTCAGCCTGGGCGACAATTGCTTCCGCTTCCACCTGTGCGTTCTGGACGCGGCGCTTGTAATCGGTCAGTAGCGCCTCAGCCTCTGCGCGAAGCTTGCGAGCCTCTTCCAACTCCCGCGCAATCGCGGAAGAGCGTGCGTCAAGCGTTTTCAATACTTTCCCCGGCACTCGCAGATAGACTAGCAGGCCAATGAAAATAAAGAACGAAATGGCAACCCAGGTTTCCGGTTCGTGCCAGAACATGGTCTCTACTCCTTGGCGCCCTGCCTGAGAACGGCATGAACCTCGCCGTCGCTGACCTCAACGCCACCGAATATCTTGACGATATCGCTTACAACACCGGCGGTCATGGCTTCCATCTCACCAGCAGCTTTCTCCAGGAGGGCCTTTACTCGCCTCTCTGTTTCCGCTGCTCTTGCGGCAAGCTCCCGGTCAAGGTCCCCTCGCTTGCTGTTCAGCTCTTCGTCGAGCTTATCGCGGGAGGCACGAATGCCTGCTTGCCCCTTCGCCTTAGCCGACGCAATAAGCGCCTCGTAATGGGCTGCTTCCTGCTCGGCAAGTGTTTGAGCTTCGCGTGCGCCCTGCAGATCGTTCCCGATTTTTGCCCTGCGATCGGCGAGTGCCCGTTCGATGCGCGGGAGGGCGAGGTAAGACAGAGCGAAATAAAAAAGCGTGAAAATGATCACAAGCCAGAACAGCTGCGGAGCAAAATCAGCCGGTTGCAGTTGGGGCATTTATTCACCCGTCTATATAATGGGCGGCGCTTCAGGCGCCGCAGCTCTCGTTACTAGAATACGAACAACAGAATGAGCGCAATCACCAGGCCGAAGAGCCCGGTGGCTTCCGCAAGGGCAAATCCAAGAAGGAGGTTCGGAAATTGGCCAGGTGCCGCCGAAGGGTTCCGTAGGGCGCCCTGCAAGAAATTACCGAAAATGCTGCCAATGCCGATACCGGCCCCGATAAGGGCGGAACAGGCAAGGCCGGCCCCTATAAGCTTGGCTGCTGTTGGATCCATGACTGTTTCTCCTACTGATTTGATGAGTGGCGGTTACTTGAGGGGTGATAACGGTGGTTAATGTTCGGCCGCGTGCAGCGCATCATTGAGATAGATACACGATAATACTGCAAAGACATAGGCTTGCAGGAATGCGATTAATATTTCGAGGCCCATCAGCAGGACCATGAAGAGGAAAGGAACCCAGCCGCCAAGAATTCCAAGCCCGATCACGAAGCTGGCGAAGACGGCAAGCATCGTGTGCCCCGCCATCATGTTCGCGAAAAGACGGACTGAAAGGCTGACCGGGCGGGTGAAATAGGAAATAATCTCAATAACTGTGATTAGCGGCAAGAGCCAGATGGGCACCCCAGAGGGCAGGAATAGCTTGAAGAAGCGGAAGCCGTGCTTGAAAATGCCGATCAGCGTCACCCCGAGGAACACGAATAAAGCTAGAGCGAAGGTGATGATGATATGGCTTGTTACCGTAAACTGCCCGAGCCCCGGTAGCGGAATCATTCCAAGCAGGTTCAGTGCAAGCACGAACATGAAAATTGTGAATATTACTGGGAAATAGCGCATCCCGGCGCTCCCCGCATTTTGGCGCACCATGTTCGCCACGAACTCGTAAGTGACTTCGCTCAGCGATTGCATGCGATTCGGGATTGGGGAGGCTCGCTGCATGCTGAAGATGAGAAAAGCCGTGACAGCGGTCGTCGCCATCACCATCCACAGCGACGAATTCGTAAACGACGCATCATACCCGAATATTTTAAGCGGAACGTAGCGGTGAATGATGAACTGATGCATGGGGTTGAAGGCATGATGCGCACCGCCTTCATCCACACCGGCCGCATGCGCCGCGCTTATGAACAACCAATCGACCATATCACCCCTGGCGAAGCTGACACTCCGCCCTGCCTCTTACTTCCCGCTCATCTCGCGCGCCGCGCGTATGACATTCATGAACCCGGCAGCGATACCTAACAGAAGAAATATCACCAGAAACAGAGGGAGCGTCCCGAGTAGGCGATCCAGGAGCCAGCCCAAAAAACCCCCGACGAACACACCCGCTACAAGCTCGGTCGAAAGCCTGAACGCTTTGCCAAGCGCCGAGCTTCTGCGCAGGCGCTCTTCTTCAGATAGGGCGCCCCGCTCATTATCCCGCGGTTCGAGCTTTTGCTCAAGCTTGCGCAGCCGCTCCTTCAGACGCTCGTTCGACTCCGAGGCTATGCCTCTGTCCTGTTCGCCGTCGTCTGGGGAGGACATGCAAATCCGATCGCGAAAGTAATGGGCGCGCTTGAATTTCCGACTGTTACTAGGCCACTGCAATCACGAAAGTCAAGCTAATGACGGCGCAAAGGCAGGTCAGATGAGAATTTCGAGGACTTCTTGATTTCAGGTGGTGCTGAGGAGAGCTTCGGATGCCCTCGTAAGGCTCACGGCTGCGGTTTAACGAGCGCAAGAGCCAGACCGTCGTGCCCTTTCACACCAACCCACTGCATTTCCGTCGCCTCCACGCGCGGGTCTTTCGCGAGCAGCCCTGCGAAGCGAACAACGCCCGCAACCATCGAATCCGAAACAACGGAAGCGGGATCGAGCACGGCGCCACCGCGGATCACATTATCGGCTGCAATCAGTGTCCCCGGACGCGACAATTTGATCGCAAACTCAAGATATTCGGGATAGCTTTCCTTGTCCGCATCGATGAAGATCATGTCGAAGGTTGCTTCTCCCGAGGCGAGGAGCCTTGGCAGCACCTCAAGCGCGGGACCTTCCAGCACTTCGACCGTGCCGAGCAGCATTGCCCTGGCGAGGTTGCGGCGCGCTACCTTTGCATGGAGAGGGTCGGCTTCGATCGTGATCATGAAGCCGTCTTCAGGCAAAGCGCGGCCGAGCCAAATGGCGCTGTAGCCGCCAAGAGTGCCGATTTCCAAAATGCGCCGCGCGCCTCTCAGCTTTGCAAGAAGATAGAGAAACTTGCCGAGGACCGGGGACACGCTAATGTCGGGAAGGCCTGCTTCCTGCATATCCTTGAGCGCGGCCTTGAGCGTGCTGTCCTCTTGGGCGAACAGTCGCTCAATATAGCCATCAACAGCGACGAATGGGTCGTTTCTCAAGGCTTTTGCTCCCTTCGCCTATTCCTTCACGTTCATATATTATGAGATGCCTTAAATTGCAGTGCATCGTGCAACGGTAGAATTGGACTTATCGGGTGCTGCCGGTAACCCGGCATTGATAATGAAGCCGCTATGGCGTTTGACAAACGTCTATGATCGCTAAATGTCATGGCCGGTAAGGAAATGTGAAAGACGGCATTTTGAGCACCGAACCTGCGAAACCGCTGCCATTCTCCCGCGAGATGGACTTCAAATATGGGGCCCTGGAGCAGGTCGCGCCGGGACTGCGGCGGATCGTGTGCCGGAATCCTGGCCCTTTCACCTTCAAGGGCACCAATCTCTATGTAATCGGCGAGGGTGAGGTTGCCGTCGTGGATCCGGGGCCAGATGCTGCGGATCAGATCGACGTGCTTCTCGACGCCCTCGAAGGCGAGACCATTACTCACATCCTTGTCACTCACTGTCACGGCGATCACAGCGGCGCGGTTGCGGCATTGCGCGAACGAACCGGCGCCGTAACCGCCGGAATGGCGCGCCAGGCTAATGGCGCTTCTATTGGGGCCAATGGTCCATCTGGGCGGAGCTTTGTTGTCCCGGTCGAGTTCGATTTGGCAATTGAAGATGAGAGTAGGGTCGCTGGTACTGGGTGGGAAGCTATGGCCATTCACACACCAGGCCACGCTCCCGATCATCTATGCTTTTTTCTTCCAGCTCAGAATATCCTTCTTTCCGGCGATCACGTCATGGGCTGGAACACCAGCGTCATTGCTCCGCCAGAAGGCAATATGGCCAGCTACATGCGTTCGATGGAACGGCTTCTCGAACGCAAAGAACCAGTCATCTACTTTCCCGGCCATGGCGGACCGATTCGTGAGCCTCAGCGATATGTGAAGGCCTTGATGTTCCATCGTTACTGGCGTGAGAGCCAAATTATAGACTGCCTGCGAACCGGGCTTCATACGATTAGTGAAATGGTAACGCGTATCTATGCCGGTCTTGACCCCTCGCTGACCCGGGCCGCGGCGCTCTCACTATTTGCCCAACTCGAATTCATGGCTGAGAAAGGGGCCATAACAACGCAAAATGGCGGTCCGCCCGCCATGGATCAGCACTTTCTGCTAGCCAGGTGATCAAGATCCGAGGGCGAAGATTTGTAACCTTTTTTGCCGCAATGGGAAAACAAGCTCCATCGCCTAGAATGGGTATTTGCCATTCGCCACATTGCATTATACGTTAGGCTAAATGTTCCCTACAGCAGTCCCCTCTTTGTTAGAAGGCGAATTGCTTATGGTTTTTCTGGAAAGGCGTTTGTTTACAATTGTTTAGTTGCAATATCAGGGGTCAAAGGCATATTTGTGCCTTATTTACAACAGATAGCTGTGGTGCGGATGCTATGCAGGAACGAGGTTGCTGGGCCGGAGCTAGGAGAGTTTGGCGCGGACCCCCGGAACACAGCCAGCAACGGCCAGTTCATCATCAGAGCTTCTTCACCGGTCCCACCCATACTCCGCCACTATCTTTCTGGGCAAGGACCCGGCAATTACTCCAGCGCTCAGCGGTAGCTGATGTTTAAAAGACTTCTCGTCATTACCGTAGAATCGTGCGCCCGCCATGCACTGGTGGTGCTCGCGGTTGCGATCATCCTCGCATCGGCCTCCGGGTATTATCTTTTCAACGAGTTCCAGGTCAACACTGATATCAATAAGCTGATCTCGCCCAACCTTCCGTGGCGCCAGCATGAGATCGCTTACGAGCACGCGTTCCAGGACCAGGAAACGATGATCCTGGCTGTTGTCGAGGGGCCAACAGCGGAACTGACCGAGGACGCGGCGCAAAGGCTTACTCGCAGGCTCAACCAAGAACACAAATATTTTAAAAGTGCCCAGCAGATTTCCGGCGGTCCCTTTTTTGAGCGGAACGGCCTGCTTTTCCTATCGGAAACCGAGCTCAAGAACTCACTGAGCGAGCTCTCCCGATCCAGCAGCCTGCTCGCGCCGCTCGCCGCCGATCCGAGCTTGCGCGGCGTCATGAGCGCAATTTCCCTGAGCTTGCGCGGGGTCCAAGCCCATCGGATTTCGCTGGACAGCCTCGCCCCGCAGTTCAATTCGCTGGCGGACGCAATCGACAACGCCATTGCACATCGACCTGCCTGGTTCAGTTGGCGGGAATTTTTGTCAGGCCAGCCCCCCGAAAAGCGGGCACTCCGGCAATTCGTCGAGATCTTTCCTGTTCTCGATTACCAAGCGCTGGAACCGGGCCGGGAGGCCACGGACGCAGTTCATCGAACAGCGGATGAGCTCAATCTCTCGGAGCATGGCGTCAAGGTTCTGTTAACGGGCCCAACGCCCCTTGCGGACGACGATTTCAGCACTTTGCAGCATGGAGCGGCGCTTAATGCCGCGCTCACACTTTGCGCGGTTCTTTTTATACTGTGGCTCGCGCTGCATTCGGCACGCATCATAATTGCCGTATTCGTGAGCCTGTTCACCGGCCTTTTCATAACCGGAGCGCTCGGCCTTCTCTTGGTCGGGGCATACAACCCCATTTCGCTGGCTTTCTTTGTGCTTTTCGTTGGGATCGGAGTTGATTTTGGCCTCCAGTTCAGCGTGAGCTACCGCGCCGAACGTTTTGAGCATAATAATCTCTTCGCTTCGCTTGTCCGAACCGCCTCCAACACAGGAAACCGGTTGGCCCTAGCAGCAGCAGCCACCGCGGCAGGCTTCGCATCGTTCACGCCCACCTCGTATCAGGGCCTTTCCGAGCTAGGCGAGGTAGCAGGCGTCGGCATGATCGTGGCTTTTTTGATGAGCATAACGGTCCTACCCGCGATGCTTCGGCTGCTTAATCCGCCGGCGGAACGGCGTCCGCTTGGTTATGCATTTCTGGCGCCAGTTGACGATTTCCTTGAACGCCACCGGAAAGCCATTCTTATCGGCACCGTTTGCGTCGTCATCGCAGGCCTGCCCCTTCTCTACTGGCTTCGCTTTGACATCAACCCGATGGACCTGCGCAATCCGCGCGTTGAATCGGTGGCGACCTATCTGAAATTACAGAAAGATCCAGAAGCTACGGGTCAGACGATCGAGGTGCTCACGCCTTCTCTGGCAGATGCAGATGCCCTGGCCAAGAAGGTCAGCGCGTTGCCTGAAGTCGCCAAGGCAATGACGTTGAGCAGCTTTGTCCCCGAAAATCAGGATACCAAACTCGCGCTCATTCACCAGGCCGCGAGCTCCCTAAACCCCGTTCTCAACCCGCAGCATGTCGAGCCTCCCCCGACCGACGCTCAGACTATAAGCAGTCTCGAAAATACGGCCAACTATTTGAGCGTGCTCGCAGCCCGGTCGCAGGGAACACCCGGAGCAAAGGCAGCGATGCGGCTATCGGCTGCCCTTTCAAACCTTGCAAAGGCGAGCCCGGTTGCGCGCGCGAGGGCTGACGCCGCGACTATTGAACCCCTTAAACTTACCTTGAATAGCATCCGGCAAAGCTTGAATCCTGAAAAGATTACGCTCAGCGACCTTCCCCCGGACCTTGTCTCGGATTGGATAAGCCGCAATGGCGAGGCACGAGTCTCGGTCGTCCCGCGGGGCGATCCAAACAACCCCAATTTCCTTTACCGCTTCGTGGACGCCGTAATGAAGGTCGCTCCGAATGCCGCCGGTGAGGCTGTCGGCGTTGTCATGGCCGGCCAGACAATCAAATGGGCGTTTATAGAAGCTGGAATATGGGCGCTGCTTTCGATCGCCTTCCTGCTTTGGTTGAGCTTGCGCCGTATCCGGGATGTTGCGCTCACTCTCTTTCCGCTGCTGCTTGCCGCTGCCGTGACCCTCGAGCTCACCGTCATCATCGGCATGCCCTTGAATTTCGAGAACATCATAGCGCTGCCTGTGCTGTTAGGCGTCGGGGTGGCGTTCAAAATTTATTACATCATGGCCTGGCGCGAGGGACGGACGGGGCTGCTCTCCTCGCCTCTGACTCGAGCCGTGTTTTTCAGCGGGATGACCACAGCGGTGGCCTTCGGAAGCTTGATGTTTTCAGACTATCCCGGCAACGCCAGCATGGGCAGGCTACTGGCCCTTGCGCTTGGCTGTACGATGGCGGCGGCCGTGCTGTTCCAGCCATTGCTGATGGGGCCGCCGCGTCATCCCGTCAAGGTCGAGGAAGAACCGGAACCCAAGCCCGCTTATTTAGAAACGCCCGAACACACAGCCTGATCGGAAGGGTGATTTTTGGGCAGCGCGACACGCTTCCAGTTTTCACCGCCGCAGATAAGACCGCCCAACACACAGCCTTCGATCTTAAGCGTATCGGGTCCCTGCATGCTGATGTGAGATGTGTAGGTCTCGCCGTTTTCTGCGTTATAGACCTCGCCGTCCCATTGTCCCTCCCCAGGATGCATGTTGATCAAGATAGGCATGCCCATGACCGAGCGGTCGCGCTTTGCCGGATCGGGGTTGTTTACGTCTTTCCCTGGAGGGCCCTTGGTCCAGGAAATGACGCCCCAAAAAGCGTCTCCGCATTGGACGACGCGGATGTGGGCAGTGCCGTCCTTCACCATCCATTCGCCGGCAGGTGATTGCCCAAAAGCCGCCGTGATTGGAAGCAGGCTCATCAAGCCCGCGGCCAAGAAAAGTTTCATGCTACTTGCGCTCCCGCCGTGTTGCGTGGCCGTTGTAATCTTACGCCAATGTGGAATTTCTACGCCCAATGGCAAGTTTACACCACCGCTCCCCCTTTGAGATGATGACCATTCCACTAAGTAAGCGATAAGGCTGTATGTCGGTTCCCGGTTGCGTATGAGGAGGCCTGAGGCATGAGCGTTGACATGCAGAGCTTGTACAGTGACCGCGAAGCCGAGCGCTATTCACTTCATACGCGCCACATGAATGAGCAAATGGTTCGCGTGCTCAAGACGATCGGCTTCAATGCCGGTTTCGTTCGCGGCAAGGGCCAATATCTTTGGGACCGGGAAGGCGCGAAATATCTCGATCTCCTGAGTGGCTGGGGCGTATTCGCCATCGGCCGGAACCATCCTCGCATTCGCGAGGCGTTGACGCAGGTGCTAGATGGCGAATTGCCCAATCTAGTGCAGATGGACGTCTCTCCCTTGGCCGGCATCCTTGCCGAACGTCTGCTTGGATACGTTCCCCATCTTGAAAAGGTATTTTTCGCAAATTCCGGCACGGAATGCGTCGAGGCCGCGATCAAGTTCGCGCGCGCGGCTACAGGGCGCGAAGACATCGCATATTGCGGTCACGCCTTTCACGGTTTGTCCTACGGCTCGCTCTCCCTCAATGGCGACGCAATTTTTCGTAAGGGTTTCGAAGGCTTCTTGACCGGCTGTGTTCAGGTCCCCTTCGACGACCTGACCGCGCTCGAGGATGTTTTGAAAACGAAAAAGATCGCTGGCTTTTTCGTGGAGCCGATTCAAGGGAAAGGGGTCAACATCCCGGGCGCCACCTACCTCAAAGGCGTACAGGAACTCTGCCGCAAATACGGGACACTCTTCGTCGCGGATGAAATCCAAACGGGGATGGGCCGGACCGGCAAGTTCATCGCGGTACAGCACTGGGGGGCCGAGCCTGACATCGTTCTTCTTGCGAAAGCCTTGTCCGGTGGACAGGTGCCAGTCGGGGCCGTGCTTACCCGCAAATGGATTTATGACGAGCTCTTCAATCGCATGGATCGCGCCGTCGTTCACGGTTCCACTTTTGCGAAAAATGATCTCGCCATGGCGGCGGGACTTGCGACGCTCGATGTGCTGGAGGACGAGCAGGTAATCGAGAATGCGGCCATACGCGGCGAGAGGCTGACTGAGTTTTTCCGAAGCCTCATGCAGCGCTACGAACTGGTGAAGGACGTACGCGGACGCGGTCTTATGATCGGGGTTGAGTTCGGCGCTCCGAAGTCATTTGCGCTGAAGATGTCCTGGCATGCGCTCGAAACCGCGAATGCAGGCCTGTTCTGCCAGATGATCACAATCCCACTGTTCAAAGAACATAAGATCCTGGTGCAGGTTGCTGGTCACGCCAGCCACACCGTTAAGCTTCTTCCCGCCCTTACCATCACAGATGAAGATTGTGAGTGGATCGAAGACGCTTTCGAGGCCACGATTGCGGCAGCACATAAGGTGCCCGGCGCCGTTTGGTCGCTTGGCAAGACCCTTGCCGATCATGCCATTCGCGCCCGCGCTACCGCATAGCCTGCAAGGACCGCCTTTCCGTGACAAGGAGGAACCAACTCTTGAGGGCGGTTCACATCGCCTTCTTGACCGCAGTTCTTGCGGTTGCCCCCGCTTTTGCCGGCACCATCGTTGTGGCGTCGACAACATCCACGCAAGACTCGGGGTTGTTTGAACACATTCTCCCGCTCTTCACGGCGAAAACCGGCATCCAGGTGCATGTGGTCGCTCAAGGAACTGGGCAGGCGCTGGAGACGGGCCGCAGGGGAGATGCTGACGTGCTCTTTGTCCATGCGAAGGAACAAGAGCAGAAGTTCGTGGCCGAAGGCTACGGCGTGAAGCGTTTCGGCGTCATGTTTAATGATTTCGTTCTTGTAGGTCCGACAGCCGACCCTGCCGATGCAAAGGGCACTGACATTTTGAAGGGCTTTCAAGCCGTGGCCGCAAAGCGGAGTCTGTTCATTTCCCGTGGAGATAAATCCGGAACCAATATCGCGGAGCTTGCGCTGTGGAAGGAAGCGAGCCTCGATCCAGCCCTGACTAAACCGGCCTGGTATAGGGTGATAGGGCAGGGCATGGGGGCGGCGCTCAATATGGCGAGCGCAGCCGGCGCCTATGTGCTGTCGGACCGTGGAACTTGGATTTCATTCAAGAACAAAAACGGCCTTGCGATCCTGGTGGAAGGCGATAAGCGGCTGTTCAATCAGTATGGGGTCATCCTCGTCAACCCGGCGAAGTATCCCTCAGTGAACCACGCTGATGGCCAAGCCTTCATAGATTGGCTCATATCCAAGGATGGGCAGGCCGCCCTCGCATCCTACAGGATTGACGGGCAGCAGCTCTTCTTCCCTGATGCCGGTCAGTGACGCCCTGGGACTTGGGTTCCGGAGGGAAAGTGATCGTGGTCGCTTTCCCTCAGGCATTTAGGAATACCTACGCTTAGTCTCTATGACACCGCGTAAAGCTCGCGCAGCCCGTCGTCGCCGGCGCCAAAGAGGAGCCTCACGTCCATATAGCGGATGCGGCCCGCGACCTTTGCCTTCTGCACGCCTAGATCGCTGAACCGCCGCGTGAAGATCGGCAAGCCGAGGGGTTGCTTGCCCTTCGCTTCGCACCATTGGCAGTAATCGTCGTAAAGAGCGAGTGCCGTCACGCTCGACCCCGGCTCTTTGCCGACGCGCTCATCATAATAGAGCTCGACGTCCGTCTTTGGTTCGGCCGGCTGGAG